>JANMAS010000290.1:0-4714 GCA_031359975.1 Burkholderiales bacterium
CCAAATTTGCCGCCAACCTGTCGATGCTCTTCACCGACGCACCGTTTCTCGATCGTTTCGAGCGCGCCGCGCAGGCGGGCTTCGATGCGGTGGAGTTTCTCTTTCCCTATGCCTTCAGCGTGCAGGAGATCCAGTCGCGCCTGAAAGACAACCAGCTCAAGCTGGTGCTGCACAACCTGCCGGCCGGCGATTGGGATGCCGGTGAGCGTGGTATCGCCTGTCTGCCCGATCGGGTGGATGAGTTCCGCGAAGGCGTCACCCGGGCGATCGAATATGCCACCGCGCTCGGCTTGAAGCAGGTGAATTGCCTCGCCGGCAAGATGCCCCTGGGCGCCAGCGAAGCCACCCTGCGCCAGACCTTCGTGGCCAACCTGCGCTACGCGGCGCAAGCACTGGGCAACGCCGGCATCCGCCTGCTGATCGAGCCGATCAATACCTACGACATCCCCGGTTTCTACCTCAACCGCACGGCCCACGCGCTGGCCCTTATCGATGAGGTGGGCTCGGCCAACCTGTTCCTGCAATACGACATCTACCACGCGCAGCGCATGGAAGGCGAGCTCGCCGCCACCTTGCGCCAGCACCTGGCGCGCATCGCGCACGTCCAGATCGCCGACAACCCCGGCCGCAACGAGCCCGGCACCGGCGAGATCAATCACCCCTTCCTGTTTGCCCATCTCGACCAGATTGGCTACACCGGCTGGGTGGGCTGCGAATACAAACCCGCCGGCCGCACCGAAGACGGCCTGGGCTGGCTGCGCGCCGCGCGCCAATGACCCAGGCCCCGACCCCACAAGACAAGGACACCACCACCATGAGCGCGTCCCTCAACCTCGGTTTCATCGGCCTCGGCATCATGGGCGCGCCGATGGCGGGCCACCTGATCAACGCCGGCCACAAGCTGTTCGTCAACACCGTCGGTGCCGTGCCGGCCGATCTCGAGGGCAAGGTCACGGTCTGCAAGACCGGGCAGGAGGTGGCGCAAAAGGCCGACATCATCTTCACCATGGTGCCCGACACACCCGATGTGGCGGCCGTGCTGTTCAGCGAATTCGGCGTGGCCAAAGGATTGAGCCAGGGCAAGATCGTCGTCGACATGAGCAGCATCTCGCCGATCGAAACCAAGAAGTTCGCCGCCCGCATCAACGAACTCGGCTGCGCCTACATCGACGCGCCGGTATCCGGCGGCGAAGTGGGCGCCAAGGCCGCCAGCCTGAGCATCATGTGCGGTGGGCCGGAAGTCACCTTCAACACCGTCAAGCCGCTGCTCGAACTGATGGGCAAGAACATCACGCTGGTGGGCGGCAACGGCGACGGCCAGACCACCAAGGTGGCCAACCAGATCATCGTGGCGCTGAATATCGCCGCGGTGGGCGAGGCGCTGGTGTTTGCCAGCAAGGCCGGCGCCGATCCGGCGCGGGTGCGCCAGGCGTTGATGGGCGGTTTTGCCGCCAGCCGCATCCTCGAGGTGCACGGCGAGCGCATGGTCAAGCGCACCTTCAGCCCGGGCTTTCGCATCCGGCTGCACCAGAAGGATCTGAACCTCGCGCTCGAAGGCGCACGCCAGCTCGGTGTCTCGTTGCCGCAAACGGCCAATGCCGCCCAACTGATGCAGGCCTGCGCCGCCCACGGCATGGCCGATCTGGATCACTCCGCGCTGGTGCGGGCGCTGGAGATCATGGCGGGGCACACCGTGTCGCCAGACGTCGCCGCCTGAGTCTTGTTTGAACGTGGGCGGGATAATCCGACCATGAGATCCCCATCGCCCCCCGCCGACCCGCGCGCCTTCCTGCAATCGCTGTATGGCGCCGCGGTAGCGCGTGCACTGCCTGCGCACAACACGGCGGCCTATCTGCCCCCTCCACCCAAGGGCCGCACCGTGGTGATCGGTGCCGGCAAGGCGGGCGGCGCGATGGCGCAGGCGGTGGATGCGCTGTGGCCGCAAGGCGCGCCGATGTCGGGCCTGGTGGTCACCCGTTACGACCATGTGCCACCGGCGTACAAACAATCCGGCGGCCGCATCGAGGTGGTCGAAGCCTCGCATCCGGTGCCCGATGCGGCGGGGCGCCGCGCGGCGCAGCGCATTGCCGAACTCACGCAAGGCCTCACCGCCGACGATCTCGTGCTGTGCCTGATCAGCGGTGGCGGCTCGGCCTTGCTGGCGATGCCGGCCGAAGGCGTGAGCTTCGAAGGCAAGCAGGCGATCAACAAGGCGCTGCTGCACAGCGGCGCCGCGATCGGCGAGATGAACTGCGTGCGCAAGCACCTCTCCGCGATCAAGGGCGGCCGGCTCGGCGCGATGTGCGCACCGGCCCAGGTAGTGACCTTGCTCATCAGCGATGTGCCCGGCGACGAACCCGAAGTGATCGCCAGCGGCCCCACGGTGCCCGATGCCTCCACCTGCGCCGATGCGCTGGCGATCATCCGGCGCTATGGCATCGAGATTCCGGCGGCGGCGCGTGCCGGGCTCGAGAGCGGTGCGTTCGAATCACCCAAGCCGAATGATCCGCGCTTTGCCGGCCACGCGGTGCACATGATCGCCACGCCGCAGCAATCGCTGGAAGCCGCTGCCGCGGTGGCGCGCGCAGCCGGCGTCGAGGCCCACATCCTGAGCGACGAGATCGAAGGCGAATCGCATGTCGTGGGCCGCGTGCATGCGGCGCTGGCACGCGCGGTGGCGCGCCGTGGCGAACCCTTCGCCAAGCCCTGCGTGATCCTCTCCGGCGGCGAAACCACCGTCACCGTGCGCGCCAAGGGCGGGCGGGGTGGCCGGGCCACCGAATTCCTGATGGGCTGCGCGATCGCCTTGCAAGGCGAGCCGGGTGTGTTTGTGCTGGCGGCCGATACCGATGGCATCGATGGCGTGGAAGACAACGCCGGCGCGCTCGTCACGCCCGACACGCTGGCGCGTGCGCAAGCCCTGGGCCTGAAGGCGACCGACTTCCTCGAGCGCAACGACGCCTACAACTTCTTCAAGCCGCTGGGCGACCTGGTGGTGCCCGGGCCCACCTTCACCAACGTGAACGACTTTCGCGCGCTGCTGATCGTCTGAAGGCCGGCTGCGCGAGTTCCGGTATGGTGCGCTGGCGTTTAACAGCCGCCGCGCCCATGCCTGCCCATGCCCATTGCCGCAGCCCTTGCCACCACTGATCGTCGCCCCCATGCCAGCCAGGGTGCGCTGGCGGTGTGCGGCCCGTTGTGCACTGCGGTGTGCGCCGTGTTGTGCGGCTTGGTGCTGGCGGGTTGCGGCAGCGCACCGAGCGTCAATCGATCACCTGGTGAACGCGGTGTGAAACAACTGCCCGATCGCGACGGGCCGGGCACCAACCCGCCCGCCGATCTGGCCAATCTGCCCGATGCCCTGCCGCGCATCGAGCCCATCCGCAGCGGCGGGCCGAACAAGCCGTATGAGGTGCTGGGTGAGAGTTATTCGCCCGATGTGGGCGATGCGCCGCGCACCGAGAAGGGCCTCGCATCCTGGTATGGCAACAAGTTTCACGGCCGGCGCACCGCCAGCGGCGAGGTCTACAACATGTACGCGATGACGGCCGCGCACAAGACGATGACCATCCCCAGCTATGCCCGCGTGCGCAACCCGGCCAACGGCCGCGAGGTGATCGTGCGCATCAATGATCGCGGCCCGTTTGTGCGCGGACGCATCATCGATCTGTCGTATGCGGCGGCGGTGAAGCTGGGTGTGCAGGGCGGTGTGTCGCCGATCGAGGTGGAGCGCATCACCTACGAGCAGATCCGCACCGGCAGCTGGATGCGGCCGGGCGACGAGGAGGCTGCGGTGGCGCTTGCCGCGGCGGCCATCACGGCCCCAGCCCCAGCCCCAGAGCCGGCGCCCGCACCCGCATCCGCACCCGCACCCGCACCGTTGACCACGATGCCATCACCGGCGGCCCTGCCTGCCATGGATGTGGCCGTGACGGACACGCCGACGACGCCGATCGCCTCGGCCCCCATCGCCACCGCCCACACCGCCGCCGCCAAAGGCTTCTGGGTGCAGCTCGGCGCGTTTGCGCGGCGCGATGGCGCGGTGCACTTTCAACTCAAGGTGACGCAGACGCTCGACTGGCTCGCGCCGCTGCTGGCGATCTTCGATGAGCGGCCGGTGCATCGTCTGCAGGCCGGCCCCTACAGCTCGCGCGATCAGGCAAGAGACGCAGCCGAGCGCATCCGCTCGGCGCTGAGCCTGGTGCCGGTGATCGTCGAGCGGCGTTGATCCAAAAAAAGAATCGCCCGCGGATGGCGAGCGATCCAAGTCACAAGCGACCTCAGCCGCTCAGGGCCATCAATCCAGCACCGGCAACAACACCTTGTCCACCGTATGGATCACGCCATTCGTGGCGAAGGTATCCGCCGCGGTGATATTGGACGTGCGCGCGCTGGCATCGGTGATCACGAAGTCGGAGCCGATGGTGAAGGTTTGCGATTCGAGCGTGGTGATCGGCGCGTCGAAGTCGATGTCTGCCGCCAGTACCCGGGCGCCCACCACGTGGTAGGTGAGCACGCTGGTGAGCAGCGGTACGTCGGCGAACAGCGCTTCCTTGGTCACGCCCAGTTCCACGAACAGCGCGTCGAAGGCGTCGTTGGTGGGCGCGAACACGGTGAACGGGCCTGTGCCTTCGAGCGTGGTGACGAGATCGGCGGCCACCAGCGCTTCGACCAGCGTGCTGAACTGCGGCGCGGCGATGGCGGTCTGCACGAT
>JANMAS010000226.1:0-2251 GCA_031359975.1 Burkholderiales bacterium
GGAGACTTTGCGATGACCGAGCCCGTTGACATCGCTGGACGCGAGTCCGTCAGCATCGCGGGACGCGAGTCCATCAGCATCGCTGGACGCGCTGCGGCCCTGCGCATCGACAATCTCGACACCGACCAGATCATGCCCAAGCAGTTTCTGCGCGGTATCGACAAGTCCGGCCTGAAGGAAGGCCTGCTGTACGACCTGCGCTTCGACGCCCAGGGTCACGCGCGGCCCGACTTCGTCCTCAACCGCAGCGCCTACGCGGATGCCTCGATCCTGGTCGCCGGCTCCAACTTCGGCTGCGGCTCCAGCCGCGAGCATGCGGTGTGGGGCCTTCAGCAATTCGGCATTCGTGCCGTGATCGCGTCGAGCTACGCCGAGATTTTCTACGCCAACGCGATGAACAACCGGCTGCTGCTCGTCACATTGCCGCCGGAAGCGATCGCCAGGCTGATGGCCGATGCCGACGATCCGTCGGGCAACGCCATCCAAATCAACGTCACGGCGCAGTTGCTGCGCAGCCGCGGCGTGCAGGCCACTTTCGAGCTGATGCCGCGTCATCGGCAGATGTTTCTCGAAGGCCTGGACAGCATCGGGCTGTCGCTCACCTACCGGGATCGCATCGCGGCCTTCGCCCGCGACCACTGGGCGCGCCAGCCGTGGTTACGCGACGTGGCTGCATCAACGATGCAAAGGCTCTCGCTGGAACCCGGCCTCGATGACACAGCCGGTCAGAACACCGCGTGATCGCCGCGCTCGAGGGTGATGGCGCCGCTCACCAGGCCGGCGTAGAAGTCGAACAGCGTTTGCGTACCCGTCGAGGGTGTGGCGGCTGCGTTGTAGCGGCCTGATTCGGGGTCGAGCACGAGCATGGATTCGGTGGCGTAGTAGCGCCCGATGCGCGCCAGCTCGGCCTTGGCTGCCAGCGCGGGCACCAGGCGCCCGGTGGTGCCCAGCACCTTGATGATGATGTCGAGCAAGGCCACGGGCACCTGCTTGAAGCGCGGCGTTTGCCCGAGCAGCGCAAACAGGTGTTCGCCTTGTTGTCGTGGTGTGATGGCCTCGCCCGGCCCGCCGATCGGCAGCACGCGGTTGTGACGGCTTTTGTCGTCGAGGCAATCGGCCAGGTAGTCGGCGAGATCGTCGTCGCTGATGGGCTTGCAGGCCGTCAATGTGCCGTCGCCGAACACGAGGAACGGCTTGCCCCGCTTCACCCGATCGATCTGCCCCGACAGCGATTTGAAAAACGCCGTCGGCCGCACGATGGCGTAGGTGAGGCCCGACTCGACGAGCCGCTTTTCGAACGCCAGTTTGGCCTGCTGAAAGGCCAGCAAGGGTTTTTGCACGCAGATGGCGGACAACAGCACCACCTGGGAGACGCCCGCGTGGCGCGCCGCCTCGAGGGCGATCACATGCGCCTCGTGATCGATGGCCCAAGCATCCTTCGGCGCGCCGGTGCGCGAAGCCAGGCACGACACCAGGGCGTCGAAGCGCTCGCCCCGAAAGCCGTCACGCGCCAGCGAGGCAGCGTCGGTGACGTCGCCCAGCCGCACCGTGGCGCCCTCCAGCAGCCGAATGCTGTCGCCGGAAGCAAGCGTGCCGCCGGGGCCCGCGCGCGGGCGGACGACGCACACCACTTCGTGACCTCGGTGCACGAGCGCGCGCACCGTCGCCCGGCCGATGGTGCCGGTGGCACCGATGACGAAGACGCGCCGTGGGTGCGGTGAGCGCCCTGCCGAATCATGAGCCATCATTGAAGAATGCCCAGCGCCGACACGCCGGCTGCTTCTCGCAGGTCATGCCGCAGGTCGATGGCGAGACCGCGCTGGCCCCTCAGCGGTAGAACGCTTCCACCTTGCCCTTGAGCGTGATCAGCAGCGGTTGGCCCTTGCGATCGATCGCCTTGCCCGCGGGCACCTTGATCCAGCCTTCGCTGAGGCAGTACTCGCCCACATCGAACCGCTCCTTGTCGTTGAAGCGGATGCCGACGTCGTGTTCGAACGCGGCAGCGACGTGATGCGGGCTGCGGGGGTCGGTTGAGAGCCGGTCGGGCAGCGGGGCGGGGGGCGGAGGCGTGGCGCTTGTTTCGGTCATGGGAGATCACTTTCTTGAGCTCAGCCTTGCAGAGCGGCAAACACGTTTTGCACGTCTTCGCTCGCATCCAGCGCGGCCAGGAAAACTTCCACTTCGTCGAGTTGTTCGGCGCTCAGGCTGGCCGGGTTGACGGGGTTCCTGGGTTTGTACCCCAGCTTGGCCG
>JANMAS010000327.1:0-5698 GCA_031359975.1 Burkholderiales bacterium
CTAACCGGACCGCGAAGGCGAGGCACCTTGGCCCGGCCGCAGACAATGTACAGGGTACCCGCGGCCGGGCCAAGGTGCCTTGCCGTAGCGGGTCCGGTTGAGCGAGGGGTTAGGCCTCACTTGCACCCGCCTCGCGCTCGCGGATGTAGCGTGCGACATCCTCTTTGACCCGCAGTGGCGCCGAACGATGTTGAGATACTTCGACCAGGACATTCATGAGAGGGACGCCGTTGACTTCAAGGGTTCCCGCGTTCAACAGTCTTTGAATCATCAAGACGTTGAACTCAGCTGGTTGCCTGAGCACCGATTGCACCAGTGCTGATTCGTATCCTTGGCTTGCCTCAAGTACATGAAGTAGGGCCCAGAACCCACCGAATCCGTCTTCCTCGGGGAAACGTTCGAAGACTTCCAGCATGGCTCGTTGCTCGCCGCCAGAAAGCCGGACCGCCTCACAGGATGAAACACTCGAATCAAGCAATCTGAGCTGGCGCTCGTCTCGCGGATTGGTGAACGACCGAAGCCCGTTGATGAGTGCCGACGCCATTTCGGTTGTGAAGCCTAACGTGATATGGGGAGCACCCCCGCACCGTAACGCCCTACGGTGCGCTGTAACCCGGATGCGGGGGAGGACGCGGGAGCGGCCTGTGTGCTGGATATGGGCATTGAAGACTGTGTATTTATCCAGTACTATCGGAGCGTGAAAAGCCGCAACGTTTCGATGCCGCCTTTGCAGGCGCCGCGCCTGCTGGATCAGGTGCGGGAGCGCATTCGGTATCTGCACTACAGCATACGGACGGAGCAGGCCTACGTCCACTGGGTGCTGGCGTTTGTGCGCTTCCATGAGCTGCGTCATCCGTCGGAGATGGGGCAGGCCGAGGTAGAAGGCTTCTTGTCCTGGCTGGCCAATGAGCGGCGGGTGTCGGCGTCCACCCACAAGCAGGCGCTCTCCGCTTTGTTGTTCCTGTATGAAAAAGTGCTTGGTGTCGATCTGGCCTGGATGAGCGAGGTGGGGCGGCCGAGGAGTCAGAAGCGCTTGCCGGTGGTGTTGACGCACGAGGAAGTGGCGCGTCTGCTGGCGCTGCTTCAGGGTGAGCACAAGCTGATCGGGCAGTATCTGTACGGCACCGGCACGCGCCTGATGGAAGCCTTGCGCCTGCGGGTGAAGGATGTCGATTTCGAGCGCCGGACGATCATCGTGCGCGAGGGCAAGGGCGGCAAGGATATGGTGATGTTGCCGGCCACTCTGGTGCCTGCGTTGCGCGAGCAGATGGCCCGGGCGCGTGTGTTGTGGGCGGCCGATCGCGAGGCGGGTGTCGAGGGTGTGCACATGCCGGATGCGCTGGATCGCAAGTATCCGCGTGCCGCATCGTCATGGACATGGTTCTGGGTGTTCCCGCAGGCCCAGGTGTCCACCGATCCGCGCACTGGCGCGGTGCGGCGCCACCATGTGTTCGATCAGTCGTTTCAGCGGGCTTTCAAGCGCGCGCTCGGCCATGCCGGCATCGTCAAGCTGGCCACACCGCACACGCTGCGCCATTCGTTCGCCACCCATCTGCTGCAAGGCGGCTACGACATCCGCACCGTGCAGGAGTTGCTCGGCCACGCCGATGTCAGCACCACGATGATCTACACCCATGTGCTCAAGCTCGGCGGCGGGGCAGTGCGCAGCCCGCTCGATGCGCTGTTGGCATACCCCTCCACGATCTCGTCGGCAGACGATGCGGATCAGGCTTCAGGTTCGCCTTTTGCTGGCGACCGCTTCCGCCTGCGTGAGCCCGCCCCGTGCCCGTACTACCTGCCTACGCCGAGCTTCACTGCCGCAGCAATTTCAGCTTCCTGACCGGCGCATCGCATCCGCAGGAGTTGATGGCGCGCGCGCAGGCGCGGGGCTATGCGGCGCTGGCGATCACCGATGAGTGTTCGCTGGCTGGCGTGGTGCGCGCGCATGATGAAGCCAAGCGGCTGTCGTTTGCGCTGATCATCGGCGCGGAGATGCGCTTGCAGGCGGTGCCTGCGCCACCGCTGCTGGATGGGGATGCCGTGGCGGCTGGCCTCGATCCCCATGACCCGGTTGGCTCGCTTTCGCCGCACATCGCTTTGCCGCAGGGCGACGCGCTTCGCCTGGTGGTGCTGGCCACGTCTCGCCGCGGTTATGGCTTGCTGTCGCGCTGGATCACGGTGTGCCGTCGGCGTGCGCCCAAGGGGCAATACCTGGCGCTGGCGTCGGATCTGGAAGGTGCGATCCCTCACGAGCCGGCGCTTGCCGGCCTTTCCGATTGCCTGGCGCTGCTGGTGCCGCAGCCCTGGCAGACGCCGGAGTCGCTGTGCGCGCAGGCCTTGTGGCTGCGGCATTGGCTCGGTGATCGCGCTTACCTGGCGATCGAGTTGCAGCATCGGCCGCACGATGCGCACGCGCTGGCGATTGTCGAACAGGTGGCGGCCATCACGGGCATGGCGGTCGTGGCGGCGGGCGATGTGCTGATGCATGCGCGTTCGCGCAAGCCGCTGCTCGATGTGGTCACCGCCACGCGGCTCAAGCGGCCGATCGCCGACTGCGGTTTCGAGCTTGCCGGCAACGCCGAGGCGCACTTGCGCTCGCGCCAGCGGCTGGCCGCGCTGTACCGGCCGCAATGGCTGGCGGAGAGTGTCGAGATCGCGGCGCGTTGCCGCTTTTCTCTCGACGAGCTGCAATACGAGTACCCGCGCGAGATCGTGCCCGAGGGCCACACGCCGGCGAGCTGGCTGCGTGAGCTCACCGAGCGCGGCGCGCACAAGCGGTATGCGCACCTGGCCCTTGGTGTGCCGCAGAAGGTGCGCGATCTGATCGAACATGAGCTGGCCTTGATCGGGCAGTTGCGCTACGAGCCTTATTTCCTCACCGTGGCCGATGTGGTGCAGTGGGCGCGTGCGAAGGGCATCCTGTGCCAGGGGCGGGGCAGCGCGGCCAACTCGGCGGTCTGTTATACCTGCAGGTCACCGAGGTCAACCCGGATCAGATGACGGTGCTGTTCGAGCGCTTCGTCAGCGCCGAGCGCAACGAGCCGCCCGATATCGACATCGATTTCGAGCACCAGCGCCGCGAGGAGGTGATCCAGTACCTGTACCGCAAATACGGCCGCCATCGTGCCGCGCTGGCCGCGGTGGTCATCAGCTATCGCCCGCGCTCGGCGCTGCGCGATGCGGGCCGCGCGCTGGGCATCGATCTCGATCGCATCGAGGCGGTGTCGCGCTCGCAGCATTGGTTCGACGGCCGTGGCATCGCGCCCGAGCGCCTGCGCGAAAACGGCTTCGATCCCGAGGCGCCGATGAGCCGGCTGTGGGTGGATCTCACGCAGCAGCTGATCGGCTTTCCGCGCCACCTCTCGCAGCATCCCGGCGGCTTCGTGATCGCGCGCGAAAACGTCGCCGATCTGGTGCCGGTGGAAAACGCCACGATGGCCGATCGCACCGTGATCCAGTGGGATAAAGACGATCTCGATTCCCTCAAGCTGCTCAAGGTGGACATGCTCGCGCTCGGCATGCTGAGCGCCTTGCGGCGATCGCTGGCGATGGTGGGCAGCAAGCTCGGCCGCCCTGCGATGGCGCCGGCCGACGGCTCGATGCCCGCATCGCGCGATGGCATGCCGTTCGAGATGCAGGATGTGCCGCAAGACGATGAGCAGGTCTACCGGATGCTGTCGCGCGGCGACAGCGTGGGCACCTTCCAGGTGGAAAGCCGTGCGCAGATGAGCATGCTGCCGCGCCTGAAGCCGCGCAACTTCTACGATCTGGTGATCGAGGTGGCGATCGTGCGGCCGGGCCCCATCCAGGGCGGCATGGTGCATCCCTACCTGCGCCGCCGCAGCGGCGAAGAGCCGGTGGACTACCCCAGCGACGAAGTGCGCCAGGCGCTGGAGCGCACGCTGGGTGTGCCGATCTTCCAGGAGCAGGTGATGCAACTTGCCATCCTGGCCGCCGATTTCACGCCGGGCGAGGCCGATAGCCTGCGCCGCGCGATGGCCGCCTGGAAGCGCAAGGGCGGGCTCGGCCCTTTCTACGATCGGCTGGTGGGCCGCATGGTGCAAAAAGGCTATCAGCCCGACTATGCCGAGCGCATCTTCAAGCAGATCGAAGGCTTTGGTGAATACGGTTTTCCGGAGAGCCATGCAGCCAGTTTTGCGCTGCTGGTCTACGCCAGCGCCTGGCTCAAGCGTCACCATGCCGACGCGTTCCTGGCCGGCTTGCTCAACAGTCAGCCGATGGGGTTTTATGCGCCGGCACAACTGGTGCGCGACGCGCGTTCGCACGGGGTGGTGGTGCGGCCGGTGGATGTGTGGCTGAGCCAGTGGGATTCGGTGCTCGAGCCGGATGCAGCGGCCTTGCATGCTGCGCACCACACGTCGTCGGGCGAGGTGCTGGCGCCCTTGTGGCCGGTGCGGCTGGGCTTCAATCGGCTCTCGGGCTTGCGCGAAGACGCAGCGCTGCGCATCGTCGCGGCGCGCGCTGACGGGCCCTTTGCCGGCGTCGAAGATCTGTCGCGCCGAGCCCGGCTCGATGCGCAGGCGATAGAGCTGCTGGCGCAAGGCGATGCCTTGTCGTCACTTGCCGGGCATCGGCACCAGGCGGCGTGGCAGGTGGCGGGTGTGGATACACGCGCCACCGCGATGCTGCGCAGCACCCGCACGCAAGAGGCCGATGCCGCGTTGCCGGCCGCGGTCATCGCGCAGGATGTGCTGGCCGATTACCGCAGCAGCGGCTTGTCGTTGAAGGCCCATCCGGTGGCTTTGCTGCGGGCCGAGTTATTGGCGTTCAAGGTGCAGACGGCGGCCGAGCTGTTGCAGGCACGGCCCGGCCAGATCGCGCGGGCGAGCGGGCTGGTCACGCATCGCCAACGCCCCGAGACAGCCAAGGGCGTGGTGTTCGTGACGCTCGAAGACGACACCGGCACGGTCAACGTGATCGTCTGGCCGCAGGTGGCTGTGGTGCAGCGGCAGGCGCTGCTGGCCTCCCGTTTGCTCACGGTGTATGGGATCTGGCAGTGCCAAGGGGAGGTGAGGCATTTGATCGCTCGGCGGCTGGTGGATCACTCCGGGTTGTTGGATGGGCTTGCCGTTCGCAGTCGGGATTTCCGGTGAGTTGGTTTTGCTGCTGGCAGGGGGGTGGTGCCGTTTTATCGACCTCGCGGCTGGGCACGCAAGCCGGGTCTCGGCCCGGCGGCCGAGTTACTTTCTTTGCTTGTGCAAAGAAAGTAACCAAAGAAAGCACACCCCGGGCCGGCGCCCGCTGCGCGGGTGCCCTGCGATGCTCGGAGCTGGAAGGCGGCTGCGCAACTCGCCCTTTTGGTGTTCGCATAACTTCGCTGTGCGAAGTGAGCGAACCCCCGCTTCGCGAGTGGCGCTGCGCGCCAAACGGAGCTCAAACAGGTGCTCGCCGACCCCGCTACGCGGGGCAACCTTCCAGCCCCTGCGCTTCTCGGCGCCTCTACGGGGCCCCTAAAGCGCCACGGCTCGCTGCGCCTCGCAGTGGCAAGACAAAGGCAAATGGGGCAACGCGTACCAGCGCCAAGGCGCGCAGCGCGAGGCGCCCGCGTCAATCCGATCAATGAATCCCCGGGGCCCCCGTAGAGGCGCCGAGAAGCACAGGGCTTGCGGACCGCGCGCGCAGCGCGCCACGTGATCTGACTTGTCGCCCCTTGTCTGAACGCAGAGAGCGAAGCGAA
>JANMAS010000335.1:0-3772 GCA_031359975.1 Burkholderiales bacterium
ATGCGATCGAGTATGCACAACTCGACCAGCGGACCCAAGCGATGAACGTCAACCTGGCCCAGGTGTTTGAGAATCGCGGCGCCGCGCCGTTCCCAAGCCAGCGCGAGGTCGTCAAGCAAGGCGAAGTCGAGAGCGCTTTTCACCTTCGTTTCCCTATTTCCATCGGCTCTACGAGCTTACAGAGCCGATCAGTGTTCCGCCGATCCCGGGTCTGGTTCGGTGAAGTACAGCTCGACCAGGGCTGTCGTCCAAGTGGCGACGCCGGTGCCGAAGAAGTCCCGGTCCTCGGTCCAGATGGGGCAGTTCAGCAGCAGGGCGCAGGCCAGGATGGGCCAGTCATCGGGGTCTCGCGGGCCGACGCGCGCCAGTGCCGCCGGCTTCATTTCCTCGTACTCGGCTTGATCCACGACCTGCACCGCCATTTGCAGCGCCGTCAGCTTGTCAAGCGACGCTTGCAGCGCGCGCAGTTCACCACGCTTGGTCAGCACAGCGGCCAGGTGCTCGCGCACGTCGTCAAACGCGACATCCGGCGCCAAGAAAGTCACCTGCGGTGCGAAGTCTTCGAGCATCCGGGCCACCCTGCGGCCGAGCACGGCGCGCATCAGCACATTCGCGTCAAGGACGATGGTGCGCGGTGTCACGTCTGTGCGCGTCGGCGTGCTGCTGCGCTTTTGCGCAGGGCATCGAAGTCTCGAACAGCGGCTTCGACATCGTCCTCGGTCAGCGACATGATGGATTCCAGCTTGTCAGCAGCATCACGCAGCGCCTGCAGATCGGCCTGGGCGGGGCGGGCGGTGGGGATGAAATAGCCCACGGTTTGGCCGTGCCGCGTGACCGCAACAGGCTGCTTGTTGTCGATGAACTCGGCCAGGCCGGCGCGGAACTCGCGGATGCCGACAGACTTGGTTTCCATGGCGTGCTCCAGGCAGTGGGCGACAAGCCCTGAAGCTGGATTGTTAATCACTGTGTACACAAAGGCAAGTTGTGCCAGGCGGATCGTTCTGGGCAGGCAGGCCGCCGCTAAAGGCCTGGTGCAGCAGGGACCGCTTCAGTTCACCGAGGGCGGCGAGCTCATAGGGCAACCTCCGTGCTTCGCACTGCGGTGCTTGAGCCTTTCGGGCGGCCGGGCAGGCTCATGCCCGCGCTAACCAGCACAGCCGTTCCTACGCCCAGGCATGCCCCTCGCCGACCGGCAGCGACAAGCGTTTGCCAATCTCGTTGGGCGTTTGACGCCCCTTGCTGGGTTTTCCATATGCCGTGCACAGGGCCAACGCCGACGGAATGCAACTGTGACAACTTCAATTACTATACAGAACGTTCTGCACAGTAACGAGACCCGCCATGCCCCGCCCCGCTCATGCCCGCCACATCGTGATCGCCGCCGCCGAAGCCATCGTCAAGGAGATCGGCGCCGCCAATCTCACCTATGACGAGCTGGTGCGCCGCAGCGGCATCACCCGCGGCGGCATCACCTACCACTTCCCCACCAAGGATCTGCTGCTGCAGGCCCTGGTGGAGCACGATCTCCAGCGCTGGCACGAATGCCTGGCCGAGAAGCGGCTCGCGCATGGCGACGATGGCTCGGCGCGGGTGGAATTGATGGCCTACATCGCTTCGGGCAGCGAGCCGGACGAAGACACCTCCCGCCTGTGCGCCGGCCTGCTCAGCGCCGCCACCACCGCCAAGGATCTGAACGCGCCGTGGCGCGCCTATTTCGCGCGCCACCAGAAGGTGGTCGAACGCAGCGGCGATCCCGATCTGGCGGCCATCCTGTCGCTGGCGGTGGAGGGCCTGTTCTGGATGGAGACGCTGGGCTTGTCGCTCGTTGCGCCGGCGCGCCGCGCCCGCGTCGTCCAGCGCATGCTGGCGATGGCCAACGACATGCCGGCGCCGTCAACCGCGCCCGCGACCAAGCCGAAGCGTTTGCCTCGGTCGCCCCGGAGCCGCGCATGACACCCGCAATGGCCCGAGCCGACACCCGGCTGGTGATGTGGGTGATCCCGGTGGTCTACGTGTTTTTCGTCGGCGCCGAGTTTCTCGCCATGACGAACCTGGCGCTCGACCTCACCACACGCGGCTTCACCGCGCTGCAGGTGGGCATCGTGGCCTCGGCGATGTGGATGGGGATCTGCGCGGCAAGCCTGGTGTCGCACCGCATGGTGACGTGGCTCGGATACGCGCGCACGTTTGTGGTGTTCACCGCCGCCGCGATGCTCGCCATCGCCAGCATGGCGTGGCACGCCACCTACCCGCTGTGGTTGCTCGGCGCCGCCACGCTCGGCATCTCTGGTGGCTTTGTTTGGGTAGCGGGTGAATCCTGGCTCACCGAGGCGGCGCCGAGCGAGCGTCGCGGTTTTTTTGTCGGCTTGTTCGAAACATCGGTGGGCATCGGCATGGTGACCGGCCCGGCCCTGCTGCCGGTGGCTCACGCGCTGGCCCTGCATCCGGCGCACCTGGCCACCGCCATGATGGGTGTGGCCCTGCTGGGCAGCCTGCCCTTGCTGAGGCAGGTGGCCCCGGCGATGCACAACGCCGTTGAGAGCGGCGAAGCGTCGAGGCCGTGGCGCGCGGTCGCGGTGCCGCTGGCGGCGATGGCGGTGGTCAGCGGCCTGCTGGAAGCGGGTATTTCGGCGATGCTGCCGCCGATCTCGATGCGCCTGGGATTCGATGTGTCGTCAGCAGCGTGGCTGGGCGCGGTGATCGGCGCCGGCAGCGCCTTGGTGCAGGCACCCGCCGGCCTGGTGGCCGATCGATTTGGCATGCGCCGCACCACACTCATCGCCTGGGCGCTGGTGATGGCCACCACCACCTTGCTGGTGGTGATGGCCAACGAGCCCGCGCGCGTGCTGTGGCTGGTGGGCTTTGTGCTCGCCGGCGTGGGCGGCTCGGTGTACACGCTGGTGGTGATCGAGCTTGGTCATCGCCTGCGCGGCAGCGATCTGATTCGCGCCATGTCGTTGCTCGTCACCGCCTACACCGCCGGCACCGCGGTGGGCCCGGCTACGGGTGGGTGGGCCTTCGACAACTTCGGCCTGCGCGGCCTCGCCGTGGGCCTGCTGGCGGCGGGCATCGTCGGTGCATGGCTCGCCGAGCGCGCCACCCGCTCGCCCACGCCGGCGCAGGATCGGCTCACGGTGGTGTGAGATATAACAAGCGCATGAGCACATCGAAACAACGCGTCGCCATCATCGGCGGCGGTCACAACGGCCTCGTCTGCGCTTTTTACCTGGCACGCAGCGGATTCGACGTCACGGTGATCGAGCGCCGCGGCGTGGTGGGCGGTGCGGCCGTCACCGAAGAATTTCATCCCGGCTTTCGCAACTCGGTGGCCAGCTATACGGTGAGCCTGCTCGCGCCGAGCATCATCGACGACATGCAGTTGCACGCCCGCGGCCTGCAGATCCTCGAACGCCCGATCTCCAACTTTCTTCCGATCGATGATCACAGCTATCTGAAGATGGGTGGCGGCCTCGAACGCACGCAAACCGAAGTGGCGAAGTTCTCGGCCAAGGATGCCAAGCGCCTGCCGGCCTACTACGAGATGCTCGACGGCATCGCCGATCTGCTGCGCGATCTGGCGCTGCAATCGCCGCCCGATTTCGGCGCCCTGCTGGCCTCCGGCCCGCGTGCGCTGCGCCAGGGCAAGCTGCTCGGCCGGCTGAGCCTGGAGCAGCGCCGCGACCTGCTCGATCTGTTCACCGAAAGCGCCTCCGATTTTCTCGGCGGCTGGTTCGAATCCGATGAGGTGAAGGCGGCCTTCGGCTTCGATGCG
>JANMAS010000352.1:0-2297 GCA_031359975.1 Burkholderiales bacterium
ATGACCGAAGCCACACGCGCCGCGCAAGCCGATCAGCCGCGTCTGCAGCGCATCAACCTGTCTCTTCAGGAGATCGATTCAACGATGCAGCAGAACGCCGCATTTGTCGACCAGATGAGCAGCTCCACGCAGGCCCTGCGATCGCAGGAGACCGCACTCCTCACCGCGCTGCATACCTTTCTCGACGATCGATCGCAGGCGGGCGAAGCGACCAGTGCCGCCTGAAACTGCCTGAACGGCGTCAGCGGCGCGCGCTCTTGGCGGGCCGAGTGAGCACGGTAGGGAAGCTCACCGGCAGCGTCTGCGGGAAATCGCGGCTGTAGTGCAGGCCGCGGCTTTCGTGCCGCATCAGCGCCGAGCGCACGATGAGCTTGGCGCAGACGACCAGATTGCGCAGCTCCAGCAGATCGCGGTTGACGCGGAAGTTGGCGTAGTAATCCTCGATCTCGGCGTCGAGAAACTCGATGCGATGCAGGGCACGTTCGAGCCGCCGCGTGGTGCGCACGATGCCCACGTAGTTCCACATCAGCAAGCGCAGCTCATCCCAGTTGTGCGCGATCACCACCTGCTCGTCGGCATCTTCCACCTGGCTTTCGTCCCAAGCCGGCAGATCGACGGCCGCGCGCTCGACCTGCGTGAGGATCGCCTCGGAACAGGTGCGGCCCACCACCACGCACTCGAGCAGCGAGTTGCTGGCCAGCCGGTTGGCGCCGTGCAGGCCGGTGTAGGTGGTTTCGCCCACCGCGTACAGGCTCGGCAGATCGGTACGCCCATCCAGATCGGTGGCCACGCCGCCGCAGGTGTAGTGCGCCGCCGGTACCACCGGGATGCGCTGGCGAGCGATGTCGATACCCAGCGACAGGCAACGCGCGTGGATGGTGGGGAAGTGCTCCTTCAGGAACGCCTCGCCCAGATGCGTGGCATCGAGCCAGACGTTGTCCAGGCCATGGCGCTTCATCTCGAAATCGATGGCCCGCGCCACGATGTCGCGCGGCGCCAGTTCGGCGCGTTCGTCATGAGCCGGCATGAAGCGGGTGCCATCGGGCAGCTGCAGCAAGCCGCCCTCGCCGCGCAAGGCTTCGCTGATCAGGAAACTGCGCTCCTGCGGGTGGTACAGGCAGGTGGGATGAAACTGGATGAACTCCATGTTGCCCACCCGGCAGCCGGCGCGCCAGGCCATCGCGATGCCGTCGCCGGTGGAGGTGTCCGGGTTGGTGGTGTAGCGATACACCTTGCCGGCGCCACCGGTGGCCAGCACCACCGCGCTGGCCGAGAGCGCTTCCACCCGGCCGGCATCCATGTCGAGCGCATAGATGCCGTAACAGCGCGGCTGCTCTTCGCGCTGCAGATGGCGCGAGGTGATCAGATCCACCGCCATCCAGCGCTCGCGCAGGCTGATGTTGGGATGCGCACGCGCCTTGGCGAGCAGCGCATCGTGGATGGCCTTGCCGGTGGCATCGGCGGCATGCGCGATGCGGCGCACCGCGTGCCCGCCTTCGCGGGTGAGGTGCAAGCCCAGCGGACCATCGGGATCGGCAGAAAACGCCACGCCCTGGGCCATCAGCCATTCGATCGCCCGGGCACTCTGGCGCGCGATGAAGCGGGCCGTCTCTTCATCCACCAGGCCGGCGCCCGCCTCGCGCGTGTCTTGCACATGTGATTCGATGCTGTCGTCACTGCCCAGCACGCCCACGATGCCGCCCTGGGCCCAGGCGGTGGCGCCTTCGTTCAGGCTGCGCTTGGCGAGCACGATGACCGGGCGGTGATCGGCCAGATGCAAGGCCGCCGTGAGGCCGGCAAGGCCCGCACCCACGATGACCGCCGGTTCATTTCCAGATTGCTCAGGGGAAGAAATCATGCGCTGCGCCGGGTGAGGGTGCCAGTCAAAAGGTGAGTAATTCTATGGAGACCGCCGAGCCCGCGCCGGATCGACAATTGCAACCGTCCCGTGCAGCGTACCGTCGGAATGATCCCCGGTCGTTCACAACATCTTCCGAAAGAGGCACACATGAATCGCAGACCTATCCTCGCAGCCGTGGCTGCAGCGTCGTTCCTCGCGGCTTGCGGCGGCGGTGGTGGCACGGATGCCGCGCCTATCGCGGCGTTGCAGGCCTACACCCAGCTGGTCACCGAGGCTCGCACGATCGATGTCAGCGGCACCACCTCCACCGGCAACCTGATCCGCATCGTGTCCAACACCACGCCGCAGGCGGCGGCACCGTTCCCGTACAACGGCGTTTCCGGTTCGCGCCTCGCCAATTCGGGTCAGGTGTACATCGATGGCGTGCTGCAGCCGG
>JANMAS010000353.1:0-5422 GCA_031359975.1 Burkholderiales bacterium
CGCCGGGCGGATGAAGTTCGAGAACGTCGAAGAAGGCGTCACGGTCGCCAAGCAGCTGGACGAAGTCACCGGCCTGTCCACGCGGGTGGTGATCGATCCCAAGCGTCGCGGCGCCGCCAAGGTGGTGCGCCCGCAGGTCAAGCTGCTGGATTCGGTCGGTAACGAAGTGAAGATCCCGGGCACAGACCACTCGGTGACGATCGCGTTCCCGATCGGCTCGCTGGTGCAGATCCGCGATGGGCAGGATGTCGCTCCCGGCGAAGTGCTGGCGCGTATCCCGGTCGAAGGCCAGAAGACACGCGACATCACCGGCGGCTTGCCGCGGGTGGCCGAGCTGTTCGAAGCCCGCAGCCCGAAGGACAAGGGCATCCTGGCCGAGCAGACCGGCACGGTCTCCTTCGGCAAGGAAACCAAGGGCAAGGTGCGCCTGCAGATCACCGATCCGGAGGGCAAGGTCTACGAAGAGCTGGTGCCCAAGGAAAAGAACATCCTGGTGCACGAAGGCCAGGTGGTGAATCGCGGCGAGCTGATCGTCGATGGCGCGGCGGATCCGCAGGACATCCTGCGCCTGCTGGGCGTCGAGGAACTGGCCCGATACATCGTCGATGAGGTGCAGGATGTGTATCGCCTGCAGGGTGTGAAGATCAACGACAAGCACATCGAGGTGATCGTTCGCCAGATGCTGCGTCGTGTGCAGATCACCAACTCCGGCGATTCGCGCTACATCATGGGCGAGCAGGTCGAGCGTTCGGAGCTGTTCGATACCAACGACAAGCTGCGGTCGGAAGACAAGATTCCAGCGTCCTACGCCGATGTGCTGCTGGGCATCACCAAGGCGTCCTTGTCCACCGACTCGTTCATCTCGGCGGCTTCTTTCCAGGAAACCACCCGGGTGCTCACCGAAGCGGCCATCATGGGCAAGCGCGACGAACTGCGTGGCCTGAAGGAAAACGTCATCGTCGGTCGTCTCATTCCTGCCGGTACCGGCATGGCCTACCACGGCGCCCGCCGTGCGAAGGAAGACATGGACGAAAGCGAGCGTCGCGCCATTTCGCTGCAGGAGGCGGAGGAACTGGCTGCCGTGCAGCTGGCCAACATCGACGCAGCCACCGCCGCCACGGCGGCGGCCAGCGCGGCCGACGCGGCGGAGTGACCGGCAGCGCCGCAAGGAATCGCCCGGCGACGGGCGGTTTCAGGCGGTTGCTGGCGACAACATCGAGGCGGCTTCGGCCGCCTCTTTTTTTTCTCACGCTGGATCGGTTGCCAGAGCAAACCGCTCTGGTGGCACGATGGCCACGCCGTAGGGGCGCGCGGCACGAGCCAGGCGCAGCAGCGCGCGGTCGCGGGTGAGCAGCCATTGGCAGCGATGAGCCAGCGCCAGGTCGATGAATTTCTGATCGTCCGGGTCCGAACAGCGGCACCGTGCCGGCGCACTCGCTGCGGTCATCACGATGTGCGCATGGTCATGCCAGGCGCGATCGATGGCCTGGCGATCGACGCTCCAGCGGGAGTTGAACGCCGCACGGTCGAGCACGTGGTTCAGTTCGTCGCGCATGGCCTGTGTGGCTATCCAGCGCACCCGGGCGTCCGCCAGGGCCGCCGCGATCACGTTGAAGGCAGGATGGTGGAACAGCCAGCCGTCCATCACCACGTTGGTATCGAGCACGACCAACACCGATGCGGGCGTCGAAGGAACAGACATTGGGCCCCTTCTTGCGGTGCTCTGCGGCTCAGAATATACTAGAAGGCTTTTCGGCAGAGAGCTGCTGCGCATTGCGGATGCACTACAGGTGCATTGCAGACGCACGACAGCAGGCGCTGCGAGTTCCTTGGATTTCTGTTCACGGTGCCCCAGGCGGCGATCTGAGCAGGTTGTTTGAGAAGCTTGGCCATCTGTCGAATCAGCCAATCTGACTTCAAACGGGAACAAGTCAAACCATGCCAACCATCAACCAGCTCGTGCGCCACGGCCGTGAGGTCGAAGTCGTCAAGAGCAAGTCGCCGGCGATGCAAAATTGCCCGCAACGCCGCGGCGTGTGCACCCGCGTGTACACCACGACGCCCAAGAAGCCCAACTCCGCCCTGCGCAAGGTTGCGAAGGTGCGCCTGACCAACGGCTTCGAAGTGATCTCCTACATCGGCGGCGAAGGCCACAACCTCCAAGAGCACAGCGTGGTGCTGGTTCGCGGCGGCCGGGTGAAGGATCTCCCGGGCGTGCGTTACCACATCGTGCGCGGCTCACTGGATCTGCAGGGCGTCAAGGATCGCAAGCAGTCGCGTTCGAAGTACGGCGCCAAGCGCCCGAAGAAAGCCTGATCACCGTCGGCCCCGGGGCGAGCCTCCGGGCGTCACACAAAGTCGTCGATCGGCCACCGGCTGATCGACGCGTCTTGCGGCAAGTCATCCCGGCTTGCCGAGTAAGTGGATGGCCCCATATGGGTTGTCCGCGGCGGGTGTGAAAGCACCTCGCCAACTGAAGCCAAAGGAAGAGAAATGCCACGTCGTCGCGAAGTCCCCAAACGCGAGATCCTGCCGGATCCGAAGTTCGGATCGATCGATCTGTCGAAGTTCATGAATGTGATCATGGAGTCCGGCAAGAAGGCGATCGCCGAAAACATCATCTACGGCGCGCTGGACCAGGTCGAGCGCAAGGCCAACAAAGACCCGCTCGAAGTCTTCATGGTGGCCTTGAACAACGTCAAGCCGATGGTCGAAGTGAAGTCACGCCGCGTCGGCGGAGCGAACTACCAGGTTCCCGTGGAAGTTCGCCCTGTCCGCCGTATGGCGCTGGCGATGCGCTGGCTCAAGGAGTCGGCCCGCAAGCGGGGTGAGAAGTCGATGTCGGCTCGCTTGGCCAACGAATTGCTCGAGGCCAGCGAAGGCCGCGGCGGTGCGATGAAGAAACGCGACGAAGTGCACCGCATGGCCGAAGCCAACAAGGCGTTCTCGCACTTCCGTTTCTAAGTCGAGCTTTCGTTCGTTGTTCTGGCCGCCTTGCGGGTTATTACCAACCCGAGGCGGCCCTTCTGGTTAGTTGGGGACATCACATCGCGCTGCCAGCGTCGATCCGTCCCAGAAAGTCTTGGAGCTACACCATGGCCCGCCAAACCCCCATCGAGCGTTACCGCAACATCGGTATCTCGGCGCACATCGATGCCGGCAAAACCACCACCACGGAACGCATCCTGTTCTACACGGGTGTGAACCACAAGATTGGCGAGGTGCACGACGGCGCGGCCACGATGGACTGGATGGAGCAGGAGCAGGAGCGTGGCATCACGATCACGTCGGCTGCGACCACCTGTTTCTGGAAGGGCATGGAGCTCTCCTATCCCGAGCATCGCATCAACATCATCGATACCCCCGGTCACGTCGATTTCACGATCGAGGTGGAACGCTCGATGCGCGTGCTCGATGGCGCCTGCATGGTGTATTGCGCTGTGGGCGGCGTGCAGCCGCAATCGGAAACCGTGTGGCGCCAGGCTACCAAGTACAAGGTGCCGCGCCTGGCGTTTGTCAACAAGATGGACCGCACCGGCGCGAATTTCTTCAAGGTCTACGAGCAGATGAAGGTGCGCCTGAAGGCGAACCCGGTGCCCGTGGTGATCCCTATCGGTGCGGAAGAAAGCTTCACCGGTGTGGTCGACCTGCTCAAGATGAAAGCCATCATCTGGGATGAGGCTTCGCAGGGCATGAAGTTCAACTACGAAGAGATCCCCGCCGAGTTGTTGGCCGAAGCGAAGAAGTGGCGCGAAAACATGGTCGAAGCCGCGGCGGAAGCCACCGAAGAGCTGATGAACAAATACCTCGAAAGCGGCGAGCTTTCCGAGGATGAGATTCGGCACGGCATCCGCCTGCGCACCATCGCGACCGAGATCCAGCCCATGTTGTGCGGCACCGCGTTCAAGAACAAGGGCGTGCAACGCATGCTGGATGCGGTGATCGAGTACATGCCGTCGCCCGTCGATATTCCGCCCGTCCCCGGTCATGACGACGACGACAAGGAAAAGTTCGCCGCGCTGGCATTCAAGCTGATGACCGATCCTTACGTCGGCCAGTTGACGTTCGTGCGTGTGTATTCGGGTGTGCTCAAGAGCGGCGATTCGGTCTACAACCCGATCCGCGGCAAGAAGGAGCGCATCGGCCGTATTCTGCAGATGCACGCGAACCAGCGCGAAGAAATCAAGGAAATTCTCGCCGGAGATATCGCCGCCTGCGTGGGCCTGAAGGATGTGACCACGGGCGAAACGCTGTGCGATCCGGATGCCATCATCACGCTCGAAAAGATGGTGTTCCCGGAGCCGGTGATTTCGCAGGCCGTCGAGCCCAAGACCAAGAGCGACCAGGAAAAGATGGGCGTTGCTCTCGGCCGCCTGGCGCAGGAGGATCCGTCCTTCCGCGTGCGTACCGATGAAGAAACCGGTCAGACCATCATCGCCGGCATGGGCGAGCTGCACCTGGAAATCATCGTCGATCGCATGCGTCGCGAGTTCGGCGTGGAAGCCAACGTGGGCAAGCCGCAGGTGGCCTATCGCGAAACGATTCGCAAGGCCATCAGCGATGTGGAAGGCAAGTTTGTGCGCCAGTCAGGCGGCAAGGGCCAGTACGGCCACGTCGTGTTCAAGATCGAGCCGCAGGAATCGGGCAAGGGCTTCGAATTCGTCGATGCGATCAAGGGCGGCGTGGTGCCGCGCGAATTCATCCCCGCGGTGCAAAAGGGCGTGGTCGAGTCGCTCCCGAACGGTGTGCTCGCGGGCTATCCGGTGGTGGACGTGAAGGTCACGCTCACGTTTGGTTCGTACCACGAAGTGGATTCGAACGAAAACGCGTTCAAGATGGCTGCCAGCCTGGGCTTCAAGGATGGCTGCCGCAAGGCCTCGCCGGTGATCCTGGAGCCGATGATGGCGGTGGAAGTGGAAACACCGGAAGACTATGCCGGTTCGGTGATGGGCGACTTGTCGTCACGCCGCGGCATGGTGCAGGGCATGGACGACATGCCCGGCGGCGGCAAGGTCATCAAGGCCGAAGTGCCGCTGTCGGAGATGTTCGGCTACTCCACCACGCTGCGTTCGATGTCGCAAGGCCGCGCCACGTACACGATGGAGTTCAAGCATTACAGCGAGGCTCCCAAGAACGTGGCCGACGCGATCATTACTTCCAGGGGCAAGTAAGCCTCGCACAGTTGGTCTTCAGCGAGGCGCCGGTTGCTGCCAGTGGCAACCGGATGAGCACCTCGCCGGAAACCTTAACCAAAGCCACTGGCATGCTCTTTTTATCTGGAGAGAATTGAAATGGCAAAAGGCAAATTTGAGCGGACGAAGCCGCACGTGAACGTGGGGACGATCGGGCACGTGGACCATGGCAAGACGACGCTGACGGCGGCGATCACGACCGTGCTGTCGGCGAAGTTTGGCGGGGAAGC
>JANMAS010000385.1:0-2949 GCA_031359975.1 Burkholderiales bacterium
GGCGCCGCTCCACCGGTTGATACGCGTCGGTAGCCGAGCCGATGTTCAGCGGCAGCGGCTCGTAGTTGCGTGCGGCGAGCGTGGCGCGCAGACGCTCGACCGCATTGACCTTGGCGATGATCTTGGTCTCGAAATCCAAACCCGGCGAGAGATTGAGATAACTGTGCGTCGGCCGCGCAAAGCAATAGACGCAGCCATGCTCGCAACCACGGTACGGGTTGATCGACAGATCGAACGGAATGTCCGGCGAGTCATTGCCCGACAGGATCGACTTGACCGTCTGCTCGATGATCTGCGTGCCGGGCGCGGATTGCTCTTCCTGCGCCGCTTGCTCCAACGTGCCCCAGCCGTCATCGAATGACTCGTGGTGCTCGCTGGTGAAGCGGTGCTCGATGGCCCACGCCGTGCCGCGGCCCTTGCTGGGTGCATAGATCATCGTCACCGGCCTTGAGGCAGCGGTGGCACCCGTTGCCAGTGGCGCGGCAAGCGCCTGACACGACGCCGTGCGATCGAGGGCCGGATTGGAACGCTGGCCTTGGCGTGTGAGTTCGAGCTGCATACTGTAAATATATACAGTATTGCGCGCTTTGCCAAGAGAAACGCAGTTCGTCAGTATTCGTGACCGCCGCTGCTGCCCGGATCCAGGTTGTCGAAGCGGGTGAGCGGCTTCAGGAAGCTGAGCTTGATGGTGCCCACCGGCCCGTTGCGCTGCTTGGCGATGATGATCTCGGCGATGCCGGGTTCCTTCGTATCCTTGTTGTAGTAATCATCGCGGTAGATGAACATGATCACGTCGGCATCCTGCTCGATGGCGCCGGATTCACGCAGGTCGCTCATCATCGGCCGCTTGTCATTGCGCGATTCCACGCTGCGGTTGAGCTGCGACAAGGCGATCACCGGGCAGGCGAGTTCCTTCGCCAGCGCCTTCAGGCCGCGCGAGATTTCACCCAGCTCGGTGGCGCGATTTTCATCGTTGCCGCTGCCGCCGCTCATCAGCTGCAGGTAGTCGACCACGATGAGGCCCAGCTTGCCGCACTGGCGCGCCTGGCGCCGCGCACGGGCACGCAATTCAGAGGCATTGAGCGCCGGCGTTTCGTCGATGAACATCGAGACGTTGGCGAGCTTTTCGACCGCCTCGGTCAGGCGCGCCCATTCGTCATCCTTCAGCGCGCCGGTGCGCAGGTGCGTCTGATCGATGCGGCCGAGCGAGCCCACCAGGCGCAACGCAATCTGCGAGGCGCCCATTTCCATCGAGAACACGACGACCGGCAGGCCCTCCTGCACCGCCACGCGCTCGCCGATGTTCAGGGCAAACGCCGTCTTGCCCATCGACGGGCGGGCAGCGAGCACCACCAGATCGCCGGGCTGGAGGCCGGCAGTCATGCGGTCCAGCTCGAAGAAGCCGGTGCGTACGCCGGTGACATCCTGGGCGCCGTGCTCGGCCAGTTCGTTCACCCGATCGATCAGATCGCCCACCAGGCGATCCATCGGCTGGAAACCCTGGCGGGTGCGCGAGCCTTCTTCGCCGATCCTGAAGATGTTGCTTTCGGCTTCGTCGAGGATCTGCGATACCGCCTTGCCCTGCGGATTGAACGCCGAGGTGGCGATCTCGTCGCTGGCGGCGATCAGGCGGCGCAGGATCGCGCGCTCGCGCACGATCTCCGCATACCGACGCAGATTGGCCGCGCTCGGCACGCTCTGCGCAAGCGCGTTGAGGTAGGCGATGCCGCCACACGCATCGGCCTTGCCGTGGCTTTGGAGCTGCTCGTAAACCGTGATCACATCGGCCGGCTTGGTGGCCTCGATCAGCTGGTGCACAGCGGCAAAGATCACGCGGTGCTCGAAGCGGTAGAAATCGGTCTCGGACAGCAGATCGGCGGCTTTGTCCCAGGAGCCGTTGTCGAGCAACAAGCCTCCCAGCACGCTTTGCTCGGCCTCGATCGAATGCGGCGGCACGCGCAGCCGCGCCACCTCGTCGTCGCGGCCCTCGCTGCGTGATTCAATGCGGCCCTCCAGGCGTGGGGCGGGGGAATCCATCAAGGGAGACATGCTGCGATCGGTCATCAAGTCATGTTAGGCCGTGCCACCGGATTGGCGCGTGGACAACTCTGTGGAGATCCGGTGGATGAGTGGTTCGGCGATGAAAAAAGGGCCGGTCGTTGAAGACCGGCCCTCCCAGCGAACGGGTTCGCGCGTGTCGTTTGTCAGTCGACCTCGGCCACCACCTTGACGGTGATGTCAACCACCACATCGGTGTGCGGCGAGACACTGACGGTGTGCTCGCCAACCACTTTCAGCGGGCCGTTGGGCATGCGCACTTGCGCCTTGGCCACTTCGAAGCCCTGCTTGACCAGGCCGGCAGCCACATCGGCATTGGTGACCGAGCCGAAGAGGCGGCCGTCAACGCCCGCCTTTTGCGAGATCAGCACCACCTTGCCGGCGAGCTTGTCGCCCAGAGCCTGCGAGGCAGCGAGCTTGTCGCCGGCCAGCTTTTCGAGGTCGGCGCGACGGGTTTCGAATTCCTTGATGGCCGTCTCGGTGGCGCGACGGGCGCGGCGAGTCGGAATCAGGAAATTACGTGCGTAGCCATCCTTGACCCTGACGATATCGCCGAGGTTGCCCAGGTTGGCCACCTTGTCCAGAAGAATCACTTGCATGTTGGTGCTCCTCAGCCGCGGTGCTGATCGGTGTAGGGCAGCAGCGCGAGGAAGCGCGCGCGCTTGATCGCGGTGGTCAGCTGGCGCTGATAGAAAGCGCGCGTGCCGGTGAGGCGAGCGGGCGTGATCTTGCCGTTCTCGCCGATGAAATCGCGCAGGGTGTCGACGTCTTTGTAGTCGATCTGTTTGACACCGGCCACGGTGAAGCGGCAGAAACGCTTGCGGCGGAACAACAGCGATTGCTGGTTGCGCTTGGGCTTGAGTTTGCGGTCCTTTGAGAACCTACCTTTGG
>JANMAS010000428.1:0-3267 GCA_031359975.1 Burkholderiales bacterium
CCAGGGCGCTATGTGAAGGTCAGAGCGGACCGGCAAGCATGAATTACGACAACATCCTCACGGCCGAGGATGGCGACGGCGCCTTGCGCACCGGCATCATCACGCTCAACCGACCGAAGCAGCTCAACGCGCTGAACGACGCACTGATGGACGATCTGGGCGCGGCGCTGAAGGCCTTTGATGCCGACGACGGCATCGGCTGCATCGTCGTCACCGGCAGCGAAAAGGCCTTCGCCGCCGGCGCCGACATCGCGGCGATGGCCGACTTCGACCACATGCACGTCTACAAGACCGGCTACATCACGCGCAATTGGGAGACGCTGACGACCATTCGCAAGCCGGTGATCGCGGCCGTCGGTGGCTTTGCGCTGGGCGGCGGCTGCGAGGTGGCGATGATGTGCGACTTCATCATCGCCGCAGACACTGCCAAGTTCGGGCAGCCTGAGATCAAGCTCGGCGTCATCCCCGGCGCGGGGGGCACCCAGCGCCTGCCCAGGGCGGTGGGCAAGTCCAAGGCGATGGACATGGTGTTGACCAGCCGCATGATGGACGCGGCCGAGGCCGAGCGCGCGGGCTTGGTGTCGCGCGTGGTGCCGGCCGACCGATTGATGGCTGAGGCGCTGAGCGCTGCTGCCACGATCTGCGGACTCAGCCTGCCGAGCGTGATGATGGCCAAGGAAGCGGTGAACCGCGCGTTCGAAGCGCCACTGGGCGAGGGCGTGCGGTTTGAACGACGCCTGTTCCATTCGTTGTTCGGCACCGCGGATCAGCAGGAGGGCATGGCCGCCTTCCTCGCGAAACGAAAGGCCGCGTTCCAACATCGCTGAGACTGCGCCCGAGTCGTCCATGCTCATGCCCACAAAATCAGCCGACGGCTTGACCTCTGCCGTGACGCAGGAGGCGCTGCACCGCGTGGTCATCGTCGGGGGCGGTGCCGGCGGTCTGGAGCTCGCCACCGCGCTGGGCAAGAAGCTCGGCCGGCGCGGCCGCGCCGCCGTCACACTGATCGACCAGGCCCGGTCGCATGTGTGGAAGCCCAAGCTGCACGAGATTGCCGCCGGCAGCATGGACATCGGCCTGCATGAAGTCTCGTACCGCGCCCAGGCGCACTGGCACGGCTTCCGCTTTCGTGTCGGCCGGATGACCGGGATCGACCGCGCAAGCCGCCTGGTACATGTCGCGCCCTTCGTCGACGAGGATGGCGTGCAGGTCACTCCGGCGCGCAGCTTCGGCTACGACACGCTGGTGATCGCCGTGGGCAGCCAGAGCAACGACTTCGGCACACCGGGTGTTGAAGAACACGCACTGAAGCTCGAAACCACAGCCGACGCACGGCGCTTTCACCGCCGCATGGTCAGTTCGCTGATCCGCGCGAATGCGCAGCATGAACCGCTGGCGCCGCACCAGCTCCAGGTCGCGATCATCGGCGCGGGTGCCACCGGGGTCGAACTTTCGGCCGAGTTGCACCGCACGACGCGCGAGCTGGTCGCCTACGGGCTGGACCGCATCGACCCCGAGCAGGACCTGCAGCTGCACCTTATCGAGGCCGCTGAGCGCGTGCTGCCAGGCCTGCCCGAGCGGATATCCACCGCGGCGCGGCAAATGCTCGAAGGGCTTGGCGTGAAGGTGCATACCGGCGCGAAGGTCGCTGAAGTGCTGCCGCACGGCGTGCGCTTCAGCGATGGCCGCCGCATCGCAGCCGAGCTGGTGGTTTGGGCCGCCGGCGTGAAGGCGGCCGAGTTTCTGCGTGATCTGGACGGCCTGGAGACAAACCGGATCAACCAGCTCGTCGTGCGGCCAACGCTGCAGACCACGCTTGACGACCATGTGTTTGCGATCGGTGACTGCGCCGCCTGTCCTTGGCCTGAGGCCGACCACGGCAAGGGCGGATTCGTGCCGCCGCGTGCCCAGGCGGCGCACCAGCAGGCCGTGCTGATGGTCAAGCAGGTGCAGCGCCGGCTTGCCGGCAGTCCGCTGCCGCCCTATCGCTACCGCGACTTCGGGTCGCTGGTATCGCTGGGGGAGTTCAGCACGGTTGGCAACATGATGGGTGGCCTGATCGGCGGCAGCCTGATGATCGAAGGCTTCATGGCGCGTGTCATGTACCTGTCGCTCTACAAGATGCACGAGGTCGCCCTGCACGGCTTCGCCAAGGTGGGGCTCGACACGCTGGCGCGGCTGATCACCCGCCGCACCGAACCCCACGTCAAGCTGCACTGAGACGCACCCCAATGGACGCTCTGCTCCTCGCACGCATTCAGTTCGGCTTCACGATCTCGTTTCACATCATCTTTCCCGGAATGACGATCGGCCTGGCGAGCTACCTGGCCGTGCTCGAGGGGCTGTGGCTGCGTACGGGGCGGCAGGTCTACATGGACCTGTACCACTTCTGGTCGAAAGTGTTCGCAGTGGCCTTCGGAATGGGGGTGGTCTCTGGCGTGGTGATGGCCTACCAGTTCGGTACCAACTGGAGCGAGTTCTCGCGCTTCGCCGGTGGCATCACCGGCCCGCTGCTGGCCTATGAAGTGCTGACGGCATTCTTCCTTGAAGCCGGCTTCCTGGGCGTGATGCTGTTCGGGATGCAGCGTGTTGGCCCCGGGCTGCATTTTCTATCGACCGTCGCCGTGGCCATTGGCACGCTCATCTCGTCGACCTGGATCCTGGCGTCCAACAGCTGGATGCACACGCCGCAGGGTCACGCGATCATCGATGGCCGCGTCGTACCGGTCGACTGGTTGGCCGTCATCTTCAACCCGTCGTTCCCGTACCGGTTGACGCACATGGTGCTGGCCGCATTCATCGCCACCGCGCTCGTCGTCGGCGGCAGCGCGGCATGGCACCTGCTGCGCGGCCGCAGCCACGAACCGGTGCGGGTGATGCTGTCGATGGCGCTGTGGATGCTGCTGGCCGTGGCGCCGCTGCAGGCGCTGGTCGGCGACGCGCATGGCCTGAATACGCTCGAACACCAGCCGGCCAAGCTGGCGGCGATCGAGGGCCATTGGGACAACCACCCGGGCGAAGGCGTGCCATTGATCCTCTTCGGCTGGCCCGACATGCAGGCCGAAACGACGCGTTGGAAGGTCGAGATTCCGCGCGCCGGCAGTCTGCTGCTGACGCACAGCTGGGACGGGAAAATCCCGGCGCTGAAGGAGTTTCCTCGCGCCGATCGCCCGAACTCGACCATCGTATTCTGGACTTTTCGCGTCATGGTGGGTCTGGGCTCGCTGATGATCCTGCTGGCGCTGCTCGGGTTGTGGCTGCGCCGAG
>JANMAS010000436.1:0-17674 GCA_031359975.1 Burkholderiales bacterium
GCGAGCCTTCGGTCGTGGCCAGGCAATCCCTCGTTTGAGTGATGTGCCCCGCGCACCGAAGGAATAGCATCGCAATCCGGGTCGGCATGTCACGCCCCAAGGAAACGATCATGGCCAAGACCGCCCTGTGCATCGGCGTCAACAACTACCCCGGCACGCACATGGATCTGCGCGGCTGCGTCAACGACGCCGAAGACTGGGCGCGCGTACTGGAGGCACGGGGCTTCGCAGTCACCCAGCTGATCGATTCGAAGGCCACCAAGGCCGCGATGAGCCGGGCGTTTCGCACCATCGTCGGCGGGGCGAAGAAGAGCGACACCGTGGTCATCACCTTCTCCGGCCATGGCACCTACGTGCCCGACATGAACGGCGACGAAGTCGATGGTCTCGACGAAGGGCTGTGCCCTTACGACCTGCAGACCGGCGGCGCCGCGCTGCTGGACGACGAGATCCACGAGATCTTCGCGTCGCGCGCGGTCGGTGTGCGGCTGGTGCTCATTTCAGACAGTTGCCACTCGGGCACGGTCACACGGGCCGCAGCGGCCGACCCCGATGCCGACGATGTGCCGCGCACGCGCTTCATGCCCATGGGCAACTGGTTGCCGGCGCACCAACTGCCGCGTAGCGCGAGCGGCGCGCCTGTGGCCACGGCACCGGCAGCGTCCGGTGCATCGGCGTTTTCGAAAGCGCTGTCGCGACGCTCGGGTGACTTGCTGCTCTCGGGTTGCCAGGAGGGGCCGAACAACTTCAGCTACGACGCCCGCATCAAGGGCCGGGCGAACGGCGCCTTCACCTACTACGCCTTGAAGGCACTGAAGACGATGCCCGCAGGAGCCACGTATGCCGATTGGCATGCCGCCATCAACCCGGTGTTCCTGCCCTCGGCGAGCTACCCGCAAAGCCCTCGGATCGTGGGCAGCGCAGCCGCCCGGCAGCGCAAGATATTCACCTGAACGCGTAGAACACGGAGACAAACCATGGCCGAGCCCGTCATCACATTGACGATCCAGGGGCGCGAAAGCGTGCCGTCGCTGCCGTCGTGGCTCAAACCCGCCGCGCGATCGGTTGACCAGGGCGACGACGAATTCCTGCCCCCCGGCTACCTGAAGCCGAAATCCAGCTTCGATGTGGCGGCCACCGCTCGCGGCACGGTCGATGGTGCGGCCACACGATCGCACACGGCCGCGGCCGACGAGATCGTGGTGCTCGAACTCACCGATGGCAGCACCTTCATCAGCAGTGCCGCCCGACTGCGCGACACCCTGCGGCAAACCCATCCCGAGCTGGTGGGGCCGGGTGGCGAGATCCTGCTCGAGAAGCTGCGCGCCGACGGCTCGGTGCCGCGCGGGTTCTTGAGTGCTGCGGCCGGTGGCCTCATCAGCAAGGTCTTCACCCTCGTCACCCAGCCCCAGGGCGACGGCATCCTAGCCGAAGCGCTGAAACTGCTCAAGGCGGACGGCATCGCCGATGCCGCGCAAATCGGTGTCTCCTGGGTGGGAACCAAGGCGCTGATGGCGGCGATCGAATCGCGCCTGAAACGCGAGCCGGGGCTCTACCGCTGGCATGGCGCCACGGGCCAGGCCGACGATCTGCAACCACCGGCGTTGGTGGCCGGCACGCAAGCCGAACTGAAGGCCCTGCCGATGCTGATCTTCGTGCACGGCACGGGCTCGAGTTCGCTGGGCAGCTTTGGTGAATTGCGCAGTGGCGATTCTGATCTGTGGGGCGCGCTCGAGCGCCAGTTCAGCGGTGGCATCTTTGCCTTCGAGCACCGAACCTTGTCGAAAAGCCCGATCGAGAACGCGCTGCATCTGGCCGCATCGCTGCCCAAGGGCGCGCACATCAGCCTGGTCTCGCACTCCCGGGGCGGCCTGGTGGCCGACCTGCTCTGCCTGGGCGATTTCGACAAGCTGATCGACGGCTACGCGTATGCGTTCGAGGGCACCGGCGATGCCGATCCGGCCGAAGCCAGGCGGGTGATCGGCGAACTGGAAACCGCCCACAAGGGCCAGCGCGCCGATCTGCAAAAGCTTTGCCAACTGCTGCGCGAGCGCCAGATCACGGTGCAAAGGTACGTTCGGGTGGCCAGCCCGGCCAACGGCACCAAGCTGGCTAGCGCCAACTTCGATCTGTTTCTTTCCGGCTTGCTCACGCTGATCGGCCAGGTGCCGTTTTTCTTTGGCAATCCGATCTACTCAGCCTTCAAGCGGGTGGTGATCGAGATCGCAAAAAACCGCACCAATCCGCATCTGGTGCCAGGCATCGAAGCGATGCTGCCCGATTCACCGATGGCCCGCCTGCTGCGCGATGCGCCGGTGCGCGAAGGCGTGCAGATGGCGGTGATCGCCGGCGATATCGAAGGCGGTAATCTGCTCAAGCGCCTGGGGGTGATGCTCACCGACTTCATCTTCTTCGACAACACCGATAACGACCTCGTGGTCGATACCGCCGCGATGCTTGCCGGCATCGCGCCGACGGCTGGTGCGAAGGTGCTCTTCGATCGGGGTGCGGATGTATCGCATTTCCGGTACTTCACCAACCAGGATACGCGCGCAGCCCTGCGCGACTGGCTGGTGCGGCCCGAGCCGGCCCGGCTCGATGCCTTCCGCGCGCTGCCCGATCCTTCGGAGTTTGCCGCCGCGCTGCAGGCGGCCTCGGCGCGCGATGTAGAGGCGATCGACCGCCCGGTGGTGGTGGTGCTGCCCGGCGTGATGGGCTCGCACCTGAAACGCGGCGCCGACGACAGGGTGTGGTTCGATCCGGTGGACATCGCCTCCGGGGGCCTGCGGAAGATCAGTTTCGGGCAGCCCGAGGTGGAGGCCGACGAGCTGTTTGCCATGTTCTACGGCAAGCTGTGTGAAGACTTGTCTCGCAGCCACCGCGTCGAACGATTCGCCTACGATTGGCGGCAGCCGGTGGACGTGCTGGCCGAACGCTTCGGCGCCCTGCTCGATCGCTTGCTGAAGGAAACGCAGCAACCGATCCGCCTGCTGGCGCACAGCATGGGCGGGCTGGTGGTACGCGCCACGATCCACAAGCGCCGCGCGGTGATGGATCAATTGATGAAACGCGACGGTGCGCGCCTGGTGATGCTGGGCACGCCCCATCAGGGCGCCCATTCGATGGTCGAAAACCTGCTCGGCAAGGGCGACACGCTGCGCACCTTGGTGCGCCTGGATGTGTCGCACGACATGCAGGAGGTGCTGGACATCGTGGCCGGCTTCCGCGGGGCGCTGCAATTGCTGCCCAAACCCGGATTCAAGGATACGTTCCAGGGCCAGGACGATGGCGGCGCGCTGCTCGATTATCAGAATTCCCAGACCTGGATCGACCTGAAAGCCAAGGTGAGCGATCTCTGGTTCGGCAATGGCCGATGCGGCCAACCCTCGCAGGAGGTTCTCGATGCCGCGAGCTGGCTGTGGACAGCCGATGGCCACGACAAGCCCTCGCTGCCGGCAGCCTACGAGGCCAAATCGATCTACGTGTTCGGCGCCGCCGCCAACACGCCCTGCGGCGTGCGCGACGACGGCGGCCGGCTCAAAATGGTGGGCACCACACGCGGCGATGGCACCGTGACCTGGGATTCCGGCCGCATAGGCGGCATCGGCAGCTTCTACTACATGGCCGCCGAGCACGGCGATCTGCCGGCCACCAAGGAGCACTTTCCGGCGATCACCGATCTGCTTGTTTCGGGCACGACCGCCAAACTGCCCACACAAGCGCCCGCCGTGCGCGCGATCGAGCAGCCCACGCCGGTCACCTACGACGCCGGCCCACCCACAGCCGATGACGCCGATGCCCTGCAACGCGGGCTCATGGGGGGATCGTTGCGTAATCGGGTGCCGCCACGGCCCAAGCGCCGGCTGCAGGTCACCATCCGGGCCACCGATCTGCGCTTTGTCAACCAGCCGATCATGGTGGGCCATTTCGAGCAGGATCCGATCGCCGGTCCGCAGGCGCTCATCGATCGCGAGATGCTGGATGGCGACCTCAGCGAGCGATTCAACCTCGGCCTGTACACCGGCCCGTTGGGCACGGCCACCGCCGTCTTGCGCGTGCCCAACGAATTCGAGCGTCGGCGCGGCAGCCTCACCGGTGCGATCGTCACCGGCATGGGCCGCTACGACGGCGCCCTCGCCTTGCCCGCCCTCACCGAGGCGGTACGCGCGGGTGTGCTGCGCTACCTGCTGCAGGTGGTCGAGGTGCTCGGCAAGGACGAGCGAGAGCTGCCGCTGGCCACGCTGCTGCTGGGCTACAACTCCAGCGCCAACCTGACGATCGGCGCCTCGCTCGAAGCCCTGGTGCGCGGCGTGATCGAAGCCAACGCCAAGTTCTACGACACCACGCGGCTGAACATCCGCGTCGCGCAGCTCGATGTGGTGGAGATCTACCTCGACACCGCCATCACCGCTGTGTATGCCTTGCGGCAACTCGGCCCGCAGCTCACATCGGCGGCCGAGCGCCACGGCACCGCGCTGGTGCTGCGCCCGGACCTGGACAAGGGCGATGGTTATCGCCAACGCCTGTTCGAGGCCCAGCGCTACAGCTATTGGCCCCGACTGATCATCACCGATGCCGATCGGCCGGAAGACGCTTCTGGCGGCCCCGCCGCCGCGTCGCGCGTGGCGGGCGCCACCGGGAGGGGGGCTGGCGGCGCTTCGCGCCTCGTGCTGGGCGAGCGCGTGCGCTTTCTCTACGTGGGCCAGCCGGCACGCGCCGAATCGGTGATGGTTCAACGCCAGCCCGGCTTGATCGAGAAGCTGGTGCGTCAGCAGATCGGCAACCCGGTATGGCAGGAAGACTTCGGGCGCACGCTGTTCCAGCTGATGGTGCCGTACGACTTCAAGGAGGCCGCGCGCCAGATGGACCGCGTGGTGCTCGTCGTCGACGCCACCACCGCCAACCTGCCGTGGGAGCTGATGCTGGCGGATGATCCGCTGCGCAAGGACGACGACAAGCGGCCCCTCGCCTTGCGCACCGCGGTGGTACGACAACTCGCCTCGGCCGGTTTTCGCAGGCAGGTGCGCGAGGGCAGCCAACGCACCGCGCTGGTCGTGGGCAACCCGTCCATCGAGGGCTTCGTCACCGCCTTTCCCGGCACACCCGAGCGCCCGATGACATCGCCTCCGCCGCTTGTCGGTGCCGAAACCGAAGCGACGGCGGTGGTGGGTGTGCTCAAGAGCCTGGGCTATCAGGTGGAGCAGGTCATCGGCGACGACGCGCCCGCCAAGGATGTCTTCGCCGCTCTGTACCGGCGGCCGTATCGATTCATCCACATCTCGGCGCATGGGGTGTTCGACCTGATGCATGCCGACGGACGGCAACGCAGTGGCGTGGTGCTGTCCGACGGCCTGCTCATCACCGCCGCCGAGATCGCCGCGATGGAGACGGTGCCGGAGGTCGTGTTCCTGAACTGCTGCCATCTCGGTACGATCGAATACGGGCGCGACGGCAACAAGCTGGCGGCCAGCGTATCGCGCGAGCTGATCGAGATCGGCGTGCGCTGCGTGATCGTGGCCGGCTGGGCAGTGAGCGACGACAAGGCTAGGCTGTTCGGCGAAACCTTCTACGCGCAACTCCTGCTGCGCCGCAGGCCGTTTGGCGACGCGGTCTTCGAAGCGCGCAAGGCGGTGTGGGATCAAGACAAGACCGACATCACCTGGGGCGCCTTCCAGGCTTATGGCGATCCGGGCTGGCTCGCCGAACCGCGTGCCGACGGCCCGGGCGGACCCGACAGCACCGATCGCTACGCCACCCTCGAAGAAGTGCTGGACGACCTGGCACGCACCCGGGCCGACCTGCGGCGCAGACGCGATCGCCAGAGCGATCGCGAGGCGCGCGCGCAAGCCGAGCGCATCGAGAAGACGCTCAGCGAACGATGCCCGCCGAGCTGGCTGGCGATTCCGCAGCTGCAGTCGGCCATCGGCGCGACCTGGTTCGACCTGAACATGTTCGACAAGGCACGAGCGGCCTATCTCAACGCCGTGCAGGCTGAAGATCACGCAGGCCAGGTACCCATCAAGGACATCGAGAAGCTGGCCAACATCGAGGCGCGGCTTGGCGAGGATCTGGGCAAGCGGCAACGCGGCGGGGGTCCGAAGGGCGGCGGCGAATCGGGCCATGCACTCATCCACATGGCGCTGGCGCGGCTGGAGGGTCTCGACACACTCGTTTCAGCGCACGCCGATTCAGGCACACAGGCGGCAGCGGGCATCAACGCCGAACGCAGTGCCCTGCGCGGCAGTACCTATAAACGTCTGGCCAGCCTGCACGCCCACGACATGCTCGACAAGCCGCTGCAAGGCCGTGCGCTCGACACCGCGGGCGTTGCGCTGGTGGGCGCGCTGCTGGCCAGCACCGCAGCCTACCGCCTCGCCGAACGCAGCCTCGGTAGCGGAGAGCTCAAGCCCTACCAGACCCTGAATCGCCTGGCGCTGGAGGCCCTGTTGCCGGAGTCGGCGCCATCGCCGAGGGATGCGGCCATCGAGGTGGCGCGTGAATGCGCACGCGTCGCGTCGCGGGCGGGCGTTCGCCGGGCCGACGCCTGGGACGAGATCATGCAGCCGGAGGCCTTGCTGGTGGAGCGCATGCTGGATGGCACGCTGGGCACTGCAGGCGATGCCGGCGCGGCGGTACTCGCGGCGCTGGGCCGCGCCTATGAGCTGTCGTTGACCAACGTGGTGGTCAAGCCGGCGCAGATCGATTCGATGGCCAGCCAATGGGAACTGTTGTCGTGCTTCGCCGAGGCCTTGTCGCTCATCGAGCGCGATACGGTGCGTCGGGCCATGCTGCGCCGAATGGCCAGCCGGCTGCTGGATCTGGCCAGGCAGTTGCAGCCCAACCGCCCCACCCGAAGCCAGCGCAGCGAACCCGTGCACCGCCCCACAGCGCCCCGCAGGCTTGCGCCCGCGGCAAAGGCCTTGCCGGTGTCCGCACCGCCGGCCCGGAAGAAAGCAATCGTCAAGAACAAGGCAGCCAGCCGGCGCGCACCCGCACGCAAGGCAGGTCGCTGACCTCGCAAGGCAGCGATTCATCACCTGGGCTCGGCCCAGGTGATGGCTGAGAACTGGTTCCAATCGGCGTTATTTCGCATCGGCATGTAAAGACAAGTTAACGGCCGCCACACGCAAGAACGGCTCGAAACCAATTAGGTTTGGAAACACGGCACGACTGACGCTCCCCAATAGTCCGGCTTCTCGGGTTCACGTTGAAGCCGTTGTACAACGAGGAGTCGTCATGGGTGCAGGTTCATTCGATCGCCGAACCGAAGCGTCGCGCGCTGTGAGCAGGCGCCGCACCCGCTGGTGGGGCCCTGTGTGGGCAGCCAGCGCGGCCATGCTGGTGGCCTGTGGCGGTGGCAACGAGGCCAGCGATGCGAGCGCCGCAGCGGCCACTCGAGGCGAGCGGACGCAGAAGTCGTCGGCCGCATCGCGCGAAAGCGCCGATCCCTTTGCCGGCCTCTCGATGGTGCCGGATGCCACGCAGATCGATGCCACGCGGCTTGCGCAGCAGGCCACATTCGGCCCCACGCGCGAGCTGATCAACGAGATCCGGGCCAGCGGCCGATCCACCTGGATCGCCGGCCAGATGGCGATGAAGGTGTCTGCCTACGTCAGCGGCCAGGGCGACCAGATCAACACCCACAACCGCGAGGAGTTCTTTTGCGATACGCCTGACCAGGTCAACAACGACTATTGCTGGCGCGATTACTACTCCGCCGAGCCGCTGACCTGGGATTTCTATCGCAACGCCGTGGAAAAGCGCGATCAGCTCCGCCAGCGCACGGCCCTCGCGCTGCAGCAGATCTTCGTCATCAGCAACAACAGCGTCTCGGGTACGTACGGGTTTCGCTACTACCACAACACGCTGCTGAAGGAGGCCTTCGGCAGCTACCGCGAGCTGCTGCGCAAGGTGGCGCTGGCGCCATCGATGGGCCAGTACCTCAACAACGTCAACAACGACAAGGCGCTGCCGAACGAGAACTTCGCGCGCGAACTGCTGCAGTTGTTTTCCATCGGCACGTGCAAGCTGCAACCCAACGGCAATCTGGCGGGCGGCACCTGCAAGCCGACGTACAACAACGAGATGGTGCGCAACTACGCCTACGCACTGACCGGTTGGACATACCCCACAGGCGGCAGCAACTTCTACGGCTGTTATCCCGAAGGCGCGAACTGCGAGTACCTCGAAGGCGACATGGCGCCTGCGCCCTTGCTGCGCGACTCGAGCCGCAGGCCCTTGCTGTCGGGCGTGACGGTAGCGGCCAACACGCCGGCAACCAAAGCGCTGGATCTGGTGCTCGACAGCCTGATGCAGCATCCCAACATCGGGCCGTTCGTTGCCAAACGCATGATCCAGAACCTGGTCGGCAGCAACCCCAGGCCCGAGTACGTTCAGCGTGTGGCCCAGGCCTTCAACGTCGGGCGCTTCGTCTACCAGGGCCGCACGTTCGGGCTGGGCTCGCAAGGCGACATGGCCGCCACCGTGGCCGCGGTGCTGCTCGATGCCGAAGCGCAGGGCGCCAACTGGGATGCCGCGCGCGGCGGTCATCTGCGCGAGCCCATCCTGGCGCTCACCGGCGCGGTGCGCGCGCTCGACGGCTACACCGACGGCGGCGCGTTCACCTACTGGTGGGGCGAGTCCTTGCGTCAGCCGGTGTTCCGCGCGCCGTCGGTGTTCAATTTCTACAAGCCCGACTATCCGGTGGCCGGCACCTCGCTGGTGGGGCCGGAGTTCAATATCCACAACGCCAACACCGCCCTGGAGCGCCTGAACTACCTCACCTATCTGCTCAACTGGAATGGCTCGGAGCCCGACCCCAACCAGCCGGGCGCGATAGGCACCCGTGTCGATCTGACGCGCTTTCTGCCCCTGGCCAGTAACCCGGAGCGGCTGGTGGACGGCTTGTCGGTGCTGACGATCGGCCGCACGCTGGACGCCGTGCCGCGCCAGAAGGTGCTCACCGCGGTGACGTGGTGGACGCCGCAAACCGATTCTCAGAATTGGCAAAGCAACCGGGTTCGAACCGCCGCCTATCTGGTGCTGGGTTCCCCCGACTATCAAGTGCAGCGCTGAAACCAGGAGCCGACGACATGAATCGCCATTCCCATCTTCTCCGCCCGCACGCCATCGCCCGGGCCACCGGTTTGTCGCGACGCCAATTGCTGCAAGGCGGCGGCGCCCTGATGGCCGGCGCGTTGGGTGCCACCACGCTCGGCCATCTGGCCCTGGGCAGCCGCAACGCCTACGCAGCCGACTACAAGGCGCTGGTCTGCGTGTTTCTGCTCGGCGGCTGCGACGGCATGAACGTCATCGTGCCGACCGACACCACACGCTACAACCAGTATGCCGGCGTACGCGGTGGCGCCGGCCTGGCGCTGCCGAAGTCCAGCCTGGTGAGCTTGAGCGGCTCCAGCTATGGCCTGCATCCTTCGCTGGCCGCGCTGAAGCCGTTCTGGGACAACGGCACCCTGGCGCCGGTGTTCAACGTGGGGCCGCTGTTTGCACCGCTGACCAAAACCGAATACCGCTCGCAACCCGACGGCAGCGAGCTGATCCCCGACGCGCTGTTTTCTCATTCTGACCAGCAGTTCCAGTGGGAGACGTCCACCTCCGTGTCTCAAACCCGCACCGGCTGGGGCGGGCGGGCATCCACCGAGCTGGCCACCGCCAACCCGGTGATCTCCTTGAGCGGCAACCCGCGTTTCGGCATCGAGGAGTTGCGCTCGCCGCTGGCGCTGCCCGGCCCGGGGGCCTACTTCGGTGCCTACGACATCGGCTCCGACAGCCTGGGCTGGGAGCCGAATCGCCTCAAGCGCGAGGCCATCGACGCGCTGTATGCCAATCCGCAGAAACCGGTGCTGGGCGATGCCTACAGCGATCAGCAGACGATCGCGTTCGAGATCTCGGAGCGGCTGGGTGATCTGGTGGCATCGCAGCCGGGCGATGCCGATTCGCCACCAGAAATCGACACCGCGTTTGCGCCGCTGACCATCGACGGCAACATCACCACGTCCATGGGACAGCAGCTCTACCAGGTGGCCAAACTGATCCGCTCCAACGCGCTGGTGCAGGGCAACCGGCAGGTCTTCTTCGCCTCGCAGGGCGGCTACGACACGCACAGCGGCCAGGTCGCCTACGACAACCCGCTGACCGGCCTTCATGCCGGGTTGCTGAAGGAATTGGGCGACGCGCTGGCGGCTTTCCAGCGGGCGATGGTCAACCTGGGGCTGTCGCAGGTGGTGACCGCATTCACGCAGAGCGATTTCGGCCGCACGTTCACACCCAACTCCACGCTCGGCAGCGATCATGCCTGGGGCAACCACCACCTCGTGCTCGGTGGATCGGTGAAGGGCCGTGCCACCTACGGCACCTATCCGGAGCTGGTGCTCGGCGGGCCGGACGATGTGGGCGTGGAGGAATGGGAGCTGCAAGGCCGCTGGCTGCCCACCAGCAGCGTCGACCAATACGCCAGCACGATGCTGGGCTGGTTTGGCGCCGATGCCGGCCATCTCGACCGCATCTTGCCCAACCTCGCCAACTTCGGCAGCAAGCGCAGCCTGGGCTTCCTGTAGGCATGAGCGATTCCTTCGCACTGCCGTGGCGGCGATAGCGGCGAGCAGGGCTTGCACCGCGGCGCGAGGATCAGAATAGGAGGCCAACACTTCGCTTTGCACAGAACACCCCACAGGAGGCCCCATGGCCGAGACCGCGCGCTTCGAACTCTTCTCCTTCTGGCGCACCTCGGCCACCTACCGGGTGCGCGTCGCGCTCAATCTCAAGGGCGTGCTGGCGCAGGAACACAACGTCAACCTCGACACCGGCGAACAGCGCGGCGAGGCGTTCCTGAAGATCAATCCGATGGGCGCCATTCCGGCCTTGGTGGACCGCGATCCCGGGCAGTCGAATACACCGCTCACCCAGTCGCTGGCGATCCTGGAATTCATCGACGAAATCTACCCCGCACCAGCGCTGTTGCCCGCCGATGCGCATGGCCGCGCCCGCGTGCGCTCGCTCGCGGCGATGCTGGCGGCAGATACCCATCCGCTGATCACGCCCAGGGTGAAGAAGTACCTGACGACCACGGGGAAGTTCGACGACGCGGCGTGGCGCGCCTGGCAGATCCACTGGTTCAGCACCGGCCTGCAGGCACTCGAACAGCGCCTGTCCAACGAGCCGCAAACCGGCAAGTTCTGCCACGGCGACACACCGGGCATCGCCGACATCTGCCTGGCCAGCATCGTGGTCGTGATGCGCGTCTTCAAGGTCGAGGTGGCCGGCATCCCCACCGTGCACCGCATCATGGCCACCTGCGAGCAGCTCGAGGCGTTCGCGAAGGCCGATCCGGGCCGCCAGGCTGGGGCGCCGCAGGGCTGAGGGCACGCCACAAGACAGCACGAAGGACCGACACCACATCCAACAGCGGCCGATGGACGATGTCGTTCTTCTTCAGCAACGATTGCCACAATGCCATGCGGGACGGATCGAGCGCGAACTCGTCGCTCAAACCAACGGGCAACACGGCCGGTGTGACCGTGCCGCGTCGCTGAAAGGTGGCGGCGATTGCCATGGCGAGCGTCGGCCCGTCGAGTGCCTCACGCTCCACGATCACCACCAGATCAAGATAGTCCTTGAGGCGGCTGTTCACCATGCCGAGCACCACGACGGCATGCAACTTTTCGGCGACGACGGTATAGACCGGGTAGGTACGCAGATGTGGCGCCGGCAGATCGTCCAACATTCGGTATTCGCCCTCGGGGCGGCCCGTCGGGCTCATGCCACCGCTTCCATGTAGGGCCGCATCACGTTGGCAACGCGGCATACCTTGGCACAGCGCCACAGATCGTCGAAGCTCGCCTTGCTCTGCACGCGGGCATCCTTGAGCGCTTCCAGTGCCACGTCGATGCCAATCTTGTTGCGGTGCTTGAAGCAATCGGCAACTGTTTTGGCCACGCCGTACACCTGCAGCCTGACGCCGTCACGCTCGTGGGTTTCGATGCCATGCGTGTAGGCCTCACCGGTGAACTGCACCATCTTGATGGGTGGGTAGTCGAGTCGCGGCACGTGGCTTCCACGCGGCATCGCTATCCAGACCAGCCACGGCAGTTGGGTGGTCAGCCCGTGAAACTGCAGCGCACTCAGCAGACAGATCACGGCCTGCGGCACTTTGCTGGCCACCGTCACCAAGCCTTCGTGCTCGGAGCTACCGGCGTCCGGCAGGCGATACAGCCCTCGCGCCGCCCGCTCCAGAAGGCCACTGGCCGTCATGCGTGTGAGCACCACGCGCGGTACGCCAGCATCCGCCAGATCACGGGCGCGCAGCCAGCCGTTCTTGCGCGCTAGCCGCAGTACTTTTTGCGTGTGGGTTGCAGCGGGGCGCATGACGGAGATACTGTGGCCGGTTGATGTTTGGCCTAGTATGTTTCAAACGTTCGTCGAATGCAAATATTCGACGAATATCTGGTCAGCCCCAAGTGGCCCCTGGGGGCGGACGTATGCCGTCGGCCTGCGTGCGCTCATGAAGCAAGCGATTGCCGCTCAACGGTTTGCATCCAGCCACTGCCGCACCGCCGCCAGACACTGCAGCGTCGTCTGCAGGTGCTGCGGCGCCACCAAACCCTGCACCGCCTGCAAATGCTCGGACAACAACCCGATGGCGCGCAGATGCGCTTTGATGCCCGCGCGGGTAAGGCAGACCCGTTTCCCGCGTTTGTCATGCGCGTCGGGCATGACGCTGACAAGGTCGCTTTCCGCCAGCCGCCAGACCGTGTTCGTCATGGCCGCCTTGGTGACCTGCATGGCCGCGGCCAATTGAACCAGCGAAGCATCATTGCCGCCGCGCGACATGTGGTTCAACAGGGCGAACTGGGACAGGTTCAGGTGCGGCGCCAGAAGTCGTTCGATCTGGTTCTGCAGCAGCTGGTCGATGATGCCGATTTCCGTGAACAACTGAAACAGTCCCAGGTGGAGGCCGGCCAGTTGCGCGGGGTTGTCGTTGCCTGCCTTGGTCATGCCTGTCATCCCCGCAAATGTGCCGCCAGCCCGCGGCGCGGCGCCGGGTCGGACGGAAGCACTCCTTCCGGCAGAGGCCCCAGCCTGGCGAGCATCTGCACCGTGGCGCCAGACTGGCCCGGCGCCAACAATTGGTGGATCGCCAGGTAGTGCGATGCCATTTCCGGGTATTCCTGCAGGGCCTGCTCGTTCGGATGCATGGCCAATCCCAAGAGCGTACCGGCCAGGTTCAGGCGCGCATAGGCGCGACCGGCTTCGACCTGCGCGACGCGCGTATTGGTAGTCGTCGTCAGCCAGAGGTAGGACGGCGTGGATGCGGTGATGGCATCGAAACGCCGCAGCGGCGACTTGACCGCCATGGCGTCGGCGCCGGGATAGCGTGATCGGTCGAACAAACCCATCCTGTCCGCCACCACGAATGCCGCGCTCGGCATGGCAATGCCGTCGCGATGACGGTCGATCTCCGCGCCGCCGATGCGCATGAGGCGCATCGACTCCATGAAGGTGCGCTCGGTCGTCATCTCCACGCGCCAGGCATCGCGCACGATGCGGCGGATGTCGCCCAGCCTCGCCTTGTCGGCCGCGTCATCCGGTTGCTTGCCCGCCACGCCGAACTGCACCCCCATGCCGCGCACGGCGTCTTCCATCGATGCCAGCTGGGCCGGCGTGACAGGCCGCGCGAGATCGTACGCGCCGCGCTCGGTGCGGCGAAAGGGTATGGCCTTGAACAGGGGGCTGGACGGGATGGCCGGCACCTTCAGCAGACGAATGCGCGCGACGGGCTTGGCGTGAGGCGCGGCTTGCGACTCGCCCTCGGGGAAGAGCTCGACATCGGCTCGGTAGCCGATATCCGCCGCCGTCAGCGCCAGCAGTTCGAGGAAGGCGCCCGCGCCCATCATGATCTGGCGGCCGAAGGGATCGGTGGCCGGCAGTGTGCGCTCAGGGTCGAGGCTGAGCAGGACTTCGTCGGGCTTGCGCAAGTCGGCCATCCAGGGCTGGAGGTTGTGCGGATTGGGCGCCAGAAGCGCATGGGCCAGCACCCACCGGCGCGGCTCCTCACCCGCAGGGGGGACCCGCCAGGCGGCCGTCGCCGCAGCCGGCACCGCAGCGCCGCTCATCGCCGCGAGCCACCCGCCCGCTGCTGCCAAGACGCCGCCGCCCGCGAGGCGAATGAATGTCTTTCGTTTCATGTTCGTTTCCCTTTCGCGCCAACATGCTGGATCGAATTGGATCCGGATGGGCGAACTATAGTTTAACGCTTAACTATATGCGCGCACAAGCCGCGCAATCCACACCAAAGCTCGTCCGCTCCGATCAGCGGGCTGGCGTTGGTCCAGCTGTGTGGCGGCGCGATGATGCGCCTGACCTTGACAGGCTCGACAAGATTGGATATCTTGAAGATATCCACTTGTCGAAGTGTCTTTATGCCCACCCGAAGCTTCCTCGACCAGATCGCGTTCCGCTACCGGCTGGCCGACAGCGCGACCGGCGTCACCCGCGACACGGCCAAGCGTCTGGCCGAGCGCCTGGGCGTCGATGAGACCCAGGCTATCCATCTGGCCCTGCATGACATGGCGGTCAAACTGCTGCCTCAATACGAGGCCGACGAGGGCCCGCTGACGACCGCTCAAATCCGACAGATCAAGAAGCGCGTGCCCCAAGGCAAGAAAAAATCAGTGCGGTCCAGCCTCTTGGAGGTGGAGCCCGCATGACATCGCCGTGGTGGGCCGATCCCACCGCTGGCGAGATGGTGTGGTGCCACTTTCCCGACGACATCAACCCTCGCCCGAAACCACGGCCCGCCCTGATCCTGGCCGTCTTCGACGACGAGGCACCGCGGTTCACGGTGCGCGTCGCTTATGGGACCAGCCAGCGAACCACCACGCTGTACCGGGGCGAGTTCTCGATCCTGCGTGATCGCAATCCATCGGCTTATGAAGCCGCGGGCCTCAGCTACGACACCAAGTTCGACCTGAAACAAGCCCTCGACCTGCCGTACACGACCGAGTGGTTCTCGGTACCACCAGCCGCGCCACACGGTCAGACACCGAAGCTCGGCACCTTGCACCCGTCCTTGGTACGTGCCGTCCAGGCCGCCTTCCGCGCGGCCACGGCATGAGCCGACTCCTGGCCACCCTGGTCATCGGAAATGTCGCCTATGAGCACCCCCAGGCCGACGAAATACGTCGTCCGCCCCCCCGAGGGGGATGAGGAAACTTCGGTCGGCCGGGCGTTTCCTCAAGAGCACAGCAGCAAGCTCAAGAATCTCGGCAACGACGCGGACGACGTGGCCCTGCTGCAGCACATCACAACGCCCGACTGCTCGATCGAGACCAGTACGGCTTGGAGCGGCGGCTGTCCCGCCTGTCCATCTCCGAGTACACACCGAACTTCCTGCTCAAAATGCATGGTGCGGTGTGTAGGTACAGGCGTAGGAAAAAATGCAAAACGGGCCGCGAGGGCCCGTGTTTGCTGAAGACTTGGCGGAGTGGACGGGACTCGAACCCGCGACCCCCGGCGTGACAGGCCGGTATTCTAACCAACTGAACTACCACTCCACGCGGTAGCAGCGTTCTCGCCCTGCGGCGCAAGTGCTGCCAGACTTGTGCGGATCTGCATCCGCGCGGCATCGGCTTTTTTGACCCGAAGCCAGCCAACTTTTGTTGGCGTCCCCTAGGGGATTCGAACCCCTGTACCGACCGTGAAAGGGTCGTGTCCTAGGCCTCTAGACGAAGGGGACTTGTTTCTCCGTCGACTCGAACAGCGCCTCCAAGCGTTTCCGGCTTTGGGGCCGGTTGGCTTTGGTGGAGGTAAGCGGGATCGAACCGCTGACCTCTTGCATGCCATGCAAGCGCTCTCCCAGCTGAGCTATACCCCCTATACAGGTTGCCCCGCAAGAGAATCGCTGTTCAAGCGAGTCCAAAAGTATAGCGGGAAATTGCCGCGCTCTCAGCTCAGCCCAGCCGGGCGAGCACGGTTTCGCGATCGAACAGCTCCAGCACCGCGTCGATCGACGGCGTTTGTGGTTTGCCGCACACACGCACCCGAAGCGGCACCGCGAGTTGCGGCATCTTCAGGCCGTGGGCGGTGATCGTGTGCTTGATCGCGGCGCTGATCGAGGCCTTGTCCCAAGTCACGTCTGCCAGGCGGGTGCGCAAGTCGGCCAGCACCGGTTGGATGGCTGCGGTGATGTGTGCGGCGATGTCGGCCTCGGCGGGAATCGGCGTCACCACGTACATCGCCAGCCAGTCGGCCAGCTCCACAGTGGTGGCGCAGCGATCCTTGAACAGCGCGCAACGCCGGGCCAGCAGATCATCGGCCGGCGCCTCGATGCCGCGGCGCGCGAGCTGGGCGCTCACCAGCGCGGCCAGGCGGGCATCGTCGGCCTGCTTGATGTAGTGCGCGTTCACCCAGGCGAGCTTGGCGGCATCCCATTGCGCCGGGCTCTTGGAGAGGTGCTCACCATCGAACCATTGCACCAGCTGATCACGGCTGAAGAGCTCTTCGTCGCCATGGCTCCAGCCCAGCCGGGCCAGGTAGTTGAGCATCGCCTCCGGCAGAAAGCCCGCGTCTTCATAGGCGGTGACGCTCACCGCGCCGCGCCGCTTGGAGAGCTTCTGCCCGTCGTCGCCCAGGATCACCGGCACGTGGCCGAACTGCGGCAGCGGCGCGCCGAGCGCGTTGAAGATGTTGATCTGCCAGGGCGTGTTGTTCACATGCTCGTCGCCACGAAAGACATGACTGATGTGCATGTCCCAATCGTCGACCACCACGCAGAAGTTGTAGGTGGGCACGCCCACGCCGCCGAAGGCGGCGTCATCGGCGGGGCGCACGATGATCAGGTCGTCGATCTCGCGATTGCTGATGGTGATCGAGCCTTTGACGAGATCGTTCCACGTCACGTCGCCGTCGAGCGGATTGCAAAACCGCACCACCGGCTGCACACCTTGTGGCACGGGCGGCAGCACCTTGCCGGGCTCGGGGCGCCAGCGGCGGTCGTAGTGGGTTTTTTCGCCGCGCGCGCGTTGGGCTTCGCGCATCGTATCCAGCTCTTCCGGCGTGCAATAGCACAGGTAGGCGGTGCCGTCGCGCAGCATCTGCTGCACCACCTCGTGATAACGCTGCAGGCGCTGCATCTGATAGATCGGGCCTTCGTCGTAATCGAGGCCGAGCCAGCGCATCGAGGCGAGGATCTGATCCACCGAATCTTGCGTGGAACGCGCCACATCGGTGTCTTCGATGCGCAGCACGAACTCACCGCCATGGTGGCGCGCGTAGGCCCAGGAAAACAGCGCCGTGCGCGCCGTACCGAGATGCAGAAAGCCGGTGGGCGACGGTGCGATGCGGGTGCGGATGGTCGAGTCGGGCGTGGGGGTGGAGATGGAAGTCATCGTGTGTTGAGCGCATCGAGCCCGCGGGCGAGATCGGTCTTGAGATCTTCCACATCATCGAGGCCCACCGCCACGCGGATCAGGCCTTGCGTGATCCCCGCGGCCTGGCGCTGCTCTTCGCTCAAACGGCCATGCGACGTGCTTGCCGGATGCGTGATGGTGGTCTTGGTGTCGCCGAGGTTGGCGGTGATGGACAGGAGCCGGGTCGAGTCGATCAGCCGCCACGCACCCTCGCGGCCGCCCTTCACCTCGAAGGACACGATGGCGCCGCC
>JANMAS010000451.1:0-3209 GCA_031359975.1 Burkholderiales bacterium
CTTCGCCAAAGTCGAGCCCCGTGGCACGGATCGCGTACTTGAGGAATGAGACATTGTAGGAGCTGCCAGATCGCGCACGGAAGTCTTCGATGGGGCGGATAAACTTTTGCCAATACATGGCGTCGGACCAGCGTTCCTCGACAATGGCTTTGTGCATCGACAGCGTGAGCTTGGGGCACAGGTTGCCCGCCCCGCTGGGGACGAGCTTGATCTTCTCTTTCATGCGCTCCACTTCCAGAGCGTAGCGCTGCGGGGGTGGGCGCTCCAGGCCCACATCGGGCGAGTTCATCAGCTTTTCCACGTTCGGGTGTGAGATCAAGGTGCGCGCCAGCATGCGCACCTGCTGGTCGATATCGGGCTGAAAGGCTAGGCCGGCCATCAAGGGTTTGAGCACGGTCTGGGTATCGACGTAGATCTTGGCGGACGCCTCGAACCGGTCTTTCATCGTGATCAACACCACCGCGCCGATGGCGGCAATGATCGAAGCGATCGTGATGCCGATCCATCGACGCTGCCACATGACGTGCAGGTCGGTCTGAAGTTGTACCCAAAAGGCTGTGAACTGGTTCATGCATGTGACCTCAGGCGCCCATCGTGGATCTGGGAGGGCGCCGTGACCTGGCCCTGATCAAGCGACCAAGGGCGCGAACCACCGCGGCACGCGCCCATGAGCTGAACGGTGCGCACGCACCGCCTTGTCGATCAGCGCTGGACTAAAACCAACTCTGCGGGACGATGATGATGTCCCCAGGTTTGACGGCGGCGTTGGCGGAGATGTCGCCTCGCTTCAGGAGATCCTTCAGGCGCAGGCTGAACTGCTTGCCCTGCTCGGATCCTCGCACCAGCACGGCACCGTTGCCGTCGGCAAAATCAGTCAGGCCACCCGACTGGATCATGACATCGAGGATCGTCATGTCTTGACGGTAGGGCACTGCCTGCGGCCGAGCCGCCTCGCCAACGATCCGGATCTGGTCGCCGAAGGTTCCCTGGAACCCGCCAACGACGACCGTGACAACCGGTTCGCGGATGAATTTGGACAACGCACGCTCGATGTCACGCGCCAGATCGGCCGGTGTGCGGCCCGCGGCCACGATGTCTTCGACCAGCGGCGTGGAGATGCGGCCGTCGGGTCGCACCGCGATGGTGGTGGAGAGGTCGGCATTGCGCCACACGACGACGTTCAGGGTGTCGAGCGGCCCGATGCGGTATTTCAGGTCCGGGGCTTCGATGGTGGCGGGCGCGGGCGGGTAGGAGCCCACGGTGCCACAGGCTGTCAGCAGCGCGCAGGCGCCGACGATGGCGGTCGTGAGGCAGCGGTGGATATGCCTGGCGGATGAAAAATCATGCATGGGGGGCGTCTCCTGGCTCGATACGAGGGCGGGTCGCAGCGGCCTGATCACTGCGCGCCTTCACGGAAAAGCACCACGGTGACCGTTTCGAGCAGCACGATGAAATCGAGCCAGATCGAGTTGTTCTTGACGTAGAACAAGTCGAACTGATGTTTGCGACGCGCGTCTTCGATCGACGCGCCGTAGCTGTAACGCACTTGTGCCCATCCGGTCAGCCCAGGCTTGATGCTGTGGCGGAGGTCATAGTAAGGGATGTGCTCGCGCAGTTGTTCGACGAACGATGGACGCTCCGGACGCGGCCCGACCATGCTCATGTCGCCGCGCAGCACGCTCAGCAGCTGGGGCAGCTCGTCGATGCGGGTCTTGCGCATGAAGGCACCCACACGGGTGACGCGCGAATCGTTCTTGGTGGCCCAGCGAGCGACGCCGTCTTTCTCGGCGTCGGTGCGCATGCTGCGGAACTTCAAGCACGAAAAGGTGCGGCCGCGCAAGCCAACACGTTCCTGGCGGTAGATCACCGGACCGGGGCTGTCGAGCTTGATGCATATCGCCGCGAACAACATCATCGGCGCGGCCAGGATCAACAGCAGGCTGGAGACGGTGAGGTCGAACGCGCGCTTGGCGGTACGGCGCGCGGCACCTTGCACAAAACCGCTGCCGTAGACGAGCCAGCTGGCTTTCAGGCTGTCGATGGGCACTTCGGCCTTGGTGCGCTCGTAGAAACCTGCCAGGTCGAGAATGGCCACGCCCTGGGTGCGGCACAGCACCAGTTCCTGCATGGGCATCGTGCCGCCGCGCTGCTCGCGGACGGCCACGATGATCTCGGTGACGCGATGCTGGCGCACGAGGTCGAAAAGACTGCGGGTGCGATCGAGTACTTTCGACGCAGGAACAAACAGCTCCGCATTTTCAGAGGCTGGATAAAACCCGACGACGCGGCGCTCGTAGCGCGTGTTGTTGAGCAAGTCGTTCGCGGCGCCGCGGGCTTCTTCGCCCGTGCCAACGATCAGCACGCGGGGCGGCCCGATGACGCGGCGGAAAAGGAAGATGCTGCCACGCACCAGCAACAAGCCGGTCATCAGGTAGATGATCGACAGGCCGATGAGTGTGCCCGGGTCGTCGTGGGCCTTGGCCAGCTGCAACAGCAGGTAGGTCATGTAGCCGCCAACGACGACAACCGTGCCCAGGCGCAGCACCACCGCCATCGGCGTGAGGTGCTGGTGGCGATACAGCCCGATGAACGACTCCAGCAGCGCCGTGATCAGCGCGAACTCGGCGGCGGCCAGCAGAATCGTCGGCTCGCCGAGGGTCGAAAACACCGCCGGAAGCGGCACGATACGAATCGTGACGACGGCCAGCAGGACGGCGATGAAGCCCATCAAGCCGTCCATCATCGCTTCGAAAAGCACCGCTGCCGCCGCATGGCGCTGAAAAACTCGGAACATGGTTTCTCCCCCCACTGATCTGCCGCGGGGAAACAATTAGTAACAAAAGAACAGTCTTGAAACGACCGTAACCTATTCTCACAGGAACGTTAACAAACTCAATCCCTATGTCTGTGGATTGGGGCGCCACATCCATCGTATGTGTGAGATTGTTGGCCGCCACACGCCTGTGGACTCGTGCTGGAACCCCGCCGTTTCGCAGCTACAAGTCGCAATGTTTGACACCCTTTTTGCTTACGCCGGCCCCGCCTTTTTGGATGCGGAGTCGAAGACGCTTGCACGGTGCTTGCAACAAGACGGGCACTCATGCTATGCCAGCAGCTGTGTCCGCGGTGCGACAGGCATCCTCAACTTGCGGACAATGACGCGCGAACGTTGTGTTCCGGTTGGCCAAGGCGAGGTTGGGGGCAAACAT
>JANMAS010000460.1:0-6636 GCA_031359975.1 Burkholderiales bacterium
GGAGGGCAAGCGGTATCCACCGCCGAGGCGGTGCGGCTCATCAATCGCGAAAAGGCGGTGGTGATCGACGTGGGCGACGCCGCCGAATTCGCCACCGGCCATGTGGCCGGCGCGCGTAGCGTGCCGCTGGCCACCATCGATACCGCCAAGGAAGGCAGCAAGGGTCTGCCCAGCAACAAGGCCAGCACGCTGGTGGTGGTGTGCCCCACGGGCACCCGATCCGCCAAGGCGGTGGCGATGTTGCGCAAGCTCGGCTACGACAACGCGCGCAGCGTGGCCGGCGGGCTCAAGGCCTGGCGCGAGGCCAACTTGCCGATCGAAAAATCGGCCTGAGCGGCGGCGGCCGGGCAACGCCGCGTTGATTTCAGATGGCCGCTTGAAATTCCCGCATGGAAGGCGGGTGTTTCAAGGTGCCCGCGCGCGCTGGGCCCGACGGGCGTCTGACGCGCCACGACATGGTCAAGCCTTTGCCCGCCTGGCAACAGATGTCGAGGCGCCAACACTGGTTTGTTGCCATCCGGCGGCCGAGTTGGCATCGGGCATCGACAATCGCATGTCGATGTTGTCAGCCAACCGCTATCTGGAGTTTTCGCGATGAGCGCAGTGACGATGTTCACCACGCAGGTTTGCCCTTACTGCCTGCGTGCGAAGGCGCTGCTCAAGCAGCGTGGTGTCGAGCAGATCGACGAGATTCGCGTCGATCTCGATGCGGGCGAGCGCGCCCGCATGGTGGAGATCACCGGCCGGCGCATCGTGCCGCAGATCTTCATCGGCCAGACCTACGTGGGCGGCTGCGACGACTTGATCGCACTCGATCAGCGCGGCGAACTGCTGCCCCTGCTGCAACCGGCGCCCTGATGCCATGCCGGGCAGGCGCGGCCCTGGGCCATAATCTGCCCCCTTGCCCGCGATCATTCTGGAGCGCGGGCGTTTTCTTTTTCCGGAATTCATCATGGCCGAACAGAACAGCAACCCGGTGTTCCAGATCCAGCGCATGTATCTGAAGGATCTGTCGCTCGAACAGCCCAATTCGCCGCAGATCCTGCTCGAACAGCAGGCGCCGCAGGTGGATATCCAACTCGCCATGGCGGCCGAGCCGATCGCCGACGGCATCTTCGAAGTGTCCGTCACCGCCACGGTGACCACCAAGGTGGCCGACAAGACGCTGTTCCTCGTCGAGGCCAAACAAGCCGGTATCTTCGAGGTTCGCCACTTCCCTGAAGAGCAGTTGCAAGGCATCCTCGGTGTCGCCTGCCCGCAGATGATCTACCCCTACCTGCGCGCGATCGTCTCCGATGTGTGCACACGCGGCGGCTTTCCGCCGATCGTGCTGGCCGAGGTGAACTTCCAGGCCATGTTCGAAGCGCAACAGCAGCAGCAACCCAGCAACGGCGCACAGATCAACTGACGCCGGCGCCGCCAGCCAACGCCGTTCGAAGCCCATGCGCATCACGGTGCTCGGTGCAGGTGCCTGGGGCACCGCACTGGCCATGGCCGCGGCCCCTCGGCACCAGGTGCTTCTGTGGGGCCGCGATGCCACACAGATCCAGCACATTGCCGCCGATCATTCCAACCGGCGCTACTTGCCCGGCGTGCGCCTTCCGGACGCGCTGGCGTTCACCGCCGATCGGGCTGCCGCGCTGGCCCATGCACAAGACGGCCTGATCCTGATCGCCACCCCGCTGGCGGGGCTGCGAGAGCAGTTGCTGGTGGCACCCGTGCAGGCTTTTGTGCTGTGGCTGTGCAAGGGTTTCGAGTTGGGCCACGCGATGCTGGGCCACGAAATCGCCGCGCAGGTGCGCCCTGGTCTGCGCTGTGGCGTGTTGTCAGGCCCCAGCTTTGCGCTGGAAGTGGCGCGCGGCCAGCCCACCGCGCTTGTGGCCGCCAGCGAATCGGCCGCCTTGTGCGAGCGCGCCGTCGATGCCTTTCATGCCGATGCCTTGCGCATCTACACCACCGACGACGTGATCGGCGTGGAGGTGGGCGGTGCGGTGAAAAACGTGCTGGCCATCGCCACCGGCATGGCCGATGGCCTCTCGCTGGGCCCGAACGCGCGTGCCGCGCTCATCACCCGCGGCCTGGCCGAAATGACCCGGCTGGGCGTGGCGCTGGGCGCGCGAGCGGAAACCTTCATGGGCCTTTCCGGCGTGGGCGATCTGGTGCTTTCGGCCACCGGCGATCTGTCGCGCAATCGGCAGGTCGGCCTGCGGCTGGCGGTGGATCAACCCATGGCCGACATCCTGCGTCAGATCGGCCATGTGGCCGAAGGCGTGCCGGCGGCTCGGCTGGTGGCCCAGCGCGCGGCTGCGCTGGGCATCCCGATGCCGGTGACGGCAGCGTTGGTGGCGGTGCTCAACGGCCAGCTCAGCGCGGCCGAGGCGGTGGAAAGCCTGCTGCGGCGAGACGCCCGCGCCGAACACTGACGAGACCGCCACAGCGCGGTTCGACCGGCGCCGATCAGGGCGCGATTTTCAGGAACAGCTCGCTGTCGGGCGCGAAGTTCGAATACAGCGGCAACATCGCGCCACCCAGCGCGCGCGCATCGCTGCCGATGGTGCCGGCCATCACCGCGGGCCTGGCCACACCTTCCCAGCTGTAGCCCTTCATCGCGCCTTCGACTTCGCGCACGAGCCGGTCAAGCATGTCGCGGCTCATCGAACCGTCGATGATCACGCCTTCGAGATCGAGCAGGCAGGCGGCACTGTTGATCGACATCGCGATCGCCGGGCAGGCTGATTCAAACCAGTCCAGCGTGTGCGGCAACCACGGATCGCGCAAGGCGCGGTCGTCTTCGAAGGCGGTGGGATCGAGGCCCGCACGGGTGTATTCCGTTTCCAGGTTCCATAACGACGCCAGACCGAGCAACTGATCGGGCATGCGCTCGGCGCCCGCGGGGCTGAGGTGCACCGCCAGCGAACCGATGGCACCGGCGTTGCCGCGCACACCGCCGCGCAGGTGGCTGTCGAGCACCAGGCCGCCGCCCACGAAGGTGTCGACGAAGATGTACAGGAAGCTGCGGACGTTTCTGCCTTGCCCGGCCACCAGCTCCGCCACACACGCCGCCGCGGTGTCCTTCACCGATTCGACCGGCAGATCGGTCATCGTGCCGATGCGGGCACGGATGTCGATGTCATGCCATTTGTCGGCCATTTCGGCTTCGACACCGAGCAACTGGCGCCAGCCGTCGAGTGCCAGCGGGGCGGCAATACCGATGCCGTGCACCCGCTCGCGCAGCGGCGCGGCGAGCGTGCCGAGCAGGTACCGCAACGCGCCATCGATCTCGGGGAAGAGGGTGTCGGGATCGGGGAATCGATAGGCCGACGACACCCGTTCACGCACCCGGCCGGTGAAGTCGACGATCAAGGCGTCGAGCTTGCGGCGCCCGATCATCAGGCCGATCGAGAAGGCGCCGTCCGGGTTCAAGGTGATCGGTACCGATGGCTGGCCCACCTTGCCACGCACCGGTGCCAGCCGCAGCAGCAGGCCGTCGTTTTCGAGCCGCGCGATGATCAGCGAGACAGTCTGCGCCGTGAGGTGCGTGAGGCGCGCGATGTTGGCTTGCGGCAGCGCGCCGTGCAGGCGGATGGCCTGCAGCACCACGCGCTCGTTGAACTGCCGCATGCCGATCTGGTTAGACCCGCGCGGTCGCAATCGCGGGCTGTCGGCGTCCGGCTGGCCCGCGGACCGGGCCGCTTCGGCACCTGGGCGTGCCGCCATCAGGATGACCGCTTGGCGCTGATCACACCCTTCTTGAACACGAAGTTCGCGAAGGTTTGTGTCTCGCCGGTCTGCACGATGGCATAGGCACCCTTCACCCGCTCATAGAAGGCAAATCGTTCGATCGCCTCACACTGCGAATCGCGCGCGTCGCCACGCTGCACCATGGCGTTGATCGCCTCGTGTTGCAGCGCCGATCGAAAGCCCGCCGGGGTGTCGCTCACCTGCATGTAGGCCGCCGGTTGCGACACCGATTCATCGAGCGGAAACACCGACAGCACCGCCTCGCAGGCCTGCAGCATGCCGATGCCCGGCAGTTGCAGCACCGGCTTGCCGCGGCCGAGCGACATGGCGGTGAAGTTGGCATCGGCCAGCACAACTTCATCGCCATGGCCCATTTCGCACAGCACTTTCAGCAGCTCTGGGGTGAGCAGCGGGTTGACGTTTTTCAGCATGGTCCTGGCCTCCGGTTGCTCAAACCCCTCTTGAGGCAGACGACGGATGTCGTCTGCCTGGGGGCGCTGTCAAGCTATTGCCATGCCATGCCGTCAGGCGAGGCACTCCTTGGGGATGTCTTCCGGCCGCATGGCGCCAGTCATCACCGCCACCGTATCGCTCATGCTGATGGTCTTGGGATTGAGCACCGCGCCGCGCTTGCCCAGGCGCGCCACATGGATGCGATCGGCGATCTCGAAAACGTGGGGCATGTTGTGCGAGATCAGCACCACCGGCAGTCCCTTGTCGCGCACGCGGCGGATCAGTTCGAGCACCATGTTGCCTTCCTTGACACCCAGCGCGGCGGTGGGTTCGTCGAGGATCACCACATGCTCGGCGAACGCCGCCGCACGCGCCACCGCCACGCACTGACGCTGGCCGCCGGACAAGGTTTCCACGGCCTGCGTCATCGAGCGGATGCCCACTTTCAGGTCGTTCATGCGGGCCACGCTCTGCTCGAGCATCTTCTTCTTGTCTAGCATGCGCAGCACGTTGCCGGCGAAGCCGGGGCGGCGGATTTCGCGGCCGAGGAACAGGTTTTCGGCGATCGTCATGGCCGGAGCCACCGCCAGATCCTGGTAGACCGTCTCGATGCCGACACGCCGTGCATCGATCGGCCCCTTGAAGTGGATCACCTTGCCATCCAGCGTGATCTCGCCTTCATCGGGGATCGTCGCGCCGGAGAGGCACTTGATCAGCGATGACTTGCCGGCGCCGTTGTCGCCGATCACCGCGAGGATCTCGCCAGCGCGCAGCTCGAAGTCGGCCCCGTCGAGTGCGGTGACCTGGCCGTAGCGCTTCACCAGGCCCTTGGCCTGCATCACGATTTGATGAGTGGTCATTTCAGCGGCCTCCCTTGCGTGAGAGTTGATCGACAGTCACCGCCAGAATCACGAGGATGCCGGTGATGAGAACCTGGTAAACCGAAGACACACCCATCAGCGTGAGGCCGTTGCGCAGCACGCCGACGACGATGGCGCCGATCAACGAGCCCAGCACGACGCCGCGTCCGCCGAACAGGCTGGTGCCGCCCAGCACCACGGCGGTGATGGCATCGAGCGCCTCGGTCTGGCCGGCGTTTGGATCACCCACGCCGGTGCGAGCCACCGACAGCAACGATGCGATGCCGTAGAACACACCCGACAGCGCATACACGCCGAGGATCACGCGTTCCGGCGGGATACCCACCAGCCGCGTGGCTTCGGGGTTGTTGCCCACGGCGTAAACGTGGCGGCCGGATGGCGTTTCCCGCAGCCAGAACCAGACGCCGAAGTACAGCATGATCATCAGCACCGTACCGTAGGCGACGTTCGCACCGCCCAGAGCAAAAGTACCGCCGAGCCAGGTCATCAGGCCCGGCACTTCGGTCACGGTCTGGGCGCCCGAGTAGAGTTGCGTGGCGGCAAAGGCGATGTTGAACACGCCGAGCGTGACGATGAACGGCGGCAGCTTGATGCGGGTGACCAGCAAGCCGTTGAGCACGCCGAACAGCGTGGTCACGACGATGCCGCAGACGATCGCGATCGGTGCCGGCACGCCGAGGTCGGCGGCGAACTTGGTCATCACGATACTGCCCAGCGCCATGATCATGCCGCACGACAGATCGATGCCGGCGGTGAGGATGATGAGCGTCTGGCCGATCGCGATCACGCCGACCACCATGACCTGTTGAAGGATCAGCGAGAAATTCTCGCCGCTGAAAAATCGATCGGTGGTGGAGCCAAAGATGGCGCACGCGATGATCAGGGCAATGAACGGCCCCAGTTGGCCGATAGGCGGCAGTTTTTCTTTCAAGGTGCTCACGGTGGACCTCCGAAAATGTGTGGGAAAGGGGCGGTGGGTGGGTGCGCGTCGCGTTCAATGCGAGACGGCGCCGGCCAGCGCCCGGCCGCTCCGAAGCGGCCGGCGCACCCCCTCGGGGGGTCGCCTGCTGTATCCAGCAGGCGGGGGGCCCAACTTATTTCTTGCCCCAGCACAGGTCCATGCCGGTCTTGGTGTCCTTGCTGTCCACACCCGCGATCGGCTTGCCGGCGATCAGCGTGACACCGGTGTCGGTGTAGCCGCTCACCTTCTTGCCGCTCTTGGCGTATTCCACGCCAGCCGCCACACCCATGGAGGCCATCTTGAGCGGGTACTGCTGCGAGGTGGCGGCAATCACACCGGTGCCCACGTCCTTGATGCCGGCGCAGCCGCCGTCCACCGACACGATGACCACGCCCTTTTCCTTCTTGGCGGCCTTGAGCGCGGTGAAGGCACCGGCGGCGGCCGGCTCGTTGATGGTGTAGACCAGGTTGATGTCGGGGTTCTTCTGCAAGCAGTTTTCCATGGCCGTCTGGCCCTTGGCCTGATCGCCGAAGGAATCCTGGGCGCACACCACGCCGGTGTTGACCTGGGCCGCCGTGCTGGACTTGATGGCCGTATTGC
>JANMAS010000517.1:0-2357 GCA_031359975.1 Burkholderiales bacterium
CGCCTGAGAATCCCCTCAAGGATCGCGTCCTTGAGCAACGAGACGCGTTCCTTGAGGAGTTTGAAAGACATTTGGACGAGCTCGCCAAGCCAATCGACTCCAGCCGGACAATGATGAGAAATCCAATCTTCGACTTGCTAAAGGGTCCTTTGATCCCGCTACTTGACTATTTGACCTGCACAAAGAACGGGCACTTCGCCGAAGAACGCGAATGTCGGCTCAGCCTCATCCAGCCTGCGGCCGTTGGTCCTGCGTTCAGGCCAGCGAAGAGGTTTAGCCGAAATGGACTTGTGGTGTCGTACACGACGACTCCGAAATCATTCGACGTCCTCAGCGCTGTAGATTGGATCCTTATCGGCCCGGGGCCGCGCATGGAGGCGCGATTCAAGGCAATATGCGATCAGGTAAAGCACTCAGGACGAAAGATTTTCGTTCGACCATCCCACATCCCATTCACTCGCGCCTGACGGTGATGTCTCTCGTTCAATCCGACCCGCCGTTCCCTGAACCGGACCCGTTGCGGTATGCGTCCAAAGGCCCTCAGTTTCATTCTGGGCCTTTATCCGCATGTCAAGCGTCTGAGGTTCGACGGCTCCCTGCATCGCTGTGCCCGGTGGGGCTGCGGCGCGCCTGTGGAGCGCCGAGGAGCGCAGTGGGCGTGAGGTTGCCCCGCGCAGCGGGGCCGGCGAGGACTGTCTGAGCCCCGTTGGCCGCGCAGCGGACAAAAGGGCGAGTTCCGCAGCCGCCTCACGCCCGCGAGCACCGCAGGGCAGTCGACGCGCAGCGTCGACCGCTCCACCGAAGCGCCGCAGCCCCACCGGGCACAGCGATGCAGCGCTCAAACGGTCCCAAGGACCCAGCGACAAATTCAGTCCGGCGCAACAGTGTGATTGGCCATCAGCTCCAGCGCCTTGACCAGCGCGCTGTGGTCGAGCTGATCCCAGCCCTGCGCCGCGCAGGCCTGCATCAGTTGGGCGGCGCTGGCGGTTTGCGGCAGCGCCACACCCATCACCTTGGCGCCTTGCAACGCCAGGTTCAGATCCTTCTGATGCAGCCCGATGCGAAAGCCCGGATTGAAGGTGCGTTTGATCATGCGTTCGCCGTGCACTTCGAGGATGCGGCTGGCGGCAAAGCCGCCCATCAGGGCCTGGCGCACCTTGGCCGGATCGGCGCCGGCCTTGCTGGCAAACAGCAGCGCCTCGCCCACGGCGGCGATGTTGAGCGCCACGATGATCTGGTTGGCCACCTTGGTGGTCTGGCCGTCGCCGTTGCCGCCCACCAGCGTGATGTTCTTGCCCATCAGTTCGAACAGCGGCTTGACGCGCGCGAACGCCGCTTCGGGGCCACCCACCATGATGGTGAGGCTGGCCGCCTTGGCGCCCACTTCGCCGCCGGAGACGGGCGCGTCGAGGTAGTCGCAGCCGAGCGCGTTGATCCTGGCGGCGAAGGCCTTGGTCTCGATCGGCGAGATGCTGCTCATGTCGACGACCACCTTGCCCTGGCTACCCGCCAGCCCGGCGGCCACGCCGTTATCGCCGAACAGCACCGCCGCCACATCCGGTGTGTCGGTCACCATGGTGATGATGATGTCGGCGCTGCGCGCCACCTCGGCTGACGACGCGCAGGACGTGGCGCCGGCCTCGGCGATAGCGGCGGGCATCTTGCCGTGGGTGTAGACAAACAGCTTGTGGCCGGCGGCGATCAGGTGGCCGGCCATCGGCGCGCCCATGATGCCCAGGCCGATGAAGCCGATGTTCAGGGGGGTGGTTGCAGTCATCGTGTGTCCGTCGGGTGATGTGGGAGGAGCGAGGCTTCAAGTCTCAGGAATCAATATTGCGCCGCGATCGGTGCCACGGGGCTGTCGCGGTACTTGTCGAAAAGGGCCTGGGTGGACATGCGCAGCACGCCGAGATCGCTGCCCACGGCCACGAAGCTCATGCCCTGGCTGAGGTAGCGGCGGGCATCGGCTTCAGCGGGCGACAGGATGCCACTGGGCTTGCCCGCCGCCCTGGCAGCGGCTTGCACCTGGCGGATCGCCTCCTGCACTTCGGGGTGGTTGGCGTTGCCCAGGTGGCCGTAGCCGGCCGCCAGATCGGAGGGGCCCACGAACAGGCAATCCACGCCGTCCACAGCGGCGATCTCGGCGGCCGCGGCCACACCGTCGCGGCTTTCGATCTGCACGATCACCGCGATGTTGTCGTTCACCACGTTGAAGTAATCGGGCACGCTGCCGTATCGGTTGCTGCGCTGCGAGACGGACACACCGCGGATGCCCTGCGGCGGATAGCGCGTGGCGGCCACCGCGCGTCGCGCCTGTTCGGCGTTTTCGACAAACGGGATCAGGTAGTTGTGGAAAC
>JANMAS010000525.1:0-2250 GCA_031359975.1 Burkholderiales bacterium
AGCGCCGCGCCCTTGTTGCCGCGCTCTTCCTTTTCCACCTGGACGAGCAGTTCCTGGCCTTCCTTGATCGCATCCTGGATGCGCGCAGTGCGCACGTCGACGCCGTCTTTGAAGAAGGTGCGCGAGATTTCCTTGAAGGGCAGAAAGCCGTGGCGATCTTCGCCGTAGTCGACAAAACAGGCTTCGAGCGACGGCTCCACACGGGTGACCACCGCCTTGTAGATGTTGCCCTTGCGTTGTTCGCGGCCCTCGATCTCGGTTTCGAAATCCAGCAGCTTCTGGCCGTCGACGATCGCCAGGCGGCGTTCCTCCTGCTGCGTCGCATTGATCAGCATGCGTTTCATGTCGGTATCTCCTCGGGCGCGGCATGGCCAGGCCAGGCACGCGCAAACTCACACACGTCACCGGCCTGAAACCAGGCTGGCGACAAACACGATGCGCGAGGAGCGAAGAGAGCCGGAGGAAGGAATTGCCTTTGGCTGGACCTGCCCTGGCCTTGTCAGGCTGGGAGGCCGCCGGGGCGACGTGCGACGAAACCAGGATCGCGAGAACCTGCAGCCTGGCTCCACACACCCCGGGAGCCTGGCTGCGGATCGCGCCGCCGGGCTGATCGCCGCACGGCAGCCGCGCCGGATCGAATCCGGGGCCGCACCAGCTGGCGATGGGGTAATGAGGGAGCAGGCATGCGCAAACGCAACTTCTTTTCGCCGCGAACAAGAGCGCTGATCGACCCTGTGACGGGTGGATCGCCCTCGTGTTCGAAAACCTTATCTGGGCCCCGCGGACGGGGCGGCCAATTCGACGCTTCTCTGTCACCCTTTGCCGCGGCCGCCGATCACTTTGGGATCTTCAGCTCACCGCGAGCGTGGGGTGTTGCATCACCCTGAAATCTAGGCGGCGCGAGGCTCTTGCCTGCCCGCCAGCCTGCCAAGTGCGCCGTAACCGGCAGGTAAACTCTGCAAAATCAAGCACTTGCGACACACTTGTGGCTACCGGAATTATAAGCACGAAAGTGCGCCGAAACACCGGCGCCGCCCCCCGGCGCCAGGGTGAAGCCGCGGCGCCAAAACCGCCCCCTTCAGCGATTCAACCGCCGGTCGTGCAACGCCTGGTGATCGATGAGGCCTCGGCCGGCCAGCGCCTGGATAACTACCTCATCAAGCTGCTCAAGGGCGTGCCCAAGACGCATGTCTACCGCATCGTTCGATCCGGCGAAGTGCGGGTGAACGCCGGTCGGGCCCAGGCTGATACCCGGCTGGCGCTTGGCGACGAGGTGCGCGTGCCGCCGGTGCGTGTGGCAGCGCGCGACGAGCCGGCGCCGGCCCCGGCGCAGGAATTTCCGGTGCTGTTCGAAGACGATCACCTGCTGGCGCTGGTCAAACCCGCCGGTGTGGCGGTGCACGGCGGCAGCGGCGTGAGCTTTGGCGTGATCGAACAATTGCGCAGCGCGCGGCCGCAGGCGCGCTTTCTGGAACTGGTGCACCGGCTCGACAAGGAAACCTCCGGCATCCTGCTGGTGGCCAAGAAGCGCAGCGCGCTCACCACGCTGCAGGAGCAGTTTCGCGCCCGCCGCATCGGCAAGGTGTACGCCGCGCTGGTGATCGGTGCCTGGCCGGCCAGCCGCAAGGTGATCGACGTCTCGCTCGCCCGCTACCTCAACGCCCAAGGCGAGCGGCGGGTGAGAGTGGTGGCCGACGACGCGCCGGCCCGCCCGGTGGACGATACCCAGGAAGGCGCGCGCCGGTCGATTTCGCTGGTGCGCACCGTGAAGGCATTTGCGGCCTTCACCTTGCTCGATGTGACGATCAAGACCGGCCGCACCCACCAGATCCGGGTGCACCTCGCCAGCGTGGGCCACGCTATCCTCGGCGACGACAAATCCGGCGACTTCGCCCTCAATCATGCGCTGGCTCGCGGTGAATCGCTGGCGGGCATCCAGCCGCCGCTGCGCTTCGACCGCATGTTCCTGCACGCGCGTCGCCTGCGCTTCGAGCATCCCGCCACGGCGCAGATGATCGAGCTCGACGCGCCTTTGCCGGCTGACTGCCAGGCCTTGCTCACCCACCTGCGCTGACCCGGCGGGGTGCCCGGCGCCACGGCGACGCGAAGAACGCCGCTGCACGACAATATCGGCATGAAATTCGACTTGCTGGTCTTCGATTGGGACGGCACCCTCTACGACTCCACAGCCCTGATCGTGCGCGCCATCCAGGATGCCACCCGCGACGTGGGCGCCGCCGTACCCACCGA
>JANMAS010000558.1:0-10701 GCA_031359975.1 Burkholderiales bacterium
TTGTGCTTGCCGCGCAAACGGAGTGCCACTTCGCTGGCGACACGTCCGAGCACCTTGTCGGTGGCATCAAGCACAAACCACTCGTGCTTCACTTCGGCCGGCTTGGCGCTGAAGGTCTTCATGAGGGTGTCTTTCAAGTGAAAAATAATGGTGCGGTGGGCTGCGGGCGCGATGGGCGGTGAGATGTCTCTCACCGTCATGTTGCACAGCTTTCGGTGCCGCTTGTTGCGCAGAAGCGAACTTCCCGCGCGGCCTCTCAAGCCTGGCCTTTGACGCCCGGGCAGCCGGGATATCAAAAACTTTCAGCCCTTCTGGGGGTCTGCACAAACGAAACATCCAATGAACTTTCATCCAATGAACGCTGTTGCCGTGCACTTATCTCGCCACCAGCGAGAAAAGCCTGCCAGTATACAACGGGCCGGTGGGTGTGCGGTGATGCCCGAAGGGCGGCCGTCCAAGGCAGCCGGTTCGCCTCGGCGAGCCCCGCCCACGCCAGGCTGTGTCAAACTAGGGTAAACCCCAACCAGGGACCCGAATGCCTGCCGTGCTTTCCGATTCGCCCCTTCCGTCATCCGAGCCTGCCGCTCATCTTCCCGACACCCTGTGGGTGCCGATCCGCTCGCTGACGCCCCGCCACCGTTCGCGCATCGCCGCACACCTGCTGGCGCTGGCGCCCCACGACCGCTATCTGCGCTTCGGCTATGCCGCGTCGGACGATCAAATCCAGCGCTACGTGGCCGGGCTCGACTTCGAGCGCGACGAAGTCTTCGGTATCTTCAACCGCCGCCTCAGCCTGATCGCCATGGCCCATCTGGCACAGTTGCCGCCGGCTGCGGATGGCACCCGTGAAGCGGAGTTTGGTGTCTCGGTGCGCCAGGATGCGCGCAGCCGCGGCTTCGGTGCCCGGCTCTTTGCGCTGGCCAGCCTGCACGCCCGCAACCGCGATGTCGACACCATCGTCATCCACGCGCTCAGCGAAAACCACGCCATGCTGAAGATCGCCGATGCCGCAGGCGCATCGATCGTGCGCCGCGGGCCGGAGGCCCAGGCCTGCGTGAAGCTGCCGCCCGACGACATGGCTTCGCGCGTGCGCGAGATCGCCTTGCAGCAAGCCGCCGAATGGGATTACGGCCTCAAAGCGCAGGCCCGCAGCCTGGGCGAGTGGATCGATTCGATGGCAGACCTGAAAGGGTCGCTGGGCAAGCGCCATCGCCCACCCGGCGACTGAGTCCTGTCGCACACCGGGCTTGATGGCGCGCCGCGTACGATGCGGACATGAATGTTGCCCGCCCTGTCGACACCAGCGAGCCGCCCTACCACCGGCTGACCCCTGAATTGGTGCTGGATGCGATGGACGGCGTGGGCCTGCGCGCCGACGGCCGCATGCTGCAGCTCAATTCCTACGAAAACCGCGTCTACCAGGTGCATCTCGACGACGGCCGGGTGGTGGTGGCGAAGTTCTATCGCCCTGCGCGCTGGAGCAACGAGCAGATCCTCGAAGAGCACGGTTTTGCGCGTGAGCTGCAGGATGCCGAGGTGCCGGTGGTGGCGCCACTGGAATTGCAGCCCCCCGAGCCCGGCGCGAACCCGGGCGCGCTGTCGATGCAATTGCTCGGTGCGCCAGCCACCTTGGGCGTGGCACCGCCGCAGGTCGGTGCCTACCGCGTCGGCGTCACACCGCGCCATGGTGGCCACGCCCCCGAGGCCGAAGATCCCGCCACCTTGCGCCGGCTGGGTCGATTCATCGGCCGGCTGCATGCGGTGGGCGCCCGCGCGCCGTTTGTGCATCGTGTCTCGCTGGAGCCTCGACGTATCGGCCGCGCCTGTGTCGACAAGGTGATCCAGGGCGGCCACATCGGTGCCGCCGAAGAGCCCGCCTGGCGCTCGACGGCCGAAACCTGCCTGCAAGCCGTTGCCGCCGCTTTCGACGAAACCCCCGGCCTGCGTGCCATGCGCCTGCACGGCGATTGCCACCGCGGCAACATCCTGTGGCGCGACGACGAAGGCCCGCATTTCGTCGATCTCGACGACGCCTGCAACGGCCCCGCGGTGCAAGACCTGTGGATGCTGCTCGCCGGCGATCGCGCCAGCATGGGCATCCAGCTCGGCCAGGTGCTGGCGGGCTATCGCAGCTTCATGGATTTCGACCGCCGAGAGATCGCGTTGATCGAGCCGCTGCGCACGCTGCGAATGATCCATCACAGCGCCTGGATCGCCGATCGCTGGCGCGACCCCGCCTTCCCCGCGGCGTTTCCGTGGTTCGGCACCGCCGCTTACTGGTCGCAACAGACAACGCAACTGCGCGAGCAGCTGGAGGCGATGGCGCAGGCGCCGATCGAGCCTGCGTTCGACGACTGAGTCAGTCGCCCGCGGTCAAGCTCGGCGCTCGCGTGGTGTCAGCCACGCGCAGGGCCTTCTTGTTCACGGACAGGTTCTAAGCGCTGAGCAACCGCGTTACCCGTTGCACATAGGCTGCGGGCTCTTCGAGTTGCCCGCCTTCAGCCAGCATGGCCTGATCGAACAGGATATGGGCCAGGTCGTCGAAGCGGGTGTCGTCGCCTTCCATGCGCCGCACCAGGGCGTGCTGCGGATTCACCTCGAGAATCGGCTTGGCGGCCGGGCCGGATTGGCCCGATTGCTTGAGCAGGCGCGCCAGGTGCGAGCTCATGTCGCCCTCCTCCACCACGATGCAGGCCGGTGAATCCACCAGCCGGGTGGTGACGCGCACATCCTTCACCCGATCGCCGAGCGCCGCCTTGAGCTTTTCCTGCAGCGGCTTGAAGGCTTCGGCGGCGGCTTCGGCCTCTTTTTTCTCGTCGTCGTCCTGCAGCTTGCCCAGATCGACAGCGCCCTTGGCCACGCTTTGCAGCGGCTTGTCGTCGAACTCGTACAAGTGCGAGAGCATCCATTCGTCCACACGGTCGACGAGCAGGATCACCTCGATGCCCTTCTTGCGGAAGATCTCGAGCTGCGGGCTGCTCTTGGCCGCGGCCAGCGAATCGGCGGCCAGTACGTAGATCGCCTCCTGGCCCTCTTTCATGCGCGACACGTAGTCGGCAAACGACACACCCTGGTCGGCCTGGGTGGAGGCAAAGCGGAATAACTTGGCCAGGCGATCGCGGTTGGCCGAATCCTCGCCGATGCCTTCTTTCAACACCGAGCCGAAGGCCTCCCAGAACTTGGCGTATTTGTCCTTCTGGCCCACGTCGTCGCTGTTGGCCAGGTCTTCGAGCATGCTCAGCACACGCTTGGTGGAGCCTTCGCGGATCGCCTTCACATCGCGGCTTTCCTGCAGCAGCTCGCGCGATACGTTCAGCGGCAGATCGGCCGAATCGATCACGCCCTTGACGAAGCGCAGGTACACCGGCATCAGCGCTTCGGCGTCGTCCATGATGAACACACGCTTGACGTAGAGCTTGACGCCGCCGCGCTTGTCGCGGTTCCACAGGTCGAACGGCGCCTTCGCCGGCACATACAGCAGCTGCGTGTACTCGCTGCGCCCTTCCACACGGTTGTGCGTGTAGGCCAGCGGCGCTTCGCTGTCGTAGGAGATCTGCTTGTAGAACTCCTGGTACTGCGTATCCGTGATGTCGCTCTTGCTGCGCGCCCACAGCGCGGCGCCCTTGTTCACGGTCTCCCACTCACCGGTGGGTGCCTGCTCCTTCGTTTCTTCGTTCCATTCCAGCTTTTCCATCAGGATCGGCAGCGAGATGTGATCCGAGTACTTGGAGATGATCGAACGCAGGCGCCAGGCTTGCAGAAACTCAAGTTCCTCGTCGCGCAGATGCAGAACCACATCGGTGCCTCGCGCCGCGCGGGTGATGGATTCGATCTCGAACTCGCCGGTGCCGGTGGAACTCCAGCGCACGCCTTCTTCAGGCGCAACGCCCGCGCGGCGCGATTCCACCGTGATGCGATCGGCCACGATGAAGCCGGAGTAAAAGCCGACGCCGAACTGGCCGATCATGTTGGCATCTTTTTTCTGGTCGCCGCCGAGCCGGTTCACAAACTCCCGTGTGCCGCTGCGGGCGATCGTGCCCAGGTGCTGTTCGGCCTCTTCGGCGCTCATGCCGATGCCGTTGTCGCGGATCGTGATCGTCTTGTTGGCGTTGTCGACGATCACCCGGATCTCGAGCGTGGGGGCGTCTTCGTACAACTCAGGGTGATCCAGCGCCTCGAAACGCAGCTTGTCGCTGGCATCCGATGCGTTGGAGATCAGCTCGCGCAGAAAGATCTCCTTGTTCGAATACAGCGAATGGGTGACGAGGTGAAGGATCTGCTGGACTTCGGCCTGGAAGGAACGGGTTTGCTTGTCCATGATGTGTTCGGATCGATTCTTGGGTTGGGGGCGGCAACACCGCGACTGCTGCGACATGGGGCTGCCGTGGCGCGATTCAAGCGCGCGGGCACATGTTTGGCCGCGCATTATCCGGGCACGGCGGAATGAAAAACGCCCGCCTGGGCCGGCGGGCGTTCTCAAAAGCGGGCGACGGGGCGGACGGCGTCTGCCGCCGGCCCGGGACGCTCAGTAGCTGTTGCCGCCCTGGGCACGCAAGGTGCTGCCGTCCACGGTGACCTTCTGGCCCACCGAAGGGGCGGTTTTCTGGGTGATGACGCGCGACGTTCCATCGTCCATGCGCACCCGCACGTGGTACAGCGTCTCCGAGCGGGCGTGTTTTTCCACTTCGTTGCCCGCCAGGCCGCCGCCGATGGCGCCGATCACGGTGGCGGCCTTGCGGCCGTTGCCACCGCCCACCTGATGGCCCAGCACGCCGCCGAGCACACCGCCGGCAACCGCGCCCAGGCCGGTGGCTTCGCCCTTTTGCTGCACGGTGCTGACCGCCTCGACCACGCCGCAGGTGTGGCACACAACCACCGGCAGCGGTGCGGGTGCGGGTGCGGGTGCCTGGGCCACCGGCGCGGGCTGCTTGGCCGGGGCGGGACGCGGCTTGGGCTTGGGCACCGGCGCGGGCTGCGCCTTGGCGACCGGCGCCGGCAGCGGCTCCGGCGGCACACCGTCATTCGGGGCGATGAACGCGGCGGAGGCGGCCGGCTCGGGCGCAGGGGCGATGACTGTCGCCACCGGCTCCGGCGCCGCCGGGGTGGCGAGCGTTTTCCAGGTCATCGCGCCGGCCAGAGCCGCGATCGCGACAGCCATCAGCGCCACCAGGGCCCAGACAAATCGGGGCACACCGGGCGTGGCTGCACCCGCTGGCACCGCGGTGCCGGGGTTGTTGAGCGTATTCATTCGTTTTTCTCCAGTTCGGGATGCGGCCTGAGCGAATCGGCAGGCCGGGTGTGCGCTTCCAACGCGCGAGGCGGGTGTTTGGATGGCCTGAGAATCGCACAGCACGCCGGTAAACATGCAAGAGCGTGTATCCGTGCCGGGTTTTGCGCGTCGACAGCCGGCCCGCCAAGCCAGCGCAGCGCAGCGCGCTAACCTTGCCGCTTTGATCTTGGCGGGAGCGCACTCATGCAAGGTTCACGAATCAAACTCCTCGGTCTTGGTGGCATGGTGGCCATCGCCGCGATGGCTGCGGCCGCTGTGGCAACTACCGCGGCCTATGCCGAGAAGATCGGCGAGGTCGACACGGTCTTCAAATTGATCGGGCCGGATCACAAGATCGTCGTCGATGCCTACGACGACCCCAAGGTCAACGGCGTGGCGTGTTACGTGTCGCGCGCCAAGACCGGCGGTGTCTCGGGTGCGCTGGGCCTGGCTGAAGACAAGGCCGAGGCGTCGATCGCATGCCGCCAGGTGGGCCCGATCTCGTTCACCGAACCTCTGCGCGAAGAAGATGAAGTGTTCAGCGAGCGGATTTCAATCCTGTTCAAGAAGCTTCGGGTGGTGCGCATGGTGGATCGCAAGCGCAACACGCTGGTCTACCTCACCTATTCCGATCGCGTGATCGAAGGTTCGCCCCAGAACAGCGTGACCGCCGTGCCGGTGGATCGCACCACGCCGATCCCGATGAAGTAGGGGGGCCGCGCCCTGAAGGCCATAGAGTCCACACATGCCTGAAGCCCTCACCACGCCCGCCGATGAATCCGCCACCATCCTCGTTGTCGACGACGATGCAGTGATGCGCCTGATGGCGAGCGAAGCCCTGCGCGAATCGGGATACCGAGTGATCGAGGCCACCAGCGCCGAAGAAGGCCTGGCGCTGTTTGCCGACACGCCGGTCGATCTGGTGCTGCTCGACGTGATCCTGCCCGGCATGAACGGCTACGAAGCCTGCGCACGCATTCGCGAGATGCCGGCCGGCGCCAGCATCCCGATCGTGGTGACCACCGGCCGCGATGATCGGGAATCGATCGTCGAGGCCTACGCCAGCGGCGCCACCGATTTCGTGACCAAGCCGATCATCTGGGATCTGCTGCCCTACCGCATCCGCTACGCCCTGCGCGCCAACCGCTCGCTGCGCGAAACGGCGCGCAGCCAGGCCTTGCTGGCGCGCTCGCAGCACATGGCCAACATGGGCAGCTGGGAGTGGGTGCGCGCCACCGACAGCCTGCAATGCTCCGACGAATTTCACCGCATCCACGGCACCGAGCCGGGCTCGTGCGGCGGCATGCTCACGGCCCTGCTGCGCCAGGTGCATCCTGAAGACGTCGAGCGTGTCGCCGAGGCCATCGGGCACGCTCGCGACGACGGCCGCCCTTACCGCCTGGAAATGCGCATCATCCGATCCGATGGCGGCCAGCGCCGCCTGATGGAGCAAACCGATGTGGAGCGCGACGCCGCCGGCGTGGTGGTGGCGGTGCACGGCATCCGCCACGACATCACCCAGCAGGTGGAGGCCGATCAACGCATCCGCACGCTGGCCTACTTCGATCCGCTCACCGGCCTGGCCAATCGCACGCTGCTGGTGGAGATGGTGCGGCGCGGCCTGCCGCGCGCGGGCCGCCAGGGGCATTCGTGCGCGCTGCTGCTGGTCGATCTCGATCGCTTCAAGCTGATCAACGAATCCTTCGGCCCGCGTGTGGGCGACGACGTGCTCAAGGTGGTGGGCGATCGCCTGCGCGACGCCGCCCGCACCAGCGATGCGCCGCGCACCACGCGAGGCGATGCCGGCGACGATCGTGCCGAGCGCGCCGAACGCCTGGAACGCGCCGAACGGGTGGAGCGAGTGGCGCGCCTGGGCAGCGACGAGTTCGCGATCGTGCTGGTGGATACCGACAACTCCGACGACGTGCTGCGCCTGGCGCAACGCGTGGCGCTCGAAGTGGCCGAGCCGATCACCGTCGATGGCCATGCGCTCACCGTCACTTCCAGCATCGGCATCGCCATCGCGCCCTTCGATGGCGCGGATGTGGATTCGTTGCTGCGCAACGCCACCACCGCGATGCATGCGGCCAAGGAAGGCGGGCGCCATCAGATCCGCTTCTACAACGAAGCGATGAGCGCCGGTGTGCGCCGTCGACTGATGATCGAAACCGAACTGCGCCGCGCCATCGACAACGATGAGCTGTGCATGCACTACCAGGCCAAGGTGGACGCGCGCACCGCGCGCGTGGTGGGCGCCGTAGCCCCGGTGCGCTGGCAACATCCGCAGCGCGGCCTGCTCGGCCCGGCGGAGTTCATCGAAGTGGCCGAGGAATCGGGGCTGATCGTGCCGATGACAATGTGGATCATCGACCGCGTGTGCGAGCAGGTGGCGCATTGGGCGCGCCAGGGTCTGCCGCCGGTGGCGGTATCGATCAACCTCGCCAGCGCCAGTCTGCAGGATGATTCCCTCATCGCCACCGTGGTGCGGGCGCTGGAGCGATCCGGCGTGCCGCCGCGGCAGATCGAATTCGAGGTCACCGAAAGCAGCCTGCTGCGCGACGTGAATCAGGCCGCGCGTCTGCTCGAGCAGCTCAAGCGCCTGGGCCTGAAGCTGGCGATCGACGACTTCGGCACCGGCTATTCATCCCTCACCTACCTGAAGCGCCTGGCGGTGGACGTGCTCAAGATCGACCGCAGTTTCATCATGGATCTGACCGTCGACCCCAACGACGCGGCCATCATCGCCGCCATCATCGCGATGGGCAGCAGCCTCGGCCTGGAGCTGGTGGCCGAAGGCGTCGAAAGCTGGGAGCAGGCCGATATCCTCATCCGCCGCGGCTGCCCGATCGTGCAGGGCTTCCTGTTTGCGCGGCCCTTGCCATCGGCCGCGTTCGCGCAGTTGCTGCGTGTCGGCCTGCCCGAGCGGGCGGAGCCACCGGTTGCCGGCTGAAGACTCAGGCGCCGAGGTCGAAGCACAAGCCGGTGTAGTGATCGAGATCGAAGCCGGTGGTCATCGGTACCACCAGCGGCTTGCCGGCGTTTTCCCAGCCATCGCGGCGCCGATAGCCATGCGCCACCAGCTCGTCCGTCAGCTCGTCGAGCGCCTGCACGCGGTAGGGGCAGAACGCGGTGCCGATGCTGTTGACGGTGTAGAAGGTACGGCCGGGGTGCACGGCGGTGGTGTTGAGCAGGATGCGGCGCGGTCGGGTGGCCATCTGCGCCAGCATCTGCCCCAGCGTCAACGGCAGGTATTGCAGGCTGCCGGAGGCAAACAGCACATCCACGCCGCTGGCATCGCGCCAGTCGCTGGTGAATTCGAGCTGCCCGCCGGGCGCTTTGGTGCGTGCCAGCTCGCGCCCGCGTTCAGCCACCGCCGGCACGTCGCACACCCGCCAGCGCAGATCGGGCGGATAGTTCAGCAAGCGCTTGAACGCATAGTGCTTGACGCCGATATGGCCGCCCAGATCGAACACGCTGCGCAGGCCCTCGTCGAACGAGCGGCCGAGCCAGAAGATGGCGGGATAGTCCCAAGCCGAGACCTGCGGCACATACAGCTGCGACGAGGCGTCGTTGTCGTAGCCGAGCGGCCGCGAGGTGGGTGCGGCGGCGGCGGCGGCATCGAAGCTGTCGTGCACGCCCCAGAACAGGTTCTCGGTGGTGTTGGCGAGAAAGCGCCGGTGCTCCGCGGCGTGCTTGGCCTGTCGCCAGGGAGGCAGGCTCACGAGGCGGCTGGCGAGGCGTTCAACGAAGATGTCTGCTGGCACGGCAAGGTTCCCGAAACGACGCCGGAAGAGTGTCGCAGAACCTTGGGCGCCGCCGGCCATGGCGGGCTGGCGCCGCCGGCCACGGCGGGCTGGCGTCGCCGCCATGTGCCCGTGATTTGTCCCTGGCTTGAGTGGGGGCTGCCACTTGTGGATACTTGGGTCCTTGGTCACGCCGTGGCCCTCATCAGGAGATCCCGCATGAAGCGAGTTGTTGTTCCTCTTGCGTTGGCCTGTGTGGCCAGTTTCGCGATGGCCTGCCCGGGTTCGAAAGCCGACATGAACGCCCAGGCGCCCAGCGCCGAGAAGCTGGCGCTGATGACGGCCCCGACTGCGGCCACCCCGGCACGCGCCGTATCGGCCAAGCCGGCGGCTGCCCCATCGGCCACCAAGCCCGCCACCAACATCCAGGCGGCCAAGAAGGCCACCGGGGTCTGATCCGCGTCTTTTTTCAGTCTCTTTTCCAACACGAGCCCCGGTTACGCCGGGGCTCGCGCGTTTCCGCCCCTCGCGCAGGCGGCCCGGTGGCCGCCGACGATGCTTACCCGGCCGCGAGAAGACGGTCGTAGTCGGCGCAAAAGCGTTCGGGGATCTCGAAGTAAGGCAGCGCGCCGGTGGGGTACACGCTGAAGCGCCAGTTCGAGCGGCCGTCGACGATCTTCTTGTTACGGAAGTCGGTGAAATCGCCGCGTACGCCGTGCGGCATCCACACCGGCATCGTCAACTGCTCGTACACGTTGTGAATGTCGGCACTGAAGAGGTAGGCCGAGAGAAAGTACAAGGGTGCGTTCACGGCACCCGGCTGGCGGGTGGTGAGCACGTCGTAGGCCATCAGGCCTTCGTCGATCGCGTGCGAGCCCCAGGTACGGCGTAGAAAGTAGCGGATCACGCCGGGCCGCGTCAGGCCGCGAAACAGCGCACCGCGCCATCCCGGCCGCGGGCCGCGCAGGGCGCGATACAGCCACGGTATGCCTCGGGTGGTGCCCGGCGCCGCGCGCCAGCTGCGCCGCCCGCTGAAACCCGTAGGGCTGACCAGCGCCACCGTGCGAAAGCTCGCCGGCGCCTCAGCCGCCGCACGCGCCAGGTATTCGCACGACAACGACACGGCCAGCGCATCGATCGGCCCCGCGCCGCAGCGCAAGCGGATCTGTTCGACGGTGGCGTGCAGCGCATCGGTCATCAGGCGCGGGGTGTAGACGCGGTCGCTGCGGTCGGAAAAACCGTATCCCGGCAGATCGATCGAGAACACCGTGCGCGTGGCGCGGTAGTGCTCGTGCAGCGGGCGAACCTCGGCCGCCGAGGCGGATGCGTTGATGCTGTGCACCAGCAGCAGTGGCGGGCCCTGGCCCGCCACGTAGACGCTCAAGCGGCCGGCGCGGCTGTCGAACTCGAACCGGTCGCCGCTGACGGCTGGTGGTAGCGTGGGTGTCATGGCCGGCATTGTCGGCGCCGCCACAAGCTCCTCGGGCGAGACACGGGCAGTCGGCCCTGACGCAGCCCAAGGCCGACGCCGCACACCGCGATCCGCGTGCCCTGCCATGTCAGTTGCTCCACCGCGCTTGTGGCGAGCCGCGACGCATCGACCTTGGGCTTGTCTCAGGGGCATGTGTGGCGCGTGCCAAGGGCGTCGGGTGCCCGACTCCGCTCATGTCTTGCAGACCGCGCCGGGCC
>JANMAS010000048.1:0-2228 GCA_031359975.1 Burkholderiales bacterium
TTGTCGACGCTGGCCTCGCCTTCGGGGCGCGATGCCAGGAGAACTTGGTGATTGACGAGGTTCATCGAGGCTCCGCAGTGGGTTGGGGTGGGTCGGGAAATCGCGCCGCGGTCAGTCATCACCCGGATCCCGCATGCGCGAGCGCACGATGATCAACACCGCGCCGACAAACGCCGCCGTGCTGCCGACGAGGATGATCACCAGGCCCATCACGAGATCCTGCCGCTGCACGAACAGCCCCAGCGACAAGATGCCCAGGCCGCCGTAGATCAACACCCAGATCAGCTTCTCCAGGGTGCGTGTCGAGATCGGCTTGAAGCCTTTCATAACACCTCGAACACACCCGCCGCGCCCATGCCGCCGCCGATGCACATCGTGATGCACACCCGCTTCGCGCCGCGTCGGCGGCCTTCGATCAGCGCATGGCCGGTGAGCCGCTGGCCACTCACGCCGTAGGGGTGCCCGAGCGCAATCGCACCGCCGTTCACATTGAGCCGGTCCATCGGCAGCCCGAGGCGATCGGCGCAATACAGCACCTGCACCGCAAACGCTTCGTTGAGCTCCCACAGGTCGATATCGGCCACCGTCAGGCCCAGGCGCTTCAGCACCTTGGGCACCGCGAACACCGGCCCGATACCCATTTCGTCAGGCTCGCAGCCTGCCACCGCAAAGCCGAGAAAACGCCCCAGCGGCTGCAGGCCATGCTGCTGCGCATAACGCTCGCCCACCACCACGCAGGCGCCTGCGCCATCGCTGAACTGGCTGGCGTTGCCGGCACTCACCACGCCGCCGGGCATCGCCGAACGAATGCCCTTGATGCCGTCATACGTGGTGCCCGGCCGCAAGCCTTCGTCCACTTTCGCCGTCACCTCCCGGCTGCGCAAGCCCAGCCTGGCATCGGCGATGCCGGCGGTCACGGTGATCGGCTCGATCTCGGCGGCAAACAAGCCGGCCTCCTGGGCCGCGCAGGCGCGCTGCTGGCTTTGCGCGCCGTACTGATCCTGGCGCTCGCGATCGATGCCGTAGCGCTTGGCCACTGTTTCGGCGGTTTGCAGCATCGACCAGTAGATCGCCGGCTTGTGCTCGGCCAGCCAGGCATCGCGGGCCATGTGCTGATTCATCTCCTGCTGCACGCACGAGATGCTCTCCACGCCACCGGCCACATACACATCGCCCTCGCCGGCGACGATGCGTTGCGCGGCGCTGGCGATCGTCTGCAAGCCGCTGGAGCAGAAGCGGTTGATCGTCATGCCGCTCACCGAGGTGGGCAGGCCGGCACGCAGCGCGGCCTGGCGCGCGATGTTCCAGCCGGTGGCGCCTTCGGGATTGGCGCAACCCATCAGCACATCCTCCACCGCGCCGGGCTCGATGCCGGCACGTTGCACGGCGGCCTTCACCGCGTGGCCGGCCAGCGTGGCGCCGTGGGTCATGTTGAACGAGCCTTTCCAGCTGCGGGCCAGCGGCGTGCGCGCGGTGGAAACGATCAACGCATCAGTCATGTCGAAATCCTCGGAAAGCGGTCGGTGGCCGGCGCGCCACTCGGGGGCGCGCTGGTGGCGGCAGGTATCAGGTCAAAGCCTTGCCTTCAGCGGCCAGACGGGCCAGCCGCGGCGCTGGCGTCCAGAAGGCGGGGTCGCCATGCGGATTGAGCGCCAGCCGCTTCATCGTCTGCAACACGTTGTACAGGCCGAGGTGGTCGGCGTGGCACATCGGCCCGCCACGCCAAAGCGGAAAGCCGTAGCCGGTGAGATAGACGATGTCGATATCGCCGGCCTTGGCGGCGATGCCTTCTTCGAGGATGTGCGCGCCTTCGTTGACCAGCGCCAGCACCAGCCGCTCGACGATCTCGGCGTCCGGCACGCGGCGCGGCGTGATGCCGATCTCGGCGCGATGACGGGCGATCATGGCGGCCACGTCGGCGCTGGGCAGCGCGTCGCGCTTGCCGGGTGCGTAGTCGTACCAGCCGGCCTGCGTTTTCTGGCCGAAGCGGCCCATCTCGCACAGCCGATCGCCGCTGCGGCTGGTGGTGAATTCGGGCCGTTCGACGAGCCTGCGCTTGCGAATGGCCCAGCCGATGTCGTTGCCGGCCAGATCGCTCATCTGGAACGGCCCCATGGCCATGCCGAAGCCGGTCATCGCGCGGTCCACCTGTTCCGGCGAAGCGCCTTCGTCGAGCAGAAAGCCCGCCTGCCGCAGGTACTGCTCCAGCATCCGGTTGCCGATGAAAC
>JANMAS010000119.1:0-10686 GCA_031359975.1 Burkholderiales bacterium
CCCACCAGCAGCGCCACGAGCAGCAGCAACACCGGCTCCACGATGCGCGTGGCGCGTTCGATGAAGGTGGCAAAGGCCTGGGCATGGCGATCGGCCACGGCCTGGAGCACACCGTCGAAGTTGCCTGATCGCTCGCCCACGGCCAGCAGGCGCTCGGTCACGATCTCGGTGAGGCCGGCCGAGGCCATGGCCAGCGAGGCCGACCGGCCGCGCGCAATCTCGCGCCGCGCCACCGCCACGCCAAGAGCCATGCGAGCGCCCAGGCCCAATCCCTCACCCACAGCCAGGGCCTCGTCGAGCGTATAGCCACCCCGCACCATCAGCGCCAGCGATTGATACAACTTGGCCAGCAGAAAGTGATCCCATTGCTTTCGCAGCGGTGGAACGCCTTCGATCACCAGCACCAGCGCACGGCCGGCCCAGCCTTGCCCCACCGCCCACGCCACGCCAACGATCAGCGCCGCCACCCCGCACAGCAGCCACGACGATCGATCGGCCAGCGTCTGGCTCACCCACAGCACCACCTGCGTGGCCGCGCTGAGCTGCACGTTGGTATCGGCATACATGCGCGAGAAGCGCGGGATCACAAAGGCGAGGAGAAAGACGGTGATCACCAGCCCCAGCGCCACCACCAGGCTGGGGTAGATGGCCGCGCTCACCGCCTGGCGCCGAAGGCGGCTCAAGGTGTCGTCATAGGCCAGATAGTCTTCCAGCGCTTCGGGCAAGGTGCTCGTGCGCTCACTCGCGGTGACAGCGGCAATCAGCACGGCGGGGAAGGCACCGGTTCCTTTCATCGCCCGCGAGAGAGATTGCCCTTCGCGCAGTGATTTCAGCAACTGGGCATGCACACGGCCACGTGCTGCATCGTCTCGCGAAGCGGCCAGCGTTTCGATCGCTTCGACGGCCGTCATGCCGGCGCGCAGCAATGCCCGCAGCTCTCGGCACCACCAGCTCACATCGACGTGTGCGTCGCGTACCGTCTGGCGCTCAGGCTTCACGCCCAGCACCACGCGCCCCGACGCGAGATATTGATTGCGCAGGTCGAGCTCCGACGCCGCCTCCACCGTTTCTTCGGCGATAGCCACTGCGCCAGGCGCCAGAAAGCGAACCGCGTAACGCATCGTCAGCCTTGGCGAGTCATAAAACGATGTCGGCATCGTCGCCCGATCCGCCGGCTGAACGATCGCGGCCGAGGCTGATCAAGTCGAACTCCTTGCCGCCTGCGCCGGGCATACGGTATTGGTAAGCACTGCCCCACGGATCCGCCGGCACAGCGCCGCGCAGATACGGGCCACGCCAGCGCGGCTCGTCACCGGGCGCCACCACCAGGGCATTGAGGCCCTGAGAGGCATTGGGGTAGCGGCCGGTATCGATGCGATAGGCCTGCAAGGCTTTGTCGATGGCGTCGATCTGTGCGCGCGCCGCGGTGGTCTCGGATTTGGAGATCTGTCCGATCAGGCGGGGCGCAACGATGCCAGTGAGCAGGCCGATGATGAGGATCACGACCAACAGCTCCAGCAGCGTGAAGCCGCGACATGAGATCGATCGGCGGATCAATCCATGGCGCCGACGAAGGTGCGGCTTGAGGGTTGAAGTGAGCAGTTTCATGGTTCCACCTTGGGCACAAACGGCCAATCGCGGTAATGGCTGGCCACCGGAAGCACCGTGATGCCCAGATCCAGGGGTTCGCGCCGCAACGGTGCGGCCTCGTTGGTGCTGAACACGCCGCGCAGCGTGCCGTCAGCGCCTTTGACCAATCCCCATGCGTGCAATGGCGACACCGGATCGGCGTAGGCCTTTCGGAGATGACGCACATTGCCCACAAAGCGCGTATCCAACAACAGCGCATCGATCGACGGCGGGAAGCGCTTTTCGCTGCCGGGCGACATGCGGTAGTAGCTGGCGATGGCCTGGGCGTAAAGGCTGCCGATGCGGATCAGATCCTGCTCGCGTTCGCGGCGAGCGTGCTCGCTATAGAGCGTGCCCATCGCGGCAAGACCTACGCCAATGATCGCCACCATCGCCAGCACCCACACGTAGGTGAATCCGCCCTCGCGGGAACTGAAGCTACCAGCTCGCATAAGGCTCCCCTTGTCGGGGTGCGCCCGGTGCGCCGCTGCGCACATCGAACACGGCCGCCGATTGCCCGGGCGGAGGTACAAGCACCCAGGTGTCAGCCCGATCGGTGATCGGATCCAGCGGCACCTCGCGGATGTAGCGCTTGACCACCAGCTCCTTCAGCTCGGCGGGGTAGCGCGCGTTGTCGGCATGAAAGCGATCGATGGCTTCGCGCAGGCCGGCTAGGTTGTGCCGCAACACGGCATCTCGCGAGCGATCCACCTGGTCGAAGTAGCGCGGTGCCGCCAGCGACAGAAGGATGCCAAGCACGGCCATCACCACCAGCAACTCGATCAGCGTGAATCCGCGGGGCGTTTGCATCGCCTACCAATCCCTGAGCGGCAGGCCGTTGAGCCCGAGCCGCGTGGAGCGCGAATACACGTCGAATACGTCGGCCCCCGGCTTGGGCTGGTCAGGCGGGCTGTCGAAGCTGCGCAAGCCCCACATGGCTTGTTCTTGGGTCTCCGGCGGCATGAAGGGATCGCGCGGGATGCGGCGCAGGAAGTAACGCATCGAGCCGCCGGCACGCGCGTCGGGCACACCGTCAACCAACATCTTCAGGCTGGGCGGATAGCCGGAGCCGACGGGCGGTTTGACGATCGATCCGGAATCGGCCGCCTGCTTGTAGGCGTCGATCGCCGCCCGTATCGACCACAACGCCTGCTTCAACTCACGCTCGCGTTCGCGCTGCACGGTGATTTCCGCCAACGGCCGAATCGCGGCCGCCAGGATGCCCAGTACGGCCATCACGATGAGCAGTTCCACCAGGGAAAAGCCGTTGGGACGGATCTTTGGCATGCGACTATTTGACGTTGATCTGCAGAGGCGGCAGAGGGGCCGCCAGCGGCGGTATCTCACCGAGGCCAATGGGCGCAAAACTCGTCAATGTCACCGAGGCCGGCCCCGCCTTGCGGGCCTTCAGGCGCACGGTGATCGCAATGCCCTGGCCGGGTGTGCCGGTGGATTGGCTGCGCAAGACACCCCCGCGCACCGTGCCCGTTGCCGCGTCCACCGATTGCGAAAAACTCGTCTTTGCGCCGTCTTGCCGAAAGTAATCGCCCTCCGACACGCTCACCACCGCCAGCCGGGTGGTGTCGTAAGCCAGGTGGATGGGCGAGCCGCGCAAGGGCGCGGCGCTGTTGAGCACCAGCGACACATCGAATTCGTCATCGACACTCACCTCGCCCGGCGCCTGCCAGCGCAAGCTCACATTGGGCGTCGCCTTGGGCGCCGCGCCGGGTGCGCCTTGCTCCCAACTGGCCTCCGGCGTGTCGGCCTTCGGTTGCACGCCGCCTTCTACCGGCGGCTTAGTTGGGCCGGCATCCTTGCGCCTTGCCCATTGCCCTCCTGGAGGTCGCAGCCGGGTGGATGACTCCGTGCCCACCCACAGCTCGGCTTCCGAGGCGTCTGGCTGGTGCAGATTGCGAATGATGCGGGGGGTGATGGCCAGCACAAGCTCGGTGCGCTGGGTATCGTCGATCTGGCTGGAAAACAGGCGCCCCACCATCGGGATATCGCCCAGGCCAGGAATCCGGCTCGCGCTGGCACGGTCTTCCTTGCTGATCAGCCCGGCCAGCAGCTGTGTTTCGCCATCGCGCAGGCGCAGCATGGTGGAGGCATTGCGGGTGCCGATCTGGTAGGCCAGCGTGCCTGAGCGGGTGCGCACCTCGCGCGAGAGCGAGCTCACTTCGAGGTTGACGCGGATGGCCACTTCATCGTCCGCATACACGGTGGGCTCCACGTCGAGCTTGAGGCCCACATCCACGTAGCTCACGCTGTCGGTCACAAAACCCGTCTGGCCGCTGGTGGTGGTGACGATGGGCAGTTTGTCGCCTATCAGGATCTTGGCTTTTTCCTTGTTCTTGGCCCGGATGCGTGGGTTGGCCAGGGTATTGAAATCGCCCACCTCACGCTTGAAATTGACCAGCAGCCCACCCACACCCACGCCGATACGGTTGCGCGTGATGCCGCGGAAGGAATCAAGATTGAGGCCCGATTCGCCATCCTGCGGTAGCAGATTGAAGGAGAAGGTATCGGGGAACTTCACGCCCAGCTCGGTCAAGCGGGTGGTGCGCACTTCGATCACCTCGATCTCCAGCAGCACTTCGGGCTCCGGCGTGTCGTACAGCGCGAGCAACCGCTCGGCCAGCACGATGTTCTCAGGCGACTCGCGCAGCGCCAGCATGTTGCTGCGATCGTCCACATACGGATCGCGGATGCGCAGCATTGATCGCAAGAAGGCGGCCGCGCCTTTTGCTTCGGCGCTGGCGAGGTAGAACACCCGCACCACCTGCTCCTGATGCTCGCGCTGCTTTTCTGGCGTGTTGGGGTAGATGAGCAGGGTTTGCGAATCGATCAACTTCTTCGCGAGGCCGTGTGTGGTGACGATCAGATCGATCGCTTCTTCCACCGGCGCACTGCGCAGAAACACGGTGATGCGGCTGTCGGTGCGGATGTCTTTGTCGAGGATGAAGTTCACGCCGCTGTTGCGGGTGACGACATCGAGCACGGTGCGCAAACTGGCGTCGCGGAAATCCAGCGAGATGGGGCGTGATTCGGCCAGGCCGTTGCGCGCCGACTGGAGCTGCTGCTCGCGGGCCTGGGCGTCGAGCCGGCGCTGCAGTGCCAGCAGCGCGGGCTGGCGTGTGTCGTCTTTGAGGGCCTCGGCCACGACGACGCGCGCGGCATCCGGCCGCTGCTGCGCGATCAGCGATTCGGCTTGCGCGATGGCGTTGCGCTGGCGGCGCTCGACATCCAGATCGCCGAGCAACTCGTCCACCCGGGTGCCGGAGAGATCAAAGGGCTTGGCGCGGCGCAACGCCTTGTCGGCATCGTCGTATCGGCCCACCGAGCGCGCCGCCGCAGCTTCTGAGAGCAGGCGCGAGAAGGCCTCGGTGCGCGCGGAGACCAAACCAGCACGCAGCAAGGCGCTGTCAGGGTGCTCCTTGAGGCCCGCCTCCAGATCGCCCACCGCCTGCTCGAAGGCGCCTGCGCGAAGCAGCAGCTGCGAATCATCGCGAATGCGTTGCTGGGCGCAACCAGCCAGCAGGATGGTTATCGACAGCAGGCAGACTGCGCGCCACCGCATGCCAACACGCAAGTGGCTGGTCATCGGCTGGGCGCCGCTGGGATGGCGATATCGACCACCGTGCCGAGCGGCGGATACACCAGGCGAACCGCCTGCGCGTTGACCGAATCCACCCGATAGCCTTCTTCGAGTTGCTGGCCGGCCTTGACTTCGATGGCGGCATCGCCTCGCGCCAGCAGCGTGATCGGCCTGCCCTCCGGCGTGAGCATGCGGCCGAGGAATCGGTAGGTCATGGGTGGTGCCGTTGGAGCGGGCTCGGCAATCGGTTCGAGCTTGCGCACCACCTTGGCGGGCGCGGGCTCCATCGGAGCAGGTGGCGCGTAGGGCACAAAGGGATCGCGCGATGCCAGATCCACCTGCCAGGGGCTCAGTTCGCGTGGCAGCGGCGTTTGCAGCATGAGCGCAGATGCGTCGGCAGAGGCATGCGGCGGAGCCCCTGCGGGATCGCGCAAAACGGCCGGCACGATCACGGGCTGCGACGCTGGGCCGAACGGCGGCACCGGCCCCCAAAGCGCCCACACACTCGCCAGCACACTGCCCCCCAATGCCCACCGCAATTCAATTCGCACTCAACGCTCCCATGGATTCCAATCCGGTCGCTCACTGCCGGGCGGCGCTGGCCGCCGCCTCCGCCGCCATCGGCTCCAACCCGGCCGGCGCCGACCACAGGCTCAGCAGCCACACGGCCTCCAGTTGCGCACCGCCCTCCGCGGCACCGATCCCGCCACTCAGCCGAAGCCGCGACACGGTGGCTTGCGGAAAGCGCTCGAGTACCTCCTTGATCACCTGCTTCAGTGCGGGATAGGTGCCGCGCAGCCGGGCCGTGATCTCGGTGCGCAGCAGTTGCCCTGCAGCGGCGTTCGGCGTGGCGATCGTGCTGGCGAGAAACGCCACACCCGCAGCCTTGGCGGCACGGTCGATTTCGAGGAGGGCGGGCTTGTGGGGGTCGGCTGAAGGCAGTGCGCGGGTGAAGTCAGTTTCAGACTTTGCGGATGGAACTCCCTCGCCAACTTGCGCGGAGCTTTCGGCGAGGTACCGCGGCGAGGCGAGTTGCCTCGTGATGCGTTCGCCGAAAACTGCGGCGCCGGCGATCACCGTGCACGCGATCAACGTGGCAACGACGGCCATGCCCCAAGGTATCCGCCCGTCATCCCAGCAACGATCAATCCACCAGCCGAAATCTCGGGTGTTGATCGCAATCACCTTTCCTTCCTGCAAAAGTCAAAGCTCTTCAGCGACGCAGATGAACGGCATTGCGCTAACGAAATGCGCATGGTTGGCTCGGGTCTCGCTTTTCTGGGTACGACCGTTGAAATGCAGGAATCCCAAGTCGTCCGAACATCCGTTGCCGGTGCGCCGGTTGAGCAACAGAACCGGTCGATCGTGACGAACACGGCCATCGTCTGCCCGCCCACGCTGAGGTAGTGCCGGCTTTGATCGACATCGGGGTTGGCCGCGGTGGGCACGGCCGGGGCGTTGTCTTCGTGCTCGAAGCTCAAGCCCCCGGCGTTGTCCGGGTGCGCTCGCCAGGTGGTGCGGGTGCCGGCCATGGTGCCGCTGGCGATCGTCTGGATCTCCTTGATGCGGGCCTGGTTCTCGTCGTATTGCCAGCTGTACTTCGGCCCGCCGGCCGGGCCTTGCACGCCGCTGTCGGCGTCGGGTTGGTTGCGGAAATTCACTCTGACCCTATTTTTATCTTCGAACCCTGAGCAGCGCAGCGCCGGGAGGCGCTTCAGATGCAAGACGGTACCGGCGGCGTGAAGGTCTACTTGCGGCGGCTTTCGTCTACCGACGCCTCGTCACGACCCAATCGTCTTTCACGACGCCGCCGAACCTCCCGCATAACGCGTGGGACATCCAGCAACACGGCTGCCCACATTGCCACTACCAACAACACGATGACGCCAAACGGGATCTGACTGAGCAGTGGTATGTCGGGCAAGAACACGGGACCAAGAACGAGCGCCACAGTTAATGCCCAGCATACGAAGAAGACCGGCGTGTTCTTCATTTCGGTCCAGAGCAGCTAACCGTCGATTGAACACAGACCTTCACGCCACCGCCATACATCTGGCCGAACGACTTGCCGAGTTGAAGGCCCGCGCCGTCCGAACCATATGTCGCCGCCAGTTCAAAGCCCAACAAAGGAAAGGCTGCCTTTCCAAAGACACCAACCTGCAAGCCCGGCCCCGGCGACCCTGAGGAAAGAGCACCGCCGAAGTCGGCTGCGTATCCAGCAAACGGACCGGCCAGTACGCAATGCGATTGAATGAGGCAGGCCTGCCCATTCGACCCTCTCATTCCGGCCAACTCGTACGAGGCGCCAAGGCCGATTCCTGCAGACCAACCTGCAGAGCCACCCGCTTGAGACGAACTGTCGCCGGACGCACCTGGGAATCCACATGCACCGCCACCAGCGCTCTGGATGTTGCAGTACGTCCCATCGTCGTACGGAGTCTCGGCATAGCCGGCTCGCCGCAAGCGATCACGCGAACTGCCACCATATCCGCTGTGCATCAACTCATTAAAGAGATACGCATAAGCCGCAGACTGAGCCCCCTGCGCGAAGTTCCCACCGCCGGCCATGGATGCCAACCCGCCTGCGGCCGCATGAAGCGCCACGCTGGCCACCAGATCGCCGAAGTTGGCCTGCGGGTCGCCGATCGTACCGCCGTCGCCGATCAGCGAACTGACGAACGCGCCCCGGGCCCCGGCGCCGCAGCTTCCTCCTGCGAGTTTGCCTTCCGCGCAGCCCCACGCCGCGTGCGCCGTGACATTCCATCCCGGGTTATCGATGCCACCGATCAGCTGGTTGGCGTACGTCGACAGGCCCGCTCTGGCGCCGACCTTCACCGCCGATTCGGCGCTGGCGCCTGAGAATCCCGCCCATGCCGCCTGGCCACCCGCGTTGCATAGCGGCGCGGACGGCCCACAGTAGAACGATCCGATGGTGATGACAATACTGCCGATCTGATACCCCACTTGCGAGTTGGCCACCTCGCGAGCCACGATGTAGGTACCCCATGGCGGGACCAAGACGCTGAGAATGGCACCGCCGAGGAACTTCCTCAGGCTGAAGTAGCCGGTGGGGTCCGAGCAATTCAGCGGCCCGTTGTAGCAATACCCATAGCGGTTGTAGTTCTGCAGGTTGTTCGGGCTCTGGATGAGGGGGTCGGGCTGCAAGAAGACACCCAGGCGGGGGTCGTAGATGCGGCCGTTCATGTGCACGATGCCCACGTCGTCCAGGTGCTCGTGGCCGGTGAAGCCGTTGCCGGTGCGCCGGTTGAGGGCCGGATCCCAGTCGAGCTCGATGCTCTGCGTGGGGTCGGCCTCGCCGGTGGGCGCTCGGCGCTGGCCGAAGGGGTCGTAGCTGGCACGCGCGGTGATGTAGCCCAGGTGGTTGCTGGTGGCGATCACGCTGCCCAGGTGATCGGTGTGCCAGTACTCCACCTTGCGCAGCACGACGGTGGTGATACTGGGCGGCGTCTTGGCGCTGGCCCCCAGCGTGGGCAAGGGCCCTTCGGTGACGAGCACCGCAATGGTCTGCCCGCCCACGCTGAGGTAGTGCCGGCTTTGGTCCACGTCGGGGTTGGCCGCGCTGGGCACGGTGGGGGCGTTGTCTTCGTGCTCGAAGCTTAAGGCTCCGGCGTTGTCCGGGTGCGCGCGCCAGGTGGTGCGGGTGCCGGCCATGGCGCCGCTGGCAATGGTCTGGATCTCTTTGATGCGGGCCTGGTTGTCGTCGTATTGCCAGGTGTACTGGGGCCCGCCGGCGGGGCCTTGCAGTCCGACGTCGAAGCCGGGCTGGTTGAAGATAATTGACTCTGACCCCATTTTTATAAACCTGCAGCTCATCACGCATGAGCCAATTTCCGAAGGCCCGCAGCGCACTGAGCGCGCGACCAACAGGAATCCACTTCTCGGGGTAAACGCCTTCGAGCGGCGGGTCATCTGGGAAGGTATTGCCACCATCAGCATAGCCCGCGCGGCGCATTGCAGATTGGCGGTCACCATAGTGCATCAACTCATTAAAGAGATAATTAATTATTAATTGTGCAACTTATCTATACTCCTCGACCTGCGGGCAGATCATTACAAGCAGACCTTGCTACATCATCAGTGTAGCTCCAACTCAATACAATACCACTCTTAACGTCAACATTCACATTCCAAGCACATGGAGAGCCATTCGTTGAATATCTATATGTTGCAACTGTTCCATTATCGATAACCAGTGATTTCCCGCCTAACTGACTAAGTCGCCAATCATAATCACTTAAAGCAAGTTTCCGACCAATGGATTGGTTCAAAAAATTGGAAAAATTTACCCGTTCAGTTGCACATCCTGATAAAAACCCTATAGCGACTATGACCTCAGAAAATCCTATTAAGGTAATATATATTGAATTAATTCTCACGTTAGGGTGATTAGACATCTTCAATGCCTCATTAAAACGTCAGCTGATATTTTTGTCTGCTCGATAAGAACAGCGGCCGCGAAAGGTGTGGCAAATATTAGGCTTGTGGTATAGTTTGTTGTCCATTCGAGCATCAATGATTTTCCGGCTGAGTAGTTTATTGCATCTCCAATCTTGTCGTACCATGTAAAACTATTTGCGAAATCATGGGGCCCTGAATAAGATTCCGTTACCAGATCCTGGATGCTACCTCTAGCATATGAGACCCCAAAGATGGAGCCAGGACCACTTTGCCAACAACCGAGTGGGCTACACTTATTTATATCAGCACCTAAAAACCAACGACCACCGGCTAATTTATACTGATCTCCATACATTCCATCGCTTAGGCCTACACCATTATTCATTGAATCTATTCTCGATTGATCAATCATGGCTGCCCGCATCTGTACATTCAGGTATGCAAGGCTCGATATTCCAGCATTGAATTTAAAGCCTTCAGAGAAATCATCCCCACGCAGCCGAGCGTTTACGCCACCAACCAATCCATTGATTGCTACGCGACTCACTGGGTAACTAGAGCCAAAGAAACTATTGACACCACCCGCCAAAGATCCGCTAAATGCCCCTTTCAATCCCGATTCGATATTACCATTTGAATTCATCATTCCAGCAGTAAACCCGCCGACAGCACCCTGAATAGCTCCGCCGATCACAGAGGCATTTGCCGCTGTGTAAGCCGTCGAGTAGGCGGCGGCGTACGCTCCGATGCCTTCGCCCGCTGCGGCTGCGCTCCCAGCCGCAAATCCTGCTTCAGCGGCCACACTGCTGGCATATTGTTCCAACGCATAGCCTCCGGTGTAGTAGGCCGCCACCGCGATCACTACCGTGCGCAGGATCCTGTTGTGCCAGATCTTCTTCCACCAATCGGTGAGGAAGAATTGACCGGTGGGATCCGAGCAATTGAGAGGCACGTTGTAGCAATACCCATAGCGGTTGTAGTTCTGCAGGTTGGCGGGGCTCTGGATGAGGGGGTCGGGCTGCAAGAAGACACCCAGGCGGGGG
>JANMAS010000120.1:0-1589 GCA_031359975.1 Burkholderiales bacterium
GCAAGTGCCTGCGCATCCTGTCGGCGTGAGCGTGCGCGTGCGCGACTACGCCGCCTGCAGCAAGAACTCCACCTTCACCGCATCGAACGGAAATTCAACACCACCGCCCTCCACCCGGTTGAGCACACCAGCAGTCAGCAAGGCCGTCACATCACCGTGCACCGCCTTCACGTCGCGATTCACCCGCCGGGCGGCTTCGCGAATCGACACCGGGCCGGCGCCACACAGCGCCTTGAGCAGTTCCCAGCGCTTGGCGGTCAACACCTGCCAGAGCAGTTCGGGTGATGCGAAGCTGATGCGCGCTGATTTCTGAGCCTTGCCAGTCTTCCAGGCGACGCTGAAATCGGCCAAGCTTTCGGATGGGGATCGGACGTCAAGAGTCACTGTTTTCACGATTCCACCTTGTGATGTCAGCTCGAAATGCGGCAATCAGATTGTCCGGACTCGTGAACGTGTAGGCGCGCTCCTTGCCGGCGAGATGCCGATGATCGCCCTTGCCGGCCTCGTTGTCATACCGAATCACGCAGATACCCCGAACCACATAGGCTAGCCGGTACTTGAAACGGTGGGTGGAGCCCGCGAGCGGCTGAGGCAACTGCCAAAGCACCAGTTCAGCGAACGCGACCTCCGAGTAGATGACACGAGTCCGTACCAGCTCAGTAGCCTTCATGTTTGAGACGATACCAACACAGTGAATCGTTGTCAACAACTCCAACAACGACGCCGGCATTGTGCCGAACCCGGCGGTGCGCCTACTTCGCCAGCACCACCTCAGGTTTTAGCTCGAGCTTGCGGGCACGGCGCGCGAAGCTTCGATCGTCGAACGTCACGAGTTGCGAGCACGCCGAACTGCTGGCCCAGTGCAGGGCATCGGCGAAGTCGAGTCCCCCGCGATGAAGGCCCAGCGCATCCTTGACGGCCTGCCAGCGTTCGACAGTGACATGCGGCATGCCCAGCAGGTGCTCGACGGCGCCGCAGAACGCTGCCGGCTCGGCTTCGTAAAAGCCGCGCATCACCCGCTCGAACTCGAGGATCACGGTCAGCGGCACGAAGACCGATGGGGATTCGATCATCACGCGCCGGGCCACCGGGCGTTGGCGTTTGGCTTCGGTGTCTTCCGGGTCGTCGCAGTAAAAGCGTGCCAGGATGTTCGTATCGACCGCGATCATTTTTTGCCCCGTTGCCCGCTCAACAAGGCGGCGGCGTCAAACTCCGACAGCCGCCGGGCCGGTTGACCCGCCCGGCTCGGGCCTACCTTGATCAGGCCATACCCCGCCGCCGGATCGGATGGCACCACGCGGCGCCGAATCACGAGCCGAATCACGCCGCCCTCGTCGACGAATTCCACCTGCGTGCCGGGTGTCATCTCGTAGCGCGCCCGGATTTCCGCGGGAATGACGATCTGGCCCTTTTCGGTCAACGTGGCGGCAGGCATGCAAGGGGCTCCCGATTCAGAAGGTGCCCACCAGTCTAACACTCGGCTTACCACGTAAGCAGGTCACCGATCTGACTGGGCTTGCAAGCCGCCCAAGCTGGCGCTATAGTGAACCGTATGGTTCAGCATACAGCCCGCCTCGATACCTCCTTCG
>JANMAS010000135.1:0-4651 GCA_031359975.1 Burkholderiales bacterium
CGCAGGCAGAGCGTCCGCAGGGCCGTCGGATGACGCAGGGGTTGGTGTGTCGTCAGTCATCGGATCGCGTGCCATCCCAGATCAATCGAGGGTCGAAACTCATCGCGGCCAACATGGTGAGCACCACCGTCGAGCCGAAGAACACGATGCCCAGACGCGGCTCGGCCGTGCCCAGCGCATCGAACCGCACCAGCGCGCTCACCAGCGCCACCACCACCACATCGAGCATCGACCAATACCCGATCATCTCGACCAGGCGATACAGGCTGGCGCGTTGTCGCGCCGCCCAGGTGCTGCGGCGATGCACCGTGATCAGCAACATGCCGAGCACGAAAAACTTGATCGCCGGCACCACCACGCTGGCAATGAAGATGATGGCGGCGATATCGATCGCGCCCTCGCGCCAAAACTCCATCACCCCGCCCAGGATCGTGCTCTCCGATCCCTGGCCGAGCAGGCTGGTGTACATCACCGGCATCACATTGGCCGGGATGTACAGGATCAACGCCGCGAGCAGCAGCGCCCCCGTGCGCAGTACGCTGGCGGGCTTGCGCCGGTGCAGGGGGGCGTCGCAGCGAGGGCAGCCGGCGTGAGCGGCATGCCCCACCGCATCGGCGGCGGGCCAATGGCAGATGGCCCCGCAGTCATGACACGCCACCAGGCCGATCTCGGCCGCAAGCGGGGGCATGGCGGCGGTCTCGGTGGTCTCGGCGATCGTGATCATCGATGTCATGCCGCCGACGGCTCGGTGAGATCCCACAAGGCGCGCACATTGCGTCCGGCCAGCAGCGTGATCAGCAGCGTCAGCGCCGCCATGGCCCAGATGCCCACGCCGGCCACCACATCGAGCAGCCCCGCCAGCTTGACGATCGATACCAGCGCACCCAGCAAGAAAACCTCCACCATGCTCCAGGGCCGCAGGTGGCCCAGCGCCACCATGGCCCCGGCAAAGCCCGGTGATCGCCGGCCCTGCCGCGCAAACCACAGCACCCACATGAGCAGCAGGATCTGCGCCAGCGGCACAAAGAACATCGCCAGCGAACACACGATCGCCAGCGGCATCGAGTAGCCGTTGGCCAGCGCCAGGATGGCCTGCCACAGCGTGGCGGCGTTCGATTGCCCGCCCGCGCTGATAAAAATCACCGGATACACATTGGCCAGCACAAACACCACCGCCGTGGTGATGGTGAGCGCCAGCAGCGCGTCGAGGCCGAGAAAGTCGGCCCGCCCGAGCACCGCGCCGCAACGCGTGCATCGCGCCACTTCGTGCGTGGCCAGCACCCGCTTGCTGAACACCGAGTCGCAGTGCTCGCAGATCACCAGCCCGGCCACCAGCGTCGGCGCCGGGGTGGTGGTGGTGCTCGCCGGCCGGGCCTCGGCCGGCGCCGGATCGCTCAGCGGCGGGGCCTGCACGGTGCGGTGGAAGTGGGTGACATGGCGCGCATTCTGATCGAATGCCACCACAACCGTGGCAGCATGTGGCTTGGCGGCGCATCGATCACCGCGCGACCGACCCGCCCGACAGGAGCTCCACACCATGACCACGCCAACACCCACCGCCCTGTTTCACCTGGCGTTTCCGGTGCACGACCTGGCTGCCACGCGCGCCTTCTACGGCGAGCTGCTGGGCTGCGCCGAAGGCCGCAGCTCGGCCGAGTGGGTGGACTTCAATTTCCACGGCCATCAGATCGTGGCGCATCTGGCGCCGCAGGAATGTGGCTCCCGAAGCACCAACCCGGTGGATGGCCACGATGTACCGGTGCGCCATTTCGGCGCGATCCTGCCGATGCCGGCATGGGAAGCACTGGCGCAGCGCCTGCGCCAGGCCGGAACGTCGTTCGTGATCGAACCGCATGTGCGCTTCCCGGGCCAGCCGGGCGAGCAGGCGACGATGTTCTTCCTCGATCCTTCGGGCAATGCGCTCGAGTTCAAGGCGTTTGGCGATATCGGCCGGCTCTTCGCCAAGTAGGCCACCAGGCAGCCGATGAGAACCATCCAGGTCACCCGTTACGTGACACCGCTGCGCGAGGGCGGCTCGTTGCCGGCCATCGTCGAAGGCGACGACGACGGCCTGTACGTGCTGAAGTTTCGCGGCGCCGGCCAGGGCCCCAAAGCCTTGATCGCCGAATGGGTGGGTGGCGAAATCGGCCGTGCGCTCGGGCTGCCGGTGCCCGAGATCGTGTTCGCCGAACTCGATCCGGCGCTGGCACGCACGGAGCCCGACCCGGAAATCCAGGATCTGATCCGCGCCAGCGCCGGCCTCAACCTGGCGCTCGACTACCTGCCCGGCGCGATCACCTTCGATCCGATCGCCCACACGATCGATCCCGCGCTCGCGTCGGCCATCGTCTGGTTCGACGCCCTCATCACCAACCTCGATCGCACCGCACGCAACAGCAACCTGCTGATGTGGCACGGCCAGCCCTGGCTGATCGACCATGGCGCGGCGCTGTTCTTCCATCACAACTGGGACGGCGCACCCGAGCGCAGCCAGGCACCCTTTGCCTTGATCAATGATCACGTGCTGCTGCGCCAGGCCGATGCGCTGGCCGAAGCCGACGCGCGGCTGGCCGTGCGGCTCGATGCCCAAGCGCTGCACGATATCGTGCAGGCGATCCCGGCTTCGTGGTTGCAAGGCGAGCCGCACTTCGCCACCGAGGCCGCGCATCGCCAGGCGTACCTGGCTTACTTCCAGGTGCGCTTGCAGGCGCCGCGTGCGTTTTTCGAGGAGGCACAGCGTGCTCGCGCCGCTCACGTATGACTACGCGGTGGTGCGCGTGGTGCCGCGAGTCGATCGCGGCGAGTTCGTCAATGCCGGCGTCATCGTGGCCTGCATGGCCGAGGGCTTTTTGAAGGCTCGCATCGAGATCGACGAACCCCGGCTGCGCGCGCTCGCGCCCATGCTCGACATCGACACCCTTCGCGCCGGCCTCGCCGCCATTCCCGTGATCTGCGCCGGTGGCCTCGACGCCGGTGCGCTGGGGCAACTCTCGACGCGAGAACGGTTCGACTGGCTGGTGGCACCGCGCAGCAGCAGCATCCAGACCTCCGCCGTGCACACCGGCCGCTGCCACGACCTGGATCTGGCGCTGGAGATGCTGATGCAACGCATGGTGCGCGTGCCGGCTGGCTGAGCGGTCGTGCCCGGCGCGCTACCACACCGGGTGCGTCATCGGGGCGACTGTCGGCCGGTACACTGCGCCGCTTTGCCCGACCCGCGCCGCCCACGGGCATTCCGCACTTCATGGCTGTCGATATCACCGCGTCCACGGACGATCTGTTCGAGCTCCGCAGCACCACGCTGACGTTGCTGAGCGTGCTGCTCAAGACCACCGATCTGGCACGCCTGCGCGACGAGCTCGAGCGCCGCGGCCGCGACAACCCCGGCCTCTTCGACAACGATCCGATGGCGATCGACCTCGCCGCCGTGCGCAGCGACGCGGACACGCTCGACTTCGAAGCCCTGGTCGCGTTGCTGCGCCGGCACCGCATGATGCCGATCGCCGCCAAGGGTGGCACGCCGGTTCAGATGGCCGCCGCACTGCGGGCCGGCCTGGCGGATGCGCCCGAAGCCGGGCCCGCGCGTCAGGCGCCCGCTGCGTCAGCGCCCACATCGCCCAGCGCACCCACCGAATCGCCTGACGCGCCCCCGCCACCCCGATCCATCGACACCACCGTGATCGACCGGCCGCTGCGCTCCGGCCAGCAGGTGTATGCGCGGGGCGACCTGATCGTGCTGGCAGCAGTGAACTTCGGCGCCGAGGTGATCGCCGATGGGCACATTCACGTGTACGCGCCCTTGCGCGGCCGCGCGCTCGCCGGAGCGCGTGGCAACACGGCCGCGCGCATCTTTTCCACCGGCCTGGAGCCGCAGCTCGTCTCCATCGCCGGCATCTACCGCACCGCCGAAGTGCCGCTGCCGCCCGATGTGCGCGGCAAGGCGGCGCAGGTGCGGCTCGACGGCGAAAAGCTGGTGATCGACGCGCTGCGCGCATGACACCGAACTGAACCCTCCAACCACAAAGGATCCCGCACCGATGTCCAGAATCATCGTCGTCACCTCCGGCAAGGGAGGCGTGGGCAAGACGACCACCAGCGCCAGCTTCGCCTCCGGCCTTGCCTTGGCCGGGCACAAGACCGCCGTCATCGACTTCGACGTCGGCCTGCGCAACCTCGATCTCATCATGGGCTGCGAACGTCGGGTGGTGTATGACCTGATCAACGTGATCCAGGGCGAGGCCAATCTCAACCAGGCCTTGATCAAGGACAAGCAGTGCGACAACCTGTTCGTGCTCGCCGCCTCGCAAACGCGCGACAAGGAAGCCCTCACCCAGGCCGGCGTGGAAAAGGTGCTGATCGACCTCTCCGAAATGGGATTCGAGTTCATCGTCTGCGATTCGCCGGCCGGCATCGAGACCGGCGCGATGATGGCGATGCACTATGCCGATGAGGCGCTGGTGGTCACCAATCCGGAAGTATCTTCGGTGCGTGATTCCGATCGCATCCTGGGCATGCTGTCGTCGAAGACCCGACGCGCCATCGACGTCCGCGAGCCGATCATGGAGCACCTGCTCATCACCCGCTACAACCCCAGCCGCGTGGGGGGTGGGCAGATGCTCACGCTCGACGACATACAGGAGATCCTTCGCAT
>JANMAS010000182.1:0-3177 GCA_031359975.1 Burkholderiales bacterium
CGCGCCGCCACCTCGCGCACTTCCTGCGCCAGCGCATCGGGCAGCTTGGGGTTGCGGGTGTCGTCGGGCATGTCGATGCGCGCCAGCGCCACGCGGGCATACAGGGCCGTGACCTGGTCGGCACGCGACAGCGACGCATCCGATTGCAAGCGCTTGAGCGCGGCATCGAACGCGCTGACGAGCTGCACACGCTGCGGGCCGGCCTCCGGCGCCAGGGCCTTCACCAGGCTGTCGGCCCAGTTCGTCAACACATCCGCCTGGGCGCGCGACGCCGCTTCGTTGGCCAGCAGCGCCATCACCTGGTCGCGCAAGGCGGCATCGGCCTTGGCGCCCTTGCCGTCATCGCTTTCCGCCAAGGCCTTGAGCATGAGCCGGGTGCGGGCCTGGGGCTCGCTCACCGGGCAGGCGGCCGAGAGCTTCATCAGCAACGCAGGCCGCTGCGCATCGGCCACCAGCTGTGCCACATCGGTGTCCCACGAATAAAAGGCCAGCATGCGCCACTCGGCCGGGCTCACCGGCTTGCCGCCACGCGCATCCGCCAACACCGTTTTCACCGATCGACCCCCGGCCATGCCGAGCTGCAACACATTCATCACCTGCGGCGCATCGGCTTCACCGGGCAGCCGGGTGATCTCGTTGCCATCGGCGCCCATCAGGATCATGGTCGGGTAGCCGCGTACCTTGAAGCGGGCGCCGAGCTTTTGCGCACCCGGCAGATCGCCATCGACGCTCACCGCCACGAAGCTCTTCGAGCGCTCGATGAAATCCTGGCGGTTGAACAGCGTCGCCTTGAGCTGGTTGCACGGCGGGCACCACTTCGCGCCCCAGTACAGCAGCACCGGCTTTTTCTCGGCCTTGGCGGTGGCGAATGCCTTGTCGATATCGACATCGTTGGCCGCCGGCAGCCAGGCCACGCTGGCCGCTGCCGCGCCCGGCGCGGCAGGTGGTGTGGCGGCCCGCGCCGTGCGCGAATGCGGCATGCACAGGGCCAGCAGGATGGCTGCGGCAACCACACGCTGGCGGGGGGTGAACGGGCGCTTGGCAGCGGATTTCATGGTGGCTCTCCGGGGTGCCAGGTCGGCATCTGCCTGATGGGCGGGCCGGCGCGCGGCGGGCTGGAAGGGGATGGCCGCATTGTGCCCCGGGGCGGCCGCCACCGAGCAGCCGGCGTCGTGGGCCCTACATGACGCGCCGCACCCGCTCGACCGCCTGCCGCACCCGCTCCACCATGCCCCGGTCGGCCTCGGGGAAGTGGCCGTGGTACAGCAGGTTGCGGTATTTGTTGATGTCGGCAGCGTGGATTGCAGCGCGGGCTCGATCAGATCCGCAGTGGAGAGCATGTCGAGCATGGCCTGAAAGCTCATCACGCGCTTCGGGCCCTCGCCGGGGTCGCGCTGCAGGCCCCTGCGGTGCATCAGGTCGCGCATCGCGCGGCTGAGCAGCTTGAACTGCTCGACGAACTCGGTGGGGTCCACCGCCACGCCGGTCAGCTCGAATTCCGGCGAGCGCTCCTTCAGCGCGCGGGCGGCCGCCTGGGCGTAGCGCCGGGGATCGACGATCTTGACGACAAACACCAAACCGCCAGTCATCGCCGCCACGTCCACCATCGCGGTGAAGGCCATCAGCGCCTCCTTGCCGGGGAAAGCCCACTTGTTGAGATACACCACCAACAGGCTCAGCCCGATGCCGGCCCCGTTGACACAGGCCAGCAGCGTGAGGCGCCCGTGGTAATTGCGGCGCAGATCGAGGTGCACCTCCTCCAGCGTGTCGTCGCGGCTGCGCGCCGATTCGAGCTGGGCATGCACCAACGCATAGCCGGCCAACAACAGCGCGATGAAAGCGGCCACGCTCTGTGCCGCGGCGCTGAACAGCCAGTAGATGTTCTCGTCGTTCATCGCGGGCATGATCGCCTGCCCGTGTGAAGCTTCGTTTCCGGGATGGGCGCTCCGCAGCGCGGTGGCTGCGCATGACGTCACGTCATTCACGTCCCGTCACGTCATTCAAGTCCCGTCACGTCAGCTCACGTCGGGGTCCCCCAGCCACCCCTGCGCGCCCTCGTCCAGCGCCGGCTCGGGCACTGCGCGCGCCAGCACCATCCACACCGCAAACGGGATGCGCATCGGCCGCTTGGGCGCCGGGCGCGCCACGTCGAGCGAGCCGTCGTCCCGCGCCCACATCACGCCGTAGGCCGGCGGGATCTCCTCCACGGCGGCGATGCCGGCGCGCAGCACATACCAGCACTGGCTGGCCAGCGCCAGATAAGCCGCGCCCTTGGCCGGCTTGCGCAGGTCGGACAGCAGATCGGCCCGGCGCACCTTGATCTCGTGCGCCACCGGTTCCACGTAGTCTTCCACCGTGGTGTGGCGGATCGAATAGACATCCGGCATCGCGATCGCCCAGGTGGTGGCACCCGCATCGCCGGGCAGCGGCGCGCGCAGGCTCAAGGCGCGCCACACCACCCGGCCCTGGCGCTGCATCTGCGCCGCCACCCGTTCCACCAGCTGCTCGTGGCCATCGCGCGCGGCGCGGTTTTTCTGCAGCGTGCTCACCAGCAGCTGCACGCCGGCATCCGTCACCCGCAGCGTGTCGCGGCCGTCGGCATCGCGCAGGCGCTCCAGCAGGCCGGCGGCGAGCAGCTCCAGCTCCAGCATGTCCTGGCACGGCCAGCCGGCCGAGCGCCAGATCTCGCGCAGGCGACGCCGGTGCGGGGTATCGATGCGGATCTCGGTGGCAGCCACGGTGCAAGCGTAGCGCGACATGCAAATGGCTTGAACGCGGTCTTCAACTCGGCAGGGCCTTGGCAAGCGGCCGCAGTGTCACCATGTGACCACCATGAACACCACCTCCTTCTCCGCCGGCGTTTCCACCCCTGAAGCTTCGGCTGACACGTTGCTGTCGCCGCGCACCGTGGAGCGCCTCATCACCGGCCGCGCCACCAGCGATGGCGCCGGCGTCAAGCTCACCCGTGTGCTCACCCAGGACCTGCAGCACCGGCTCGACCCGTTTCTGATGCTCGACGCCTTTGGCACCGACAACCCCGACGACTACATCGGCGGCTTTCCCGGTCACCCGCACCGCGGCTTCGAGACCGTGAGGTACAAGATCGCCGGCCGCATGCGCCACCGCGATTCAGCCGGGAAAGAAGGCCTGCTCACCACCGCCGGTGTGCAATGGATG
>JANMAS010000186.1:0-4979 GCA_031359975.1 Burkholderiales bacterium
TCGAGCCCCGTGATGCATTCGGTGACCGGGTGCTCCACCTGCAGGCGGGTGTTCATCTCGAGGAAGAAAAACCTCTGGTCCTTGCCGACGACAAACTCCACCGTGCCGGCGCTTTGGTAGTTGACGGCCCTGGCCAGCGCCACCGCCTGCTCGCCCATGGCCTTGCGCGTCTCGTCGCTGATGAAAGGGCTCGGCGCTTCTTCGATCACCTTCTGGTGGCGGCGCTGGATCGAACACTCGCGCTCATGCAGGTAGACGATGTTGCCGTGCGCATCGCCCAGCACCTGGATCTCGATGTGGCGTGGCTCTTCGACGAACTTCTCGATGAACACACGATCATCGCCAAAGCTGTTGCGCGCTTCGTTGCGGCAAGCGTCGAAGCCTTCGGAGGTTTCCTGATCGGTGAACGCCACGCGCAGGCCTTTGCCGCCGCCGCCCGCGCTGGCCTTGATCATCACCGGATAGCCGATGCCGCGAGCAATCTGCACCGCCTCGTCGGCGGTGTGGATCACATCGTTGTAGCCGGGGATGGTGTTGACCTTGGCCTCGCCCGCCAGCTTCTTGGAGGCGATCTTGTCGCCCATCGCGCCGATCGAGTGGTGCTTGGGCCCGATGAAGACGATGCCCTCTTCTTCCACCTGCCGCGCGAAGGCTTCGTTTTCGGAGAGGAAGCCATAACCCGGATGCACGGCTTGCGCGCCGGTCAGTTTGCAGGCGGCGATGATCTTGTCGGCGCACAGGTACGACTCGCGAGAAGGGGCGGGGCCGAGCAGCACCGATTCGTCGGCCAGTTCCACATGGCGGGCATCGCGATCGGCTTCGGAAAACACCGCCACCGTGGCGATGCCCATCTTCTTGGCCGTCTTCATCACGCGGCAAGCGATCTCTCCGCGATTGGCAATCAGGATCTTGGTGAACATGGGTGTCTCCGTCCTGATCACAGCGGGATGTTGCCGTGCTTGCGCCACGGGTTCTCGAGCTTCTTGTCGTAGAGCATGGCCAGTGAGCGGATGACCCGCTTGCGGGTTTCGTGCGGCTGGATCACGTCGTCGATGAAGCCGCGCGCGCCGGCCACGAACGGGTTGGCGAAGCGATCCTTGTATTCGGCCTCCTTCGCGGCCAGCTTGCCGGGATCGCTCTTGTCTTCGCGGAAGATGATCTCCACCGCTCCCTTGGCGCCCATCACCGCGATCTCGGCATTCGGCCAGGCGAAGTTGACATCGCCGCGCAGGTGTTTCGACGACATCACGTCGTACGCGCCGCCGTAGGCCTTGCGGGTGATCACGGTCACCTTGGGCACCGTGCACTCCGCATACGCATACAGCAGCTTGGCGCCGTGCTTGATGATGCCGCCGTACTCCTGGCTGGTGCCCGGCATGAAGCCCGGCACATCGACGAAGGTAACCACCGGCATGTTGAACGCATCGCAAAAACGCACAAAACGCGCCGCCTTGATGCTGCTCTTGATGTCGAGGCAGCCCGCAAGCACCTGAGGATTGTTGGCGACGATGCCCACCGGCTGGCCATCGAGGCGGGCAAAGCCGATCACGATGTTCTTGGCGTAATCGGGCTGCAGCTCGAAAAAGTCGCCATCGTCGGCCACCTTGAGGATCAGCTCCTTCATGTCGTAGGCTTTGTTCGGGTTGTCCGGCACCAGCGTGTCGAGCGAAAAGTCGAGGCGCTGCGGCGGATCGCCACCATGCGGGCCGCGGCGCACCGGCGGCTTTTCGCGGTTGTTCAGCGGCAGGTAGTTGTAGAAGCGGCGCAGCATCAGGATGGCCTCGACATCGTTGTCGAAGGCCAGATCGGCCACGCCGCTGCGGCTGGTGTGGGTGGTGGCGCCGCCGAGTTCTTCGGCGCTCACTTCTTCATGCGTCACCGTCTTCACCACTTCGGGGCCGGTGACGAACATGTACGAGCTGTCGCGCACCATGAAGATGAAATCGTTGATGGCCGGTGAATACACCGCGCCGCCCGCGCACGGCCCCATGATCAGGCTGATCTGCGGCACCACGCCGGAAGCCAGCACATTGCGCTGGAACACTTCGGCATAACCGCCGAGCGAGGCCACGCCCTCCTGGATGCGCGCGCCGCCGGAATCGTTGAGGCCGATCACCGGCGCGCCGGCCTTCATCGCCTGATCCATCACCTTGCAGATCTTCTCGGCGTGCGATTCAGACAGCGCGCCACCGAACACGGTGAAATCCTGGCTGAACACAAACACCAGCCGGCCGTTGATCATGCCGTAGCCGGTGACCACGCCATCACCCGGGATCTTGTTCTCGGCCATGCCGAAATCCACGCAGCGGTGTTCGACGAACATGTCCCACTCTTCGAACGTGCCCTCGTCGAGCAGCAGTTCGAGCCGCTCACGCGCGGTGAGTTTGCCTTTGGCATGCTGCGCATCGATGCGCTTCTGGCCCCCGCCCATGCGGGCGGCGGCGCGCTTGCGGGCCAGTTGTTCAACGATGTCGTGCATGGATGTCCTTGTTGGCTGACTTCATTTCATCAGATCGAGCAACTGCCGTGCCGCCACCGACGCGGCGAGGCGGCCGTTCAATACGTCGTCCGCGAGCGACGGCAGCGCGGCGCACACCTGCGGGTGGGAGCGAAACCGTTCGCGCAAGCCGGCCTCGATGCGCTCCCACATCCAGGCCTGATCCTGGCGCCGCCGGCGCTCGGCCAGGCGGCCCGAGCCGGTTTGCAGATTCTGGAACCGCAGCACCTGTGTCCAGAATTCGGGCAAGCCCTGCGCCTTGAGGGCGCTGATCTGCAGTACCTGCGCCTGCCATAGGGGTTGGTCGGGCATCGGTGCCGCGTGGCCGTGGCGGGAAAAGAGCTGCAGCGCGCTGGTGATCTGCGCTTCGGCGCGGGTGCTCGCGGCGGCATCGATGTCGGCCTTGTTGATCAGCACGATATCGGCCAGTTCCATCACGCCCTTCTTGATAGCTTGCAGATCGTCGCCGGCATTGGGCAACTGCATCAGCACGAACATGTCGGTCATGCCCGATACGGCGGATTCGCTTTGCCCCACACCCACGGTTTCGACGATGACCACGTCGTAACCCGCCGCCTCGCACACCAGCATGGCCTCACGCGTTTTTTCGGCCACGCCGCCGAGCGTGCCGCTGGCGGGGCTGGGCCGGATGAAGGCCCGCTCATGCACCGACAGCCGCTCCATGCGCGTCTTGTCACCGAGGATCGATCCACCCGACACACTCGACGACGGATCGATCGCCAGCACCGCCACCCGGTGGCCTTGATCGATCAGAAAAAGGCCCAGCGTTTCGATGAAGGTGCTCTTGCCCACACCCGGCACGCCGGAGATACCGATGCGAAGCGATTGCCCCGCGTGGGCCAGCATCGCATTGAGCAAGGCATCGGCCTGCACACGATGATCAGCCCGCGTCGATTCGAGCAGCGTGATGGCTTTGGCGATGGCGCGGCGTTGGGCGGATGTGGCGGGGCCGGTGATCGATTCGAGCAGCGGCTTGTTTGATTCCCCCGAGGGCGTCGCCGCTATCGGCGCTACAGCCGTCACTCACCGGCACCAAGACCATGCTTGGCCAGCAGTGTGTTGCGAATGAATTGCTTGGCCAAGTCGGGGTCGTAGGGTATCGATGGCTCACCGTCCGGCGATTGGTCTGCCAACGGGAACTCGCGCTGCTCTTGCGCCTTCAGCGCCAGCATCAGCAGATACGGATTCACCGGCTTTGAGTCTGTCATGAAGGGTCTCCTAGGCTCTTCTTTCCAATGCCCACACGAGCGTAACTCAGCTCACAGCAGCACGAATCTGCTCCAGCACATCCTTCGCACTCACCGGAATCGGCGTACCCGGGCCGTAGATGCCTTTCACGCCGGCGTCGTAGAGGAAGTCGTAATCCTGCTGCGGGATCACGCCGCCGACAAAGACGATGATGTCGTTGGCGCCCTGGGCCTTGAGGGATTCGATGATCGCCGGCACCAGCGTCTTGTGGCCGGCGGCGAGGGTGGAAATGCCCACCGCATGCACATCGTTTTCGATCGCCTGGCGAGCGCATTCTTCGGGCGTCTGGAACAGCGGGCCGATGTCGACATCGAAGCCGAGATCGGCGAATGCCGTGGCCACCACCTTGGCGCCGCGATCGTGGCCATCCTGGCCGAGCTTGGCGATCATCACGCGCGGGCGGCGGCCCTGGTCGAGCGCAAACTGGTCAATCTCGGCCTTGAGCTTGTCCCAGCCTTCGGCACTGTCGTAGGCGGCTGCATACACACCGGTCACCTTTTGAATATCGGCGCGATGGCGACCGAAGATTTTTTCGAGCGCATCGCTCACCTCGCCCACCGTGGCACGCAGGCGCACGGCCTGGATGCTCAGGTCGAGCAGGTTGCCTTCGCCGGTTTGCGCCGCGTGGGTGAGCGCATCGAGGGCCGCGTTCACCTTGGCGCTGTCGCGCGTGGCTCGCACCTGCCTGAGGCGTTCGATCTGCTGATCACGCACCTTGAGGTTGTCGATCTGGAGCGTATCGATGCGGTCTTCTTTCGCCAGCCGATATTTGTTGACGCCGACGATCACATCCTTGCCCGAATCGATGCGCGCCTGCTTCTGCGCCGCGCTGGCTTCGATCTTGAGCTTGGCCCAGCCGCTGTCCACCGCCTTCGTCATGCCGCCCATGGCTTGCACTTCTTCGATGATGGCCCAGGCGCTATCGGCCATCTCCTGCGTGAGCGATTCCATCAGGTAGCTGCCGGCCCAGGGATCCACAACCGCGGTGATGTGGGTTTCTTCCTGGATGATGAGCTGCGTATTGCGGGCGATGCGGGAGCTGAATTCGGTGGGCAGCGCGATGGCTTCGTCGAAGCTGTTGGTGTGCAGGCTCTGCGTGCCGCCGAACACCGCCGCCATCGCCTCCACCGTGGTGCGCACGATGTTGTTGTACGGATCCTGCTCGGTGAGGCTCCAGCCGCTGGTTTGGCAGTGGGTGCGCAGCATCAGGCTC
>JANMAS010000191.1:0-3144 GCA_031359975.1 Burkholderiales bacterium
GAGGCCTTCGGCTTCGAGCATGGCGAAAAAGCGCTCCGGCTCGGCAATGCCGGCCGCCGCCAGGATGCGCCGGCCGCGCAACTCGCGCAGGCTATCCATTCGGCCCGGTGCGCCTGCACCTTGCAGAACTGGCGCGCCGGCGCACCGGGCCGAATGGATAGCCTGCGCGAGTTGCGCGGCCGGCGCATCCTGGCGGCCGCCGGCATTGCCGAGCCGGAGCGCTTTTTCGCCATGCTCGAAGCCGAAGGCCTCACGATCGAGCGCCTGCCGGTGCCCGATCACGACCCCCTCACGCCCGTGCCCTGGGCTTCGCACGAGGCGGATGTGATCGTCACCGAAAAGGATGCGGTGAAGCTCGACCCTGCCACCCTCGGCGCCACGCGTGTCTGGGTGGTGGGGCTAGACTTCCAGCCGCCCGAAGCGTTTTTCGCGGCGCTGCAATCCCGCCTCAACGCCCTGCCCCGCTGAAATGCCCTCGCCATGGACCATCGATTGCTGAACCTGCTCGTGTGCCCGCTGTGCAAGGGCCCGCTCGTGCCGCTGCGTGGCGAATCCACCCGCGTGACCGAACTGGCCTGCCGCGTCGATCGGCTCGCCTTCCCGGTGCGCGACGACATCCCGGTGATGCTCGAAGACGAAGCGCGTGCGCTGCCGCCGGAAGAAAACGTCTGACGGCTGATCGATGAGCTTCACCATCCTCATCCCCGCGCGGCTGGCCTCCACCCGCCTGCCCCGCAAGCCCCTGGCCGATATCGCCGGCTTGCCGATGGTGGTGCGTGTGGCCCGCCAGGCCCTGCAGACACGCGCCACCCGCGTGGTGGTGGCCGCCGATTCCGAGGAGATCACGCAGGTTTGCGCCGCGCACGGCGTGGATGCCCTGCTCACGCGGGCCGATCATCCCAGCGGCAGCGATCGCCTCGCCGAAGCCTGTGATCGGCTCGGGCTGGCCGATACCGAGCTGGTGGTCAATGTGCAGGGCGACGAGCCGCTCATCGCACCGGGCCTGATCAATGCCGTGGCCGAGCTGCTGGCCACACGCGGCGATTGCGACATGGCCACCGCCGCGCACGCCCTCGACAGCATGGCCGACGTGTTCAATCCCAACATGGTGAAGGTGGTGCTCGATGCCGCCGGCCGGGCCATGTACTTCAGCCGCGCCGCCATACCGTGGTGGCGCGATGGCTGGGCCAGCGGGGCCGGCACCTTGCCCACGCCCGCGCCGCTGCTGCACATCGGCCTGTACGCCTACCGCGCGGCTTTCCTGCGGCGCTTCCCCCAACTGGCCCCTTCGCCGCTCGAGCAGCTCGAATCGCTCGAACAACTGCGCGCGCTGTGGCATGGGCATCGCATCGCGGTGCACCTCAGCGAAGCCGCGCCTTCGCCGGGCGTGGACACGCCAGACGACCTGGCGCGTGTACGCCGCCTGCTGGGCGGCTAGTTCGCCCGCCCCGCCCACCAGCGGGTTTCAACGTAAAGCGCTTGTGAATGCGGGCGTGATAATGTGCCGCAATACTGGAGCTCTACCCGCTCCATGACCACCTGAGCCCGGGCGTGCATGGTGCGCGGCGCGTGCACGCGCGCGGTGACAAGATTTGCCATCGAGGAGAACACTGCATGCGAGTCATTTTGCTGGGAGCACCTGGCGCCGGAAAAGGCACCCAGGCCACCTTTATCTGCAAGCAATTCGGCATCCCGCAGATCAGCACCGGCGACATGCTGCGTGCCGCCGTCAAGGCCGGCACACCGCTGGGTTTGACAGCCAAGAAGGTAATGGACAGCGGCGCCCTCGTTGGCGACGACATCATCATCGGCCTGGTGAAGGAGCGGCTGGCTCAACCCGATTGCGCCAACGGCTTTCTGTTCGACGGCTTCCCGCGCACGATCCCGCAAGCCGATGCCCTCAAGACGGCCGAGGTGCACGTGGATGTGGTGCTCGAGATCGACGTGCCCGATCAATCCATCATCGAACGCATGAGCGGCCGGCGCGTGCATCTGGCGTCGGGTCGCACCTATCACGTGAAGTTCAATCCGCCCAAGGCCGAGGGCAAGGATGACGTCACCGGCGAAGACCTGATCCAGCGCGAAGACGACAAGGAAGACACCGTGCGCCATCGGCTCACCGTCTACCAGAACCAGACGCGCCCGCTGGTGGCCTATTACTCCGACTGGTCGGCCTCGGGCGAGCCCCACGCGCCGCGCTATCGCAAGATTTCAGGCCAGGGCACGGTGGACGAAATCACCTCACGCGCGCTCCAGGCCTTGAGCTGAGCCGGGCCAACCACAAGGAACCAGACGGATGGACATCGCAGGCAAAGTCTTCATCGTCACCGGCGGCGCTTCGGGCCTGGGCGAAGGCACGGCGCGCATGCTGGCCTCCAACGGCGGCATCGTGGTGGTGGCCGATCTGCAGGAGCAGGCGGGCGCCGCGGTGGCGGCCGAGATCGGCGGCGCCTACGTCAAGTGCGATGTGGCCTCCGAGGCCGATGGCCAGGCGGCGGTGGACCAGGCCCTCGCGCTGGGCAAGCTCTTCGGGCTGGTGAATTGCGCCGGCATCGCACCGGCCATGAAAACCGTGGGCAAGGATGGCCCACACGCACTGGCGCTGTTCCAGAAGGTGATCACCGTCAACCTGATCGGATCATTCAACATGATCCGCCTGGCCGCCGCGGCGATGACGAAAAACCACCCCGAACCCACCGGCGAGCGCGGCGTGCTGATCAGCACCGCCAGCGTGGCCGCCTACGACGGCCAGATCGGCCAGGCCGCCTACGCGGCGAGCAAGGGCGGCATCGTCGGCATGACCCTGCCGATCGCGCGCGACCTGGCCCGCAACGGCATCCGCAACATGACCATCGCCCCGGGCATCTTCGGCACCCCGATGATGTTCGGCATGCCGCAGGAGGTGCAGGATTCGCTGGCCGCCAGCGTGCCCTTCCCGAGCCGCCTGGGCACCCCGGCCGACTACGCCAAGCTGGTCCAGCACATCTTCGTCAATGACATGCTCAACGGCGAGGTGATCCGGCTGGACGGGGCGATTCGGCTGGCGCCGAAGTGATCGCACGAAGCGAGCGGTGAACGATTCGACGCCGGCGCGACGAGCGACTGCCCGTTCGCCGAATCGGTGATGATCCCTGGATTCCCGGG
>JANMAS010000217.1:0-1793 GCA_031359975.1 Burkholderiales bacterium
GTCACAGTCGCCACCACCGGCCGCGTCCACGGCCTTCTTGGCCGCAGCGAGCAGGTTCACGAAGGTATCGATCTCGTAGTTGGAATGCACGTGCTGCAGCACGGCTGCCAGGCGCTCCAGGCCCATGCCGAGCGTGGACACCGGCATGGGGCTGGAGCGCCTGGCTGCGGTGCTGCAGCATGTGCACAGCAACTACGAGATCGATCTGTTCGTGAGCCTGCTGGCCTCCGTGAAGCGCGCGGTAGATGCCGCTGGTGCCGGTGACAGTGACGCCGCATCGCCTTCGCAGAAAGTGATCGCCGATCACATCCGCGCCTGCACCTTCACCGTGGCCGATGGCGTGATTCCCGGCAATGCCGGCCGCGGCTATGTGCTGCGCCGCATCGCCCGCCGCGCCATCCGCCACGGCTACAAGCTCGGCGCGCGCAAGCCTTTTTTCTACACGCTGGTGAACCCGCTGGTCGAGCTGATGGGCCAGGCCTACCCCGAGTTGCGCAAGGATCAGCAGCGCATCACCGAGGTGCTGAAACAGGAAGAAGAACGCTTCTTCCAGACCATCGCCAATGGCATGGAGATTCTCGAGGCAGCGCTGTCTTCACTCCCTCTCCCGCCTGCGGGAGAGGGCATGGATGAGGGCGGTGTTCTCGCCGGCGATCTGGCCTTCAAGCTGCACGACACCTTCGGCTTCCCGCTCGATCTCACCGCCGATGTGTGCCGAGAACGCGGCGTCACCGTTGACGAAGCCGGCTTCAACGTTGCGATGGAGCGCCAGCGCGCGCAGGCTCGCGCTGCCGGCAAGTTCAAGATCGCCCAAGGCTTGGCGTATGCCGGTGACAGCACCACCTTTCACGGCTACGACCACTTGAGCTGCGAGCACAGCCGCGTCACCGCGATCTATCTCGATGGCAGCCCGGTACCCAGCGCCAAGGCCGGCGACGACGTGGTCGTCGTGCTCGATCACACGCCGTTCTATGCCGAGAGCGGAGGCCAGGTGGGTGATACCGGTGAGTTGCGCAACGCCACGTCGCGCGTGGTGATCGACGACACCAACAAGATCCAGGCCGCCGTGTTCGGCCACCAGGGCCGCATCGTCGAAGGCGAGGTGAAGATCGGCGATACGCTGGCCGCGCGTGTGGATGGCGAGCGGCGCGCGAAGACGGTGCGCAACCACAGCGCCACCCACCTGATGCACAAGGCGTTGCGCGATGTGCTGGGCAGCCATGTGCAGCAAAAGGGCAGCGAAGTGAGCCCCGAGCGCACGCGTTTCGATTTTGCCCACAACGCGCCGGTCACCGATGCGCAGATCCACCAGATCGAAGCCTTGGTGAATGCCGAAGTGCTGGCCAACGCGGCCACCGATGCCACCGTGATGGCGATGGACGACGCGCAGAAATCCGGCGCGATGATGTTGTTCGGCGAGAAGTACGGCGACGAAGTGCGCGTGCTCAGCATCGGCTCCAGCAAGGAGCTGTGCGGCGGCACGCATGTGCGGCGCACCGGCGATATCGGCCTGTTCAAGATCACGGCCGAAAGCGGCGTGGCGGCCGGCATCCGGCGTATCGAAGCGGTGACGGGCGACAACGCACTGGCCTACCTGCAGAGCCTGGAGCACACCGTCAACCAACTGGCCGGCACCTTGAAGGCCACCCCCGCCGAGATCGAATCGCGTGTGGCTGGCGTGCTCGATCAGGTACGCTCGCTGGAAAAGGAAGTTGCCGCCCTCAAAAGCCGGCTCGCGTCGGCCCAGGGCGATGAGCTGCTCTCGCAAGTGGTGGAAGTGGGCGGCCTGAAGG
>JANMAS010000260.1:0-1754 GCA_031359975.1 Burkholderiales bacterium
GGTGGCCACCTGGCCCGGCGCCACGATCACACCCGAGCCGAGCTCGTAACCGCCCGGCGTGATCGCTTCCACCTTGACCATGCTGCCGGACAACCGGATCATCAGCTCGCGATCGACATCGGCACAGGCGCCGGTTGCCACCAGCATCAGGCATACCGCCGTAGCAGGCCGACACCCGATCATGTCGTCATGCTCAGCACACGCTGGCCGGCGCCGCGGACAACACGCTATTTGGCCGCTGCGGACGGCCCAGCCGCGGCAGCAGCCTCGGCGGTGACCAGCGGTACACCGTACTCGCGCAGGATAGCCATGATTTCGGGCCGCTTTTTCTCGATCAGGGCCTCGACCTGCTTCTTCCAGTCGGGCTCGCCGTATCGCACGCCCATGGCCATCGGGTAATCGAACTTCACGTGTTTCTCGGAAACCATCGGCACCACCACCAGCTCGCGCGTCTTGGCGCGTTGGGCGTAGTAGCCGGCAATCGGGCCCCAGACGATCGCGATGTCGATCTTGCCGCCGATCAGCTCGTGATCGATGAGTTCGCCGGGGTACTGCGCCGGATCCGGATTCATGATCGCGTAGGGCACGGCCTGGTCGACCAGGTTGTGCGCGGTGAGCCATTCGGAGGCCGGTGAGCGGTCGTACAGGCCGATGCGCAGCTTGCGCAGTTGCTCGGGCGGCAGCGCGAGCAGATCGGCCTGGCTCTTCACATTGTCGAGCCCGGCGCCCTTGGCGAACACCATGGCATAGGTGGAGGTGTAGTAAGGCTTGGTGGCCGACACCTGATCGAAGCCCGCCGGCACACCCATCACGATGTCGCAGCGATAGTCTTCGCCCGGCAGCTTGTAGCGCAGGGTGTTGCGAATGAATGCCAGCCGCTGCGGGAATGAGTAGTAGGTGACGGGCAGCCCGAGTTCCTTGCCGAAGAGTTCGGCGATGCGGTTCTCGAAGCCCTGAGCTTCGGTGTTGGAGAAGGGCAGGTTGTTCGGGTCTTGACACACCCGCAGAGCCTTGCGCGCCGGCGGCGCTTCGTCGGCCTGGGCCGGTGCCATGCACGCCGCACCGGCGATGGCGGCCACCAGCACCTGGCCACGCCAGCCGAGCCAGGAGGCTGTCACTTCAGCTCCTCGACCTTCGCACGGGTGATGGCACCGTCGGAGCGGCCCTTCAGGTAGGCGTAGAGCTGGTTCATGTTGGCCATCACATCGGGGCTGTTGCCAAAGCTCTGCATGCCCTTTTCAAGCCGGCCGTTGGTTACGGTGGTCACAAATTCGGCTTTGGTGAGGGTCTTGAGGCTGGTGACCAGCGACGGCCCGACAAGCCCTTCCTGGTTGGCGCCGTGGCAGCGATCGCAGGCTGCCTGGCGCCAGGTGCGAAAGCCCTTCATGGTTTCGGCGTCGACTTTGAAGCCTTCGGCCACCGTGTAGAGCTCGGTCTTCACCGGAGCGCTGGCCTGTGCGTAGCTGGCATGGGCCACGACGGAGGTCGCGGCGAGGATCATCAGAGATCTAAGCATGGTGACTGGTATCCGAGCAAGTTGAAAAGAGAGAACGCGGTGCCGTCGAGGCTGGAAAGCGGTGTTTACCCCGAAGTGCGCGTCGTCGCAACGTGGCGCAAGAGCGCCCTCTGTGCGTGAAGGGTGCCTGAGGTAGACACACCATCCGGGCGCGAGTTTCTGTAAAGAGGATGTTTTCCCGGGGGGCAGTCGTAAGAAGGGCGATGGAAACGCCTGCGCGTTGCCATCGCCCGACGAC
>JANMAS010000356.1:0-2995 GCA_031359975.1 Burkholderiales bacterium
GCACGCAGAGCGAGCTGGCGGCGGCCAAGGCGCGGGTGGTGGCGGCGCGGCAGCAGTTGCAGCGCACGGAGGTGCGTGCGCCGTTCGACGGCGTGGTGAGTGAACGCAAGGCCTCGGCCGGCGATACCGCCCAGGTGGGCAAGGAGCTGGTGAAGGTGATCGACCCCACCAGCATGCGCTTCGAGGGCAGCATCTCGGCCGACCGCATGAGCGAGGTGAAGCTGGGCAGCAAGGTGAGTTTCCGTGTCAACGGTTACCCGCAGGCCACCTTCACCGGCAAGGTGAAGCGGGTGGATGCGGCCGCCAACCCCACCACCCGGCAGGTGGAAGTGCTGGTGGCCTTCGACGCTGGCGACGCGCCGAAGGTGGCGGGCCTGTACGCCGAAGGTCGGATCGACGCCGGCGCCAGCCAGGCGCCGATGCTGCCGGATGCCTCGGTGGTGCGCGATGGCAGCACGGCGCATGTGTGGGCCGTGCGCGGCGACCAGCTGGCCAAGGTGGCGGTGCAGATCGGCGAGCGCGATGCGCGCACCGGCGAATACCCGCTGCGCGGTGGTCTCGCCGAGGGCCAGCGCATCCTGCGCCATCCGTCGAGCACGCTGGTCGATGGCCAGAAGATCGAGTTCACCAAGGCCCTTGCCAGCGCGGCATCGCCCGCATCGGCCAGCGCTTCAGCGGGGAGATGACACCATGTTCCTGTCCGACTTCAGCATCAAGCGGCCGGTGGCCGCACTGGTCATCATCCTGTTCCTGATGTGCCTCGGGGTGCTCGCGCTGACCAAGCTGCGGGTGAACCAGATCCCCGACGTGCAGGAGCCGATCCTCATCGTCACGATCCCGTATCCCGGCGCCTCGCCGGACACGGTGGAGCGTGAGGTGATCAACCGCATCGAAAAATCGCTGCAGAGCATCTCCGGCGTGGATGAGGTGCGCTCCACCGCCAGCGAAAGCCAGGCCACGATCGTGTTGATCTTCAAGTTCAGCAAAAACCTGATCGAAGCCGCCGATGAGGTGCGCAATGCCATCGGCACCGTGCGCTACAAGCTGCCCACCGAGATCCGCGAGCCGATCCTGGAGCGGCGCGATCCGTCGGCCGAACCGGTGATGCAACTGGCACTGGCGTCGTCACGCCAAAGCCATTCCGAAATCTCTCGCCTGGCCGAAGACGATCTGGCCGACCGCTTCCGTGCGCTGCCCGGCGTGGCGGTGGTGGATGTCAACGGCGCGCTGCAGCGCGAACTGAGCGTGCTGCTGCGGGCGGAGAAGCTGCGCGAGTACAACGTGTCGGTGACCGAGGTGGTGAACGCGCTGCGCAACCAGAACGCCACCGCGCCGGTGGGCAAGGTGCGCGGCACGCTCGAAGACCAGAGCATCCGGCTGGTCGGCCGCATCGAGGCGCCGGCGGAGTTCGAGCAGATCGTCGTGCGGCGCAGCGGCGACGAAACCATCCGCCTGGGGCAGCTCGCCACCGTGCAGGACGGCTTTGCCGAGCTGACCGGTTTTTCGGTGCGCAACGGCCAGCCCAACGTGGGCATCTCCGTCACCCGCTCGCGCGAGGCCAGCACCGTCACCGTGGCCAACGAGGTGCGCAAGCTGGTCACCGAAATCGGCAAGACGCTGCCCGAAGGCACCCGGCTGGAGATCACGCAGGATGGTGGCCGCGACGCGCAAAACAGCCTCGACAACGTGGTGCATTCGCTGCTGTTCGGTGCCGGGCTGACGATCTTCGTCGTCTACATCTTTCTCAACTCGTGGCGCTCGACGCTGATCACCGCGCTGAGCCTGCCCACCTCGGTGATCGCGGCGTTCATCGCGGTGTGGCTGTGCGGCTTCACGCTCAACTTCATGAGCCTGCTGGGGCTGTCGCTGGCCATCGGCGTGCTGATCGACGATGCGATCGTGGTGCGCGAGAACATCGTGCGCCACATGGAGCGTGGCGAGGATCGGCGCACCGCGGCGCTCAACGGCACGGCCGAGATCGGCCTGGCCGTGGCCGCCACCACCTTCTCGATCGTGGCGGTGTTCGTGCCGGTGGCCTTCATGCCCGGGGTGTCGGGTGAATGGTTCCGGCCGTTTGCGCTCACCGTGGTGGCCTCGGTGCTGGTGAGCCTGTTCATTTCGTTCACGCTCGATCCGATGCTCTCGGCCTATTGGGGTGATCCGCCGGGGCATCAGCAGGCGCCGAAAAAGGGCATCTCGCTGTGGCTGCAACACTTCAACACCTGGTTCGACCATCAAGCGGACCGCTACGGCCGCGTGATCGCCTGGGCACTGCACCACCGGCGCTGGATGTTCGTGTTCGCGCTCGTGAGCCTCGTCGGCGCGCTCGGTCTGCAAGTCAAGTTCGGCGGCTCGAGCTTTCTGCCCGCGGGTGACGCCGGCTTCATCGCCATCGAGGTGCGCACGCCGTCGAGCAGCAGCTTGGAGTACGCGCGCCTGAAACTGGAAGCGGCGGCGGTGCTGGCCCGCACCCTGCCGGAGGCCAAGGCCACCGACAGCAACGTCACGCCGGGCGGCGGCCGCATCTACGTCGACATCGGCAAGAGCACCCAGCGCCAACGCTCGGCTGCCGACATCGCCATCAGCCTGCGTGAAACCGTGTCGCGCCTGGTGGGTGCCGAGTACACCGTGCTCGACGACCTGAACAACGGCGCCTCCAAGCCGGTGCAGATCCGCTTTTCGGGCGCCGATTCGCGCCGGCTGCTGGAGATCACCACCACGTTCATGGACAAGCTGCGCAGGGTGCCTGGTGCGGTGGACGTGGGCCTCTCGCAGCAGGATCCGCAAGACGAACTGAAGATCGAGCTCGACCGCGGCCTGGCCAATTCGCTGGGCATCTCGGCCAACGATGCGGCGCAGGCGCTGCGTGTGGCGTTTGCCGGTGTCGAGGTGGGCGATTGGGTGGATCCGAGCGGCGAATCACGCGACGTGGCGGTGCGCCTGCACCCGGACGACCGGGTCGATGCCAGCAACATCGAACGCCTGCCGATCGCGG
>JANMAS010000388.1:0-17973 GCA_031359975.1 Burkholderiales bacterium
TCAGGTGGGTCTTGCCCAGGCCCACGCCGCCATAGATGAACAGCGGGTTGTACATGGCGCCCGGCGCGCCGGCCACGTGAAGGGCCGCGGTGCGCGCCATCTGGTTGGCACGGCCAGCCACCAGCGTGTCGAAGGTGAGCGCCGGGTTGAGCCGATACGGCGAAGAGGCCGGCGCCAGCGAGCGCATCGTTCGAGCCGGCGCCGGGGCGTCCAGCGTGGGTAGGGATGTGGTGCCGGCAACGCCTTGGGTGCCGGTGTTGTCAGCGCGCCGGCTGTGGCCATCGCCGACAAACGGTGCCGAGCCGTTCAAGGCCTGATTGATGTTGAAGAAGCCGCCGTTCGCGCGCGCCGAGCCGAGCCCGGGCACACCGCCCAGTACCACCGCGTCGTCGTGGCGACGGCCCATGCTGCTGATCGGCGGCAGGCGCGGCGCTTCGGCGCGGGCTACCACGGTGAGTTCGAGCCGTACCGGCTTGCCTGCGAGATCGGTGAGGATGCGCTCGATGCGCCGCCCGTATTGCGAGCGAATCCAATCGAGCTTGAAACGATTGGGCACCCGCACACAGACCACCGCACCGTTGCTGCCGTCATCACTGATGTCGGCACCCGGCAAGGGGCGGATCCAGGTATTGAATTGTTGTTCTGGCAGTTCGCCGGCGAGTTGCTCGCAACCCCGCTGCCACAGATCGACGGTCATTGTGGATAACTAGTCTTCGAGCGCTTGGATTCTACGCTGCGCGTGGGCTGTGGCGACCGGGTTATCCACAGTGGCGGGCCGGCAAGTGCACTTTATTTGTGGGGGGTCGGCGTGGCGGCCGGCGCCGCGCCACATGTCGGTGAGCCAAGGGCCTGCCGTTCCGCTCTAAAGGAGCCGCGTTGACCGGTCACGGGCTTTTTGTTCTAATACGCGGTTTTTCGCCGAGCTACCGATGGCCGGTTTGCCGGAAGGTGGAAACACCCAGGGGGTGGGTCGAAACACCCAGAGGGTGAGTCAACACCCAGAGGGTGTGGGCCAAAGCACCCTGAAGGTGTGCTGCCAGTCCGGTGTGAGTATTTGCACCAGCGCAATTTGCGCAATCAGCGTTTTTGAGGTTTGAGATGAAGCGTACTTATCAGCCGTCCAAGGTTCGCCGTGCCCGTGTGCATGGATTTCGTGCTCGCATGAGCACCCGCGCCGGCCGCGCCGTGCTCAACAACCGGCGCGCCAAGGGCCGCAAGCGTCTGGCGGTCTGATGCCTTCTGCGGCGTGGCCTGGCTGCGCCGCAACATGCCTGACCCCGCCCCCGCACGAACACCGATGATCGGCCGCATCGTGCGCCCGGCCGACTTCGAGCGCGCCCTCGGCGCCTCGACCCGCTCGCGAAGCACTCACTTCGTCGCTCACCATACGGCTGGGCGGCCGTTGGCGTTGATGCCCGCCGTGCCGGATACGCAAAATACAGAGTTATCCACAGGCGACGCACAAAGCAGTCCACAGGTTGTGGATGAGTTGCCTCCCGCATGGTGGTTGGGCGCAGTGGTGCCCAAGCGGCATGCGCGGCGCGCGGTCACGCGCACGCTGATGAAAAGGCAGATTCGCGCGGCGATGCAGCGGCATGCTTCGGCGCTGCATGCCGGCCTGTGGGTGATTCGTCTCAAGGCGCCGTTCGATCGCCAGCTGTTCCCCTCGGCATCGTCCGATGCGCTCAAGCACACGGTGTCGCAGGAGCTGGACAAGCTCTTGAGCCGTGCGGCCGCGGCCTGATCGGGGCGACGGTGTGATGCGGCCCTTGTTACCCGATGCGCCACGTGTTGCGCGCTGGCCGGCCAGCACGCTGATCGCGCTGGTGCGCGGATACCGGTTGCTGCTCAGCGCATGGCTGGGCAATGCCTGTCGATTCGAGCCGACCTGCTCTGCCTACGCCATCCAGGCGCTGGAGCGCCATGGCGCCATGGGCGGCAGCTACCTCGCCGCGCACCGGATCGCCCGATGCCATCCTTGGTGCGCAGGGGGCGCCGAACCGGTGCCCCTGACGCTTCCCTCGTGGTTTCGACGGCCCTCGGCGGATGCCGAGCGCGTGTCGACCCTGCGGCCTTTGCCGCCGTCTCCCGATCAACCTAACCGCCTGAACTTGCCATGACCGATCTGCGACGCACCATCCTGTGGGTGGTGTTCACCATGTCCCTCGTCTTGATATGGGACGGATGGAACCGCCACAGCGGCCACCCATCGATTTTCGGCGCGAGCTTCTCGCCGGCGGTGTCGGCGTCGGCGCCCGTCGGCGCCCCGGGTGCTTCGAGCACCGCTGGCGTGCCCCTGCCGGCGACGGCAGCAGCCCAGGCCAGCGGCGCCCAGGCGCTGCCTGGGCAAGCGGGCGCCTTGCCAGCCGCCGCCCCGGCCACGGTGGCCGCCGCGGCGGGCGAGCAAGTCACGCTGACCACCGACGTGGTGAAAGCCACGTTCGATTCGCAAGGCGGCCGGCTCGTGCGCCTCGAACTGTTGAAGTACACCGATCAGGAAGATCGCAGCCAGAACGTGGTGCTGTTCGACACCAGCGCGAAGCGGCTGTATCAGGCGCAGACCGGCTTTGTCAGCGATCAGCAGGGCCTGGCCCTGCCGAATCACTTCACTGCGATGACGGCGGCGCCTGGCCCGCGCACGCTCGAAGGTAACGCCAACGAGCTCACGCTGCGGTTCGAATCGGCCGAACAAGGCGGCGTGAAGGAAGTCAAGACCTACACCCTGCGGCGAGGCGATTACGGCATCGGCGTACAAAACGAGCTGGTCAATGGCTCTGCCGCCGCGATCAACCCGCATCTGTACCTGCAGTTGGCGCGCGACGGCAACCCACCCCCGGGCGAGTCGAGCTTCTACAGCACCTTCACCGGGCCGGCGCTCTACACCTCGAACAAGCATTTCCAGAAGATCGATTTCAAGAGCATCGACAAGCGCGCGCCCGGCGAAGAGCCATCGCACGACACCAAGGCCGACAACGGCTGGGTGGCGATGGTGCAGCACTACTTCGTTGCGGCCTGGCTTGTCGATGGCAACGCGCCGCGCGAGTTCCGCACCGTCAAGGTCGACAACAACCAATACGCCATCTCGATGGTGGTGCCGATGGGCACCGTGGCGCCTGGCAGCTCGAAGTCGCTCTCGGCCACGCTGTATGTGGGCCCGCAGGAAGAGCACAAACTCGCCGCCCGCGCCACCGGCCTGGAGCTGGTCAAGGATTACGGCTGGCTCAAGATCCTGGCCGAACCCCTGTTCTGGCTGCTCGACAAGCTGCACGGCTTTCTCGGCAACTGGGGCTGGGCGATCGTGGCGCTGGTGGTGCTGCTGAAGATCGGGTTTTACTGGCTCAACGCCAGCGCCTACCGGTCGATGGCCAAGATGAAGGCCGTCAACCCCAAGGTGACGGAGATGCGCGAGCGCTACAAAGACAAACCGCAGCAGATGCAGCAGGAAATGATGCGCATCTACCGCGAGGAAAAGGTCAACCCGCTCGGCGGCTGTTTGCCGATCGTCGTGCAGATGCCGTTTTTCATCGCCTTGTACTGGGTGCTGCTGTCCACGGTGGAGATGCGCAACACGCCGTGGATTGGCTGGATCCACGATCTGAGCGTGCGGGATCCCTACTTCATCCTGCCCTTGCTGATGACCGCGTCCACCATGTTCCAAACTTGGCTCAACCCCACACCACCCGATCCGGTGCAGGCCAAGCTGATGTGGTTCATGCCGCTGGCGTTTTCGGTGATGTTCTTCTTCTTCCCGGCCGGCCTGGTGCTGTATTGGCTGACGAACAACATCCTGTCCATCGCCCAGCAGTGGTTCATCAACAAGCGCCTGGGCGTGTTGGGCAAGTAGCGGGCGCGATTCACCGCAGCGCATTCGCCCGCGCTGTGACGTTGTGCTCGGCACGAGGCACGGCGCGTGGTAACTAGGGGTTGAGGCAAGCCCCCGCACAGCCGACCATGCTTGCATGCGGGGTGACCCGGTGCAACACACCGGCTCTGGAGTCAGCGCGGGTCGGTCCGTGCGGGGCGGCCGGCTCCTCCCCCCGCGCCATCTTCTTCGGGCTTGAACCGGTCACCTGATCCAGGTGATTGGCGTCAGGCCCGATTTTCCTGGGGCCGGCCAAGCCTGCCGCCGCGCCGCGACAATCCACGGCGATGCTGCTCGCCCGACACACCGATCCCATCATCGCCATCGCCACGGCGCCCGGCCGCGGCGCGGTGGGCATCGTGCGTTTGTCCGGCGGCGATCCGGGTGCGTTGATCGAGGCCCTGTGTGGCCGCACGCTGGCGCCGCGTCATGCCACCTACCTGCCGCTGCGCGACGCGCAAGGCGAGGTGATCGATCGCGGCCTGGCGATCCACTTTCCGGCGCCGCATTCCTACACCGGCGAGCATGTGCTCGAGCTGCAGGTGCATGGCGGCGCGGTGGTGCTGCAACTGCTGCTCGCACGCTGCCTGCAGTGCGCCGCCGAGATGGATGCCTCCACCGGTCAACCGCGACTGCCGCGCCTGCGTCTGGCGGGGCCGGGTGAATTCACCGAACGCGCGTTCCTCAACGACAAGCTCGATCTCGCGCAGGCCGAAGCCGTGGCCGACCTCATCGACGCCAGCACCGAAGCTGCCGCGCGCTCGGCGGCACGCTCGCTCGCGGGCGTTTTCTCCACCGAAGTGCGCGCGCTCGCCGAACGCATCATGACACTGCGTGTGCTTGTCGAAGCCACGCTCGATTTCCCCGAGGAGGAGATCGACTTCCTCGAACGCGCCGACGCACGCGGCCAGCTCGATGCGATCCTGACACGCTGCACGCGGTGCAATCGCGCGCGCGGCAGGGCGCGCTGTTGCGCGAAGGTCTGCGCGTGGTGCTGGCCGGGCAGCCCAACGTCGGCAAGAGCTCGCTGCTCAACGCGCTGGCTGGCGCCGAACTGGCCATCGTCACGCCGATCCCCGGCACCACGCGCGACAAGGTGAGCGAAACGATCCAGATCGACGGCGTGCCGGTGCATGTGATCGACACCGCCGGCCTGCGCGACAGCGCCGCCGACGACGTCGAGCGCCTGGGCATGGCACGCAGCTGGGCCGAGATCGAACAAGCCGATGCGGTGATCATGCTGCGCGATCTCACCCGCCTCGGGCAGATTGGTTACGACCAGGCCGACGCGGCCATTGCCGCGCGCCTGGGCGATCCGGCGCGGGTGCTGCAGGTGTTCAACAAGTGCGATGCCGTGGAAGCTGTCAAAGCCCCTGCCGCATCCCCTGGCGCGCCGGCCGCGTTCATCGTCTCCGCAAAGTTGGGTGAAGGCCTGCAAACGCTGCGTGAAGAGCTGCTGCGCCGTGCCGGCTGGCAAGCCACCACCGACGGCCTGTTCATCGCCCGCGAGCGCCATCTGCAGGCGCTTGCGCAAACACACGGCCACCTGCTCGCCGCGCAGGCGCATGCGGCGGCCCGCGACACCGCGCTCGATCTGTTCGCCGAAGAGCTGCGCCTGGCGCAATGGGCCTTGGGCAGCATCACCGGGGAGACCAGCGCGGATGATCTGCTCGGGGAGATCTTCGGGCGGTTTTGCATCGGGAAGTGACTGCGGTCTCGCCTTGCTCACGGCCCCGTCCTACAGCCCGTGCCGATGTCGTCCCATCGCCAGCCTCGGGCGTTGTACACACACTGCAATCCTACGAATTCCATCCGAGGAAATTCCATGAACATGCTCAAGCGTTCACTTCTTGCCTGCGCCGCCGCAGGCGCTCTCGCCGTGGCCAGCGTTCCGGCCATGGCCGGTGTTGACCTGACCATCAAGATCGCGCCGCCATTGCCCCGTGTCGAGGTGATTCCCGCGCCCCGTGTGGGGTTTGTCTGGGCCCCGGGTTACTGGGACTACCGTGGCAACAACCACGTGTGGGTCGCCGGTACCTGGGCCCCCGAGCGGCGCGGCTATCGCTACAACGCCCCGGTGTGGGTGCAACGCGACGGCCAATGGCATCTGACGCGCGGCCATTGGGCCCGTGGCGATAGCGATCACGACGGTGTGCCCAACGCGGCCGATCGCGACCGGGACAACGACGGCATTCGCAATGGCCCCGATCGCGACCGTGATGGCGACGGCATTCGAGATCGGCGCGATAACCATCCGAACGTGCCGAAGTAATCCCCTGGCGCGCCCCCGCGCCGAGCCTCGGCACCGAGACGTCGAACGACGGGCGGTCAGTGTCTGCCGACAGGTAGCGCCGACCGCCTTGTCGCCGTGACGAACGGCAAAGGATAATCCGTCGCTTCCAAGCGATGGGTGACCCAATGCAAGTCGATGAGATGGTCGGTGCGGTGCAAACGCTCAACAGCGAGGATGCGTTCCACGCCCGCCTGAACGTCGGCCAATGGCGGCTGGTGGCGGCTTATCTCACCCGCTACGAGATTCCCGCCGGCGGATCCCTGATCCGCCAGAACGATAACGACCGGGTGCTGTACTTTGTCGAGGCCGGCTCGTTCCAGGTGTTTGTGAACGAACGCGAGGGCGTTCGTGGGCGCGTGGCGATCTTGCGGCCGGGTGCCGTGGTAGGCGAGCCGAGCTTGTTTGTCGATCGCCCACGCATGGCCAACGTCGAGGCGATGATGCCCAGCGCGGTGTGGGCGCTGCCCAACGCGCGGTTCGAAGAACTGGCCGTGCGCCAGCCGGAACTGGCGCTCGAAGTGCTTCGTGGTGCCGGCGCGGTGATGGCTGTGCGCATGCGGATGAACCTGGAGCGCGGCATTCCGATGTCATGATGTGAGCCGGGCCGCGGCCCGACTCATCACACCCGCTGAATCACTGCCGCAGCAGCTTTTCTTCCGCCAAAGTCAACGCCGCAGGCAGGCCCGACAGCACCAGCGTATCGCCCGCGTGCAGCACCAGGGTGTCTTCGGCCTGGATCACTTCGCCGGAATGCCGGCGCACCGACACCACCTGCACACCCACCGCGTGCAGCGCCAGCGCGGCGATGGAATGCCCGATGCCCGCGGCGGCGGTAGGCAGCGTCACCGGCAGCAAGCGCGCCTGGTTGAGCTCTTCCACGGTGTCGTCGTCGGCACCATGAAAGTACCCGCGCAGCAGGCCGTAGCGGGCGTCGCGCGCATCCTGCGTGAGTCGGATCACGCGGCGCATCGGCACCCCCACCAGCGCCAAGGCGTGGCTGGCCAGCATCAACGAGCCTTCGATCGCCTCGGGCACCACCTCGGTGGCACCGGCCGCGCGCAGGCGCTCCAGATCGGTATCGTCGATGGTGCGCACGATCACCGGCACCTTGGGCGCGTGTTCGCGCACCAGATGCAGGATCTTCAGCGCCGAGGGGGTGTCGTGATAGCTCACCACCACCGCGCTGGCCCGCGCCAGGCCGGCGGCCAACAGGCTGCGCAGCCGTGCCGCATCGCCGAACACCACGCTTTGCCCCGCCGCCGCGGCCTGGCGCACGCGGTCGGGGTCGAGATCCAGCGCCATGTACGGGATGCTCTCTTTCTCGAGCATGCGCGCCAGGTTCTGGCCGCTGCGGCCGTAGCCGCAGATGATCACGTGGGCTTCGTTGCGGATCGACTTCTTGGCGATCGAGGTGAGCTGCACCGATTGCATCATCCAGTCGGTCGCCGACAGGCGCGCCACGATGCGGTTCGAATACATCACGATGAACGGTGTGGCCAGCATCGACAGCACCATGCTGGCCAGCACCGGACTCATCCATTTGGGATCGACCAGGCCATTGGCGGCGCCCAGCGTGAGCAGCACGAAGCCGAACTCGCCAGCCTGCGCGAGGTACAGCCCGGTGCGCAGCGACACCCCCGGCGCCGCGCCGGACCAGCGTGCCAGCACCGCCACCAGCGCAAACTTCGCCACCACCGGTGCCACGCTGAGCAGCAGCACCAGCGGCAGCTGCTCCACCACCGGCCGCAGGTCCAGTTTCATGCCGATGGTGATGAAAAACAGGCCCAGCAGCACATCGTGAAAGGGCCGGATATCAGTCTCCACCTGGTGTTTGTATTCCGTCTCGGCCACCAGGATGCCCGCCACGAAGGCCCCAAGCGCGAGCGAAAGGCCGGCGTGTTCGGTGAGCCAGGCCAGGCCCAGGGTGACGAGCAACAGGTTCAGCACGAACAGCTCGTCGCTCTTGCGCCGTGCCACCAGCGTCAGCCACCAGCGCATCACCCGCTGGCCACCCCACAGCAGCACCGTGAGCAGCGCGATGGCCTTGAGCAAGGCCCAGCCGAGCGCCTGCGCCATGTCGGCGCCGCTTTCACCCAGGGCCGGGATCAACACCAGCAGCGGCACCACCGCCAGATCCTGGAACAGCAGCACGCCCATCACCCGGCGGCCGTGCTCGGATTCGGTCTCCAGCCGATCGGCCATCAGCTTGACGACGATTGCGGTGCTCGACATCGCCACCGCGCCACCGAGGGCCACCGCGCCTTTCCAGTCGAGCTCCCAGGGGGTGCTGGTGAACGAAAAGAGCCAGGCCAGAAAGGCACTGCCGGCGATCGAGCCGGCGATCGTCAGCACCACCTGCGACAGCCCGAGCCCGAACACCAGCTTGCGCATGCTCTTGAGCTTGGGCAGGTTGAATTCGAGCCCGATCACGAACATCAGAAAAACGACACCAAACTCAGCCAGGTACTTCACCGAGGCCGAATCGGCGGCCAGACCCAGCGCATTGGGCCCGATCACCACGCCCACCACCAGATAGCCCAGCATCGGCGGCAATCGCAGCGAGCGGCACACCACCACGCCGAGCACCGCGGCGACGAGATACAACAAGACGAGTTCGAGCGAAGTGGCCATGCACCAAAGGGTTCGAGTCGGATGGACGTCGAGGGCGACGTGGCGAAACGGGTACTGGCGCGCGAGCGGGCCTGCTGCGCGGCTTGCAAGGCCCGCGCCTAGAATCGTCCGATCGTAGTGCACCCCAAGCCCGTGACCGTCGCACCCCCCTTCGATCCCCGCCGCGTGCTCGAGTTGGCCGAGCGCACCTTCGACATCGAGGCCAAGGCGCTGATCGGTCTGAAGGCCCGGTTGGGTGACTCCTTCCCCCGTGCCGTGAAGGCCATGCTCGATTGCCCCGGCCGGGTGGTGGTGATGGGCATGGGCAAGAGCGGCCACGTGGGCCGCAAGATCGCCGCCACGCTGGCCTCTACCGGCACACCGGCGTTCTTCGTGCATCCAGCCGAAGCCAGCCACGGCGATCTCGGCATGGTGATGCCGGCGGATGTGGTGCTGGCGATTTCGCTGTCGGGCGAGGTAAACGAGCTCGCCGCCATCCTGCCTGCCATCCGCCGCCTCGGCAGCACGCTGGTGGCGATGACCGGCAACCCCGATTCCACCCTCGCCGGGCATGCCGATATCGTCATTTCCTGCAAGGTGGATGAAGAAGCCTGCCCGCTGAATCTGGCGCCCACGGCGAGCACCACCGCGCAGATGGCGCTTGGCGATGCGCTGGCCGTCGCCTTGCTCGATGCGCGGGGATTTCGGGAACAGGATTTCGCGCTCTCGCACCCCGGCGGCGCGCTGGGCCGCAAGCTGCTGGTGCATGTGGCCGATCTGATGCGCACCGGCATGCAGATCCCGCGCGTCGGGCTCGATACCGGCTTTGTCGACATCATGCGCGAGATGACGCTCAAGGGCCTGGGCGCAGCAGCGGTGGTCGACGAGACCGACATCACCCGCGGCATCTTCACCGATGGTGATTTGCGCCGCCTGGTGGAAACCGGTACCGATCTGCGCCAGCTCACCGCCCGCGAGGTGATGCACGCCAATCCGCACCACATCCGACCGGGTGCGCTGGCGGTGGAAGCGGCCGATCTGATGGAGCGCCACAAGGTGACGATGCTGCTGGTGGCTGACGAGACGGGCCGGCTCATCGGCGCGATCAGCGCCAACGATCTGATGCGCGCGAAAGTCATCTGATGGCTGCCGCACCGCCACCGCTGCCCGTGCCCGCACTGCGCTTCGACGCCGAGCTGTTGCTGGCGGCGCAATGCGGCGCGTTCAGCGCCAAGGCGGCGATCTTCGATGTCGACGGGGTGCTCACCGACGGGCGCCTTTTCATCAGTGGCGAGGGCGAGACACTCAAGGCCTTTCATGCGCTCGATGGCCACGGCCTGAAACTGCTGGCTTCGGCCGGCATCGTGCCCTTGATAGTCACCGGCCGTGATTCACCCGCTGTGCGCCGGCGTGTGGCCGATCTGCGCCTGGCCTACGCGGTCTACGGCGCGGCCGACAAGTTCGCGGCGGCGAATACGCTGCTCGGCAGCCTGGGCATCGCATGGAGCGAAGTGGCGGTGATCGGCGACGACTGGCCCGACCTGCCGCTCATGCAACGTGCCGGCTTTGCCTGCGCGCCGCCCAACGCCCACATCGAGGTGCGGGCCATCGCGCGCTACATCACCGCCGCAAACGGCGGTGAAGGTGCGGCCAGAGAGTTCTGCGACCTGTTGCTGATGGCCGGTGGCCACTACGCTGCGTTGCTTCAAGGGCATCTGCTGACGCTCGACGGCCGTTGAGGCCGGCGGCACGCGTGAGTCCATGCTGAAGCCTGAACTGCACCTGCCCGATCTGCCGGAGCTGGCGCTCGGTGGCGTGGCCGATGGCGAGCCGGTCGCCGAGCCGGTCGACACCCGGCAATGGCCGCGTGCGCCGTGGCCGGTGAGGCTGCGCAGCGTGGTGTCCGCCTACCTGCCGATCCTGCTCATGCTGGCGCTGGCGCTGGCCACCTGGTGGCTGGTGCAGAACACGCCCAAGCCGGTGGCGGCTGTGGAACGGGGAGCGCCCCGGCATGAGCCTGACTACGAGATGCAGGGCTTCGTGGGCCAGCGCTACGACAACGCCGGGCGGCTGATCCTGCGTGTCGAGGGCCAGCGTCTGCGGCACTTTCCCGATACCGATGAGGTGGAGATCGACACCATCAACCTGCACGCCTGGGCACCGGACGGGCGCGAGACGATCGCCACCGCGCGGCGCGGCATCGCCAGCGGCGATTCGAGCGAGTTCCGGCTGATGGGCGGCGCGCAGGTGGTGAGCGAAGTGGGCCATCCGGAAGAGATGACGGTGCGCGGCGAGTTCCTGCAGGTGTTTCGCGCCGACCGGCGGGTGTACTCCAACCAGCCGGTGACCATCGAGCAAGGCACCAGCGTGATGCGTGCGCAGGGTGTGGATTACCACCACGATACCCGCATCGCGCAGCTCGCCGGCCGGGTGTCGGGCCGCTTCGCTCCGACGTTGGTGCGCCCGGCTTCGGCGGCCGCCAGTGCCACCGCCAGCGCCCCGGCGCGCTGACCCGCCGATCCCATGTCGCAACCACTCGTCTTCATCACCGGCGCGTCCAGCGGCATCGGCCTGGCCCTGGCCGATGCCTACGCCCGCGCGGGATGGCGGCTCGCTCTGGTGGCGCGGCGCACCGACCCCATCGACGCCTGGGCCCGTGAACGGCAGCTGCCGGCCGGCCAGGTGCACAGCTATGCCGCCGATGTGCAGCAGGTCGACAGCATCATCGCCGCCGGGCAGCGCTGCGTCGCCGAGATCGGCCTGCCCGATGTGGTGATCGCCAACGCCGGCATCAGCGTGGGCATGGATACCGCGATCCGCGACGACCTGGCGGCGATGCGCGACACTTTCGCCACCAACAACATCGGCATGGCCGCCACCTTTCATCCGTTCATCGCCGGCATGCGCGAGCGCCGCGGCGGCACGCTGGTGGGCATCGCCAGCGTCGGTGCCATCCGCGGCATGCCGGGGCACGGCGCCTACTGCGCCAGCAAGGCCGGTGTGGTGAGTTACTGCGAAAGCCTGCGCGGCGAAAACAAGCCCTTCGGGCTGCAAGTCGTGACGCTGATGCCGGGCTACATCGCCACGCCGCTTACCGCGCGCAACACCTACCCGATGCCCTTTTTGATGACGCCCGAAGCCTTTGCCGCCAAGGCCGTGCGTGCCATCGAATCCGGCACCAGCTACCGCGTCATCCCATGGCAGATGGGCGTGGTTGCCAAGCTGTTGCGCGCCTTGCCCAACGCCTGGTTCGACAAGGCATTCGCCGGCCGCGGCCGCAAGAAGCGCCGTGGCGAGTAGCGCCAACGCGCAGCACAGGCGGCGCTTGCGCTGCGCCACCGCACGCCGTTACAGTGCGGTCTCGCTCCACGAGCCCACCACCACTTCGTCTCCCATGTTGCAGATCGACGTTCTCGGCTGATTTGGCGACCGACGCCCTGAGCGTCGATCGTCTTGCATGCCCGGCGCCCGCTCAAGGGCTGCCGCTTGAACCGCGTGGGAGCACCGATGATTTCGAAGCATGGCGCCTTCAGCGCGCTTGGAACGACCCCGCCAGCGCGCGCTGTGAGCCTGCCCGGCCGCCCGAAAGGCGAACAGCGCAGTGCGAAGCACGGAGCTTGCCTTATGAGCCGCCGGATCGTCGCTGGTGTGTTGGCCTGCCTGGCCAGCCTGGCCGGGGCCCAACCGGTGGCCTTGCACATCGGTGCGGATGAGCCGATCCGGCTCGACGGCCATCTCGACGAACCGGCGTGGACACGCGCCGCCGAATTCGACGGCTTCGTGCAGTACCGGCCGGTCAACGGCGCACCCCCGCCCGATGGCTATCGCACCACGGTGAGGGTCCTGGCGGCCGACGACGCGCTGCTCATCGGCATCGAGGCGACTGACCCACGGCCACACGAGATCCGCGCACCCCTGGTGCGGCGCGACAAGGTGCTGCGCGATCAGGATTTCGTGGCCGTGGTGCTCGATGGCGCGGGCACAAGGCGCTCGGCGCAGTTCGTGCGCGTCAATGCCGCGGGGGTGATCGCCGACGGCCTGTATCGCTACGACGGCGATGTCGAAGATTTCGCGCCTGATTTCGACGTCGAGGCCGCCGTCACCCGGCTGCCCGACGGCTACAGCGTCGAACTGCGGCTGCCGCTGCTGAGCTTGCGCTACCCGTTTGCCGGTGAGCAAGCCTGGCGCCTGATGGTGACCCGCGTGATTCCGCGCGAGGAAAACGTGTTGCTGTTGAGCGCACCACTGAGCCGCGATGCACCGGCCTTCATCGCCGAGATGGAGCCGCTGCTGGGCATGCGGGAAGTGATCGCTGCGGCGCAGGAGCGATCGTTGCTCACCGTGCGGCCGGAAATCACCTGGCGCCGCGCGCGCGACAGCGCTGCCGGTGTGCCGTCGCGCAGCGACAGCCAGCTCTCGGTGGGCGCCGAGATCAAATGGCGACCACGCGCCGACTGGGTGATCGATGCGACGATCAACCCCGACTTTTCGCAGGTCGAGCTCGATGCGCCGCAGCTGGCCGGCAACACCCGGTTTGCCTTGTCGGTGCCGGAGAAGCGCGCGTTTTTCCTTGAGAGCACCGATCTGCTGGATCTGCCGCTGCCGGCCTTCTACTCGCGCTCGATCACCGATCCGCAATGGGGCTTGCGAGCGACTTGGCGCGGTGCCGATCGCGACGCCAGCGCCCTGGTGATGATCGATGACGGCGGCGGTGTGATCCTGCGGCCCGCGGCCTATGGCACGCGGGTACTGCCGCAGGATGCGCCGGCCAAGGTGGCGGTGGCGCGGGGCCGTTGGCACGGGGAGGCGATGACCTTCGGTGCCATGACGGCGCTGCGCGACGGCGACGATGGCCGCCGCAACGGCGTTGTCGGCATCGACCTGTTCACCTCCGGTGAAGGCGCCGACGAGTGGCGCGCACGGGTGATGGCCTCCGACACCGACGATCGTGCCGTGGGCGGGCGTCACGACTCCGGCAGCTACGGCGAATTGACGTGGGCGCGGTTGACCTCCGACTGGCGCTTCGAAGCCAACGCGACGCGCATCAGCCCGCGCTTTCGCAACGACAACGGCTTTGTCGATCAGGCGGGCGTGCAGGTGTTGGAAGGCGAAATGGTGCGCCGCCTCGGTGAGCGGGATCTCGGCTGGTTCACGGCCGATGAGTTCGATCTCTATCTGTGGGGGCAGCATGTCGGCACGCTGGCCGATGCGCGCCCCGAGGAGGGCGATCCTGTCCCTGGCCACCAAACCGTGTCGCGCAGCCTGAAGCCGGGCATCTGGTGGGCTGGTGAGCGCGCGAGCGAAGGCTGGGCGGAGCTGCAATGGCAGGCCGAAAGGGCGCGGCCCACCGGTCCGCTGCTGGCCACGCCCCGCATCGCCGCGGGTTACAGCCTCAACCCGGCGGCCTGGGCGCCGCGCATCAATGTGGAGCTGGCCTGGGGGCGATGGCTGGATGTCGATGCCGATCGGGTGGGCAGCGGTGCGCGCTGGCTGGTCGAATCGCGCCTGCGCGGGGCCTTGGGCGGCATCGGCCTCGAGAGCGAGCAAAGCGTCGAACAGACCTTCATCCGGGGGCCCGAGGGCCGGCGGGCGATCGTCGAGACCGGCTGGCAGTGGCTGGGCGTGATGCACCTCAACGCGCAGGATTCGCTGCGGCTGGTGTGGCAGGGGCAGGATGTCGATCGCCGCGCCGATCCCGGGGCCGCGCTGGCAGCAGCCTCGTGGCGGCAGCGCACGGTATCGCTGGTGTTTCAGCATCGCGTGGGCATTCGCACCCACATCAGCGTGGGCGCCACACGCGAACGCAGCGAACCGGGAACGCAGCACAGCAGTGAAGTCTTCGCCAAGGCCGCGATGGCGTTCTGAGACGCAATATGTTGCCTCGGGGACAGACCGAGCGAAGCGAGCTCTGTCCTCGACTGACTAAAACGGGACACAAAAAAACCGGCGCAAAAGCGCCGGTTCTTCCTTTGTCCAAACGCTGCCGAGATGGCAGCGCCGGTCAAATTCTCAGGGTGCGATCTGGTTCAGTAGCCGCCGCGGCCACCGCCGCCGCCACCACCGTAGCCGCCGCCACCACCACCACCACCACTGCCGCCACGCGGGCTGCCGTAGGGGCTGCGCATGCCGCCACCACCACCGCCGCCACCGCCGTAGCCGCCGCCACCACCGCCGCTGCGACCACCGCCGCCGCCGCCGCCGAAGCCGCCACCACCGCCACCGCGGTCTTCACGAGGACGCGCCTCGTTCACAACGATCGCGCGGCCTTCGAGGGCCTGACCGTTCATGCCGTTCATCGCGGCTTGCGCTTCGGAATCCGAACCCATTTCGACAAAGCCGAAGCCCTTCGAACGGCCGGTTTCGCGGTCCATCATCACCTTGGCAGACGTGACAGCGCCAAATTGACCAAACGCCTCTTGCAGCGACTCGTCGCGCACGCTGTAGGCGAGGTTGCCTACATAAAGCTTGTTGCCCATCGGGAAAGCCTCTATCTCAAAAAATCAAACAATCAATCAAACACCATGTGGAGCTTCGACCCGGGCATGAGCAAATAGCAGCAAAGGCGTGGGCGTCCAAACACAGAACGATGCGGACAGCCTCGGAGAGAGCTGCCCGCATCGCATTATGGGAACTTTTGCATTCTTTGGCAAAACCTTCACAAAAGCTTGACGGAGCGATGTTGTTTTCATGCCGTCGCGGGCGGTGGTCAAGGGCGGAGCGGCTGCCGCAAGACAGCTTGGCGGGCGCCGCGAGGCGGCAGAATCGCGCATGGACCTGCTCAAACCCTTGATCGCGCTGCTGGTGATCGTCAATCCCATCGGCGTGTTGCCGTTTTTCGTCGCGTTCACACAGGGCTTCACCGCAGCCGAGCGCAACCGCACCATCCGCGTCAGCGCCACCGCCGTGTTCTTCGTCATCGCCATTTCCGCGCTGGCGGGCTTGAAGATCATTGAATTCTTTGGCATCAGCATCGCCTCGTTCCAGGTGGGCGGGGGCACGCTGCTGCTGATCAGCTCCTTGCAGATGCTCAATGCGCAGCCGGCCGAACACAAACCCACCGACATCGCCGACGGCACCGCCAAGGTCGACGCGGGTGCCAGCATCGCGGTGGTGCCCCTGGCCGTGCCCCTGCTCACCGGCCCGGCCTCCATCTCAACGATGGTGATCTACGCCGAACGCACCCGCCACTGGTGGGAGCTGGCGGTGCTGGTGGGTTATGCGGTGGTGATCGCGGCCGCGGTGTGGGTGGCTTTCAAGCTCAGCGACCGCATCGCCAAGGTGCTGGGCCGCACCGGCATCAATGTGATGACCCGCCTGATGGGCCTGATCCTGGCGGCGATGGCGGTGGAGCTGCTGGCCGACGGGCTGACCAAGCTCTTTCCGCTGCTGGCCAGCGGGGTTCCGCGCTGACGCCGCGATCGGGCTGAATGAGACATCCGGTGTCAACCTATTGGCCACGGGCCGCCGCGCCGGGCCGCCCCAAGCAAGGCCCGACCCTCTCGGAGGGTCGATTGCCGTACCCGGCGATCGGGGTGTACCAGTGAGCGCCGCGCCAAAGGGCCCCGAGAGCGCGTTCGACGTGGTCATCGTGGGCGCCGGCACGGCGGGCTGCCTGCTGGCCAACCGCTTGTCGGCCGATCCTTCGCGCTCGGTGCTGTTGATCGAGGCCGGCGGCAGCGACCGCTACATCTGGATCCACATCCCGGTCGGCTATCTGTATTGCATCGGCAATCCGCGCACCGATTGGCTGTATGCCACCGAGCCGACAGCCGGGCTCAACGGCCGCTCGCTGCGCTATCCACGAGGCAAGGTGCTCGGTGGGTGCTCCAGCATCAACGGCATGATCTACATGCGCGGGCAGCGGCGCGACTACGACGGCTGGGCCGAGCGCTGCGGCGACGACGCCTGGCGCTGGGATGCCTGCCTGCCCTATTTCCTGCGCCACGAAGACCACTGGCGCGGGGCCGACGCATCGCACGCCGCGCCCGGCTTCGATGCCACGGGCCGACGCTCCGGCGGCGAGTGGCGGGTGGAGCGCCAGCGCCTGTCGTGGCCGATCCTGGATGCCTTTGCGCAGGCCGCGCAGCAGGCGGGCATCCCGGCCACCGATGATTTCAACCGCGGCAACAACGCCGGCGTGGGCTACTTCGAGGTCAACCAGCGCCGCGGCATGCGCTGGAATGCCACGCGGGCCTTTCTGCGGCCGGCTCGGCACCGGCGCAATCTCACGGTGTGGACGGGCCACCAGGTGAGCCGCCTGCTGTTCGAGCCTGGCGATGCCGGCGGCGACAACCCGCTGCGGGTGTCGGGCCTCGAAGTGCTCGACACCGCCGCCAACACCACCCTCACGGTGCGCGCGCGCCAGGAGGTGGTGATGGCCGCCGGTGCGATCGGCACGCCGCAGATCCTGCAACTCTCCGGTGTGGGGCCGGTGTCCACGCTGCAGGCGCAGGGCATCGCGGTGCGCCGCGCGCTGCCCGGCGTCGGCGCCAACCTGCAGGATCACCTGCAGATCCGGGCCGTGTTCGCGGTGCAGGGCGCGCCTACGCTCAACACCTTGTCGGCATCCTGGCTGGGCAAGGCACGCATCGCCGCGCGTTACCTGCTCGATCGATCGGGCCCGATGAGCATGGCGCCATCGCAGCTCGGCGCCTTTGCGTGTTCATCCGCGCAGCACACCTGGCCCAACCTGGAGTACCACGTGCAGCCGCTGTCGCTGGATGCGTTTGGCGAGCCGCTGCACACCTTCGATGCGTTCACCGCCAGCGTGTGCAACCTCAACCCGAGCTCCACCGGCACGGTGCACATCCGCTCGCCCAGGCCGCAAGACGCGCCGGCGATCGCGCCCAACTACCTCGCCACCGCGCACGATCGTCAGGTGGCCGCCGATTCGCTGCGGCTCACGCGGCGCATCGCGGCGATGCCGGCCCTGGCCGCGTTCCAGCCCCGCGAGGTGAAGCCGGGAACGCAATTTCAGTCCGACGACGAACTGGCGCGGCTGGCCGGCGACATCGGCACCACGATCTTCCATCCGGTGGGTACTTGCGCGATGGGCGCTCGTGATGATCCGATGGCGGTGGTCGATACGCGGCTGCGGGTTCGGGGCGTGGTGGGCCTGCGCATTGCCGATGCCAGCGTGATGCCCTCGATCACCAGCGGCAACACCAATTCGCCGACGCTGATGATTGCCGAGCGCGCCGCTGAATGG
>JANMAS010000393.1:0-5829 GCA_031359975.1 Burkholderiales bacterium
GCCGGTGACGATGATCTATGCACCCAGCAAGGGCCGCGGCACGGCGTGGGCCATCGAGCATCGCTTTGCCAGCGCCGCCCGCGAATCCTTCGACGATGGCTGGGGCACGCTCGAACAGGCCGCCCAGGAAGAGCCCGTCGCCGTTGCCACGCAAGTGATCGAAGAGCAGGTGCGCAGCATCCTCACCGGCAACGATTCTCCCGATATCGCCTTCGATCTGTCGATCAACCCGTACCGCGGCTGCGAGCATGGCTGCGTCTACTGCTACGCCCGGCCCACGCACAGCTACCTCAACCTGTCGCCGGGCCTGGATTTCGAAACGCGCATCATCGCCAAGGTCAATGCGGCGGAGCGCCTGCGCGCCACCTTTGCCTCGCCGGGCTACGAGCCGATGCTGCTCAACGTCGGCTCCGCCACCGATGCCTACCAGCCCATCGAGCGCCGCTTGCGCATCACCCGGTCCATCCTCGAAGTGCTGTCCGAGCACCGCCACCCGTTTTCGGTGTTCACCAAGTCGGCGGGCATCGAGCGCGACATCGATCTGATCGCGCCGATGGCGGCGCAAGGCTTGGCGGCGGTGTACATCTCGCTCACCACGCTCGACGCGTCACTGGCTCGTGCGCTGGAGCCGCGCGCTGCGGCCCCCCATCGCCGTTTGCAAACGATCACCCGGCTGGCCGAGGCGGGCATCCCTGTGGGCGTGAGCGTGTCGCCGGTGATTCCCTTCCTCAACGAGCCGGAAGTCGAGCGCATCCTCCAGGCCGCGAGGGATGCCGGCGCGCGCACCGCGTCCAGCATCGTGATCCGCCTGCCGTGGGAAGTGAATCCGCTGTTCCAGCAGTGGCTCGAACAACACGTGCCGGATCGGGCGGCTCGCATCATGGCGCGGATTCGGGACATGCGAGGTGGCCGCGACAACGACAGCCGCTTTGGCTCCCGGATGCGGGGCGAGGGGGTGTGGGCTCAACTGCTGAAGCAACGTGTCGACAAAGCCTCCGCCCGCCTGGGCCTCAACCGCGAACGCATCGCGCTCGACCTCAGCCAGTTTGTGCGGCCCGCTCAGCACAGCGCGCAGGCCAGCCTGTTCTAGGTGCTGTGAGGGATGCGACGCCTACGCCGGCTCGGTGGCGCGCGCGGGTGATTCCTGAGGCGAGGCGGGTGATTGTTTCAACCGCAGCGTCACCGCCCCGGATTCACGCGCGGCGACCTTGCCCAGCGGCGGTACGACGATGCACTCGCCCAGGGTCTGCGCCAGGCCGTCCGCACGCGCTGTCAGCGCGTCGAGGTCGGGGATCGCCGCGGTGTCATGCGTCAAGATCTGTCGCGCGGCGTCGATCAATCGTGTGTTCAGTGTTTTGTCGGCATGCGCCAGCAGCGTCGAGACCGCTGCGCGGAGGTCGCCGTCGGCCGAGTGGCCGGGGGCTGCGTCCACCCAGTCCGTGATGCGCGCATGGCATGCGCGGATGCGCTGCTCGTGGGGTGGGTGGCTGCGACACGCGCTCGCCAGAAGCTCGGACACCGCCGCCGACGTGCAAAACCGCATGCCGATGGCCTCGACCCACTCGTCGGCATCGGCAAGCTTCAGCTCCGTGGTGCACACACGTGCCAGCAGCGCCAGGTAGTTGCCGGCGGCTTCGATATCCATATCCGGCTGCCGGAATTCGTTGGCCATCGCGCGCAGCTCGTCCACCACATCGGCCATCTGGTGCGCCAGCATCAAGCCCAGCGTGCGCGCCACGGCCAGAAAGCGACGTATGCGGGCGTTTTCCGGGGCCTGCTCGGAGGCGGCCGCCAGATCGTCGATGCAGCGTTGAAGGCCCTTTGTGTCTCGCTGCGCCAGGCGCGAGAACGACAACAGCACCAGGCTTTGCTGATCGAAAGCCTTCGAGCGGGTGCCGATCAGCGCGGCCCGATCGAGCAGCTTGCCAGCTTCGGCGTGCTCGCCCAGGTAAAAGGCCAGCATCCCGCACCGTTGCAGGCGGCCGATGGAGTGGGGTGTGAGGTTGGCAGCCTGCCGGTAGGCGAGCAACGCCTGGGGCAACTGGCCTTGCGCCACCCGCAGGCGGCCCACCACATCCTGGGCGTCGGCAAAATCCGGCTGCTCGCGGGTCAGCGCCTCCAAAGTCTCGGTGGCTTCCTGGAGCTTGCCGGCTTCCAGCTGCGCGCGCGCGATGCCGAGCTTGGCCCAGGGCATTGGCCGCTGCTCGAAGATCGCCTCGTAGAGCATGCGGGCGTTGGTGGGTTTGCCCAGCCGCAGGAGCAACTCGGCGCCGATGCGGCCGGCATACATCCAGAACTCTTTTTTCGCTGCAAATCGCTGCATGCACAGGCGCGCAGCCAGGGCCAGGTCGTTCCTGTCGATGGCGGCGAAGATGTCCTTGAGCGTCTTTTTCCGGTGCCGCGCGTGCTTGAGTCGATCGGCCAGCCCGGCGGCGGTGTGCGGCTTGACGAGGTAGCTGTCGAGTGCGGATTCAGCTGCCTCGGCCACCTGCGCATAGGTGGCCTGAGCCGTCACCATGATGAACACGGTGGCGTAGGGCAGCAATTGGGCCTTTCGCAGGTCGTCCAGCAGGTCCTGGCCGGACACCGGGGTGTCGTCGAAGGTTTGCTCGCAGAGCACCACGTCGAATTCCGTGCTTTCGAGCAATCGGCGGGCGTCCGGCAGGCGACCGGTCTGCATCACCGTGCCCACACCCAGATCTCGCAGCTGCGCGGCCAGGATGCTGCGCGACATGGGATTGCCGTCGATCACCAGCGCCTTGCTGCGGATGATGTCGCGATCGATCACGCGTGACCCTGAAAGCGACGCCAGGCACACACCTCGTGGTCAACCGACCACCCACCGCCAGAACGGTGGGGTGACGGCTGCGGCGAAGGATGCATGGACATTGGCGTCATGGCATGGCGAGGGCCACAAGGTGCGACCCGATAATCGTTTGGCAGGGAATGCCGTACCCGGACGGTACGGTCGCCTACCCACGCCTTATCGGCCTGCAAAAGACCCGACTTGAGCCAGTGCCATGGCGCGCCGCATGCCGACGCGGCGCTTGAAGCGCCCTACTTGAACAGGTCTTTCACCCGGTCTGTCCAGCTCTTGGCGTTTGGCGAATGCTTCTCGCCGCCCTTGCGCAAGGACTCATCGAGTTCCTTGAGCATCTTGCGCTGGTGCTCGGTGAGCTTGACCGGCGTTTCGATGGTGACATGGCAGTACAGATCGCCGGGATAGCTGGCGCGCAGGCCCTTGATGCCCTTGCCGCGCAGCCGAAACGTCTTGCCGTGCTGCGTGCCTTCGGGCAGCTCGATCTCCGCATGGCCACTCAGCGTGGGTACGGTGATCGAGCTGCCGAGAGCGGCTGTTGTCATCAACACCGGCACCGTGCAATGCAGGTCATCGCCGTCGCGTTCGAAGATATCGTGCTGCTTGATGCGGATCTCGATGTAGAGATCGCCGCTGGGGCCACCGTTGGTGCCGGGCTCGCCGTTGCCGGTGGAGCGGATGCGCATGCCTTCGTTGATGCCGGCGGGGATCTTCACCTCCAGCGTCTTTTGCCGTTTGATCTTGCCGGCGCCGCTGCAGGTGATGCAGGGGTCGGGGATGATCTTGGCATTGCCATGGCAATGCGGGCAGGTCTGGTGCAGGCTGAATAAACCCTGGCGCATATGCACCGTGCCGGCGCCATTGCAGGTGGTGCAGGTCTTGGGCGAGGTGCCGGGCTTGGCGCCCGAACCATGGCAGGTTTCGCAGGTTTCCCAGCTCGGGATGCGGATCTGGGTTTCCTTGCCGTTGGCCGCTTCTTCGAGGCTGATCTCCATCGCATAGGAGAGGTCGGCGCCGCGATAGACCTGCTGGCCCCCGGCACCGCGCCGGCCGCCGCCACCACCCTGCTGGCCGACGATGTCGCCGAAGATGTCGCCAAAGGCTTCGGCAAAGCCGCCGTAGCCTTCCTGGCCAGGCCCGCCGCGACCGCCGGCCATGTTGGGATCGACACCCGCATGGCCGAACTGATCGTAGGCCGCGCGCTTTTGCGGATCGGAGAGCATTTCGTAGGCTTCCTTGGCCTCCTTGAATTTCTCTTCCGACGTCTTGGCGGAGTCACCCTGGTTGCGATCCGGGTGATGCTTCATGGCCAGTTTGCGATAGGCCTTCTTGATGTCTTCCTCGGGGGCGTTCTTGGCCACGCCGAGGATCTCGTAAAAGTCGCGCTTCTTGCTCATGTGGACAGGGGCCTGTTGGACATGTCGTTCCCTCGAAGACAACCTGAAACTTGAAAACCGGTGTCGCGCCAGAACTTGCGTTCCGCTCGACACCGGTCATCTGGCGGGAGAGCCCTTGCTCCTGCGCCAAGCCTCAGGCCATGTGATCAGCTCTTCTTGACTTCCTTGAAATCGGCGTCGACGACATTTTCGTCAGCCGGCGCGGCTTGCTGCGCGGTGGGCTCCTCGCTGGCGCCCGGCGCACCGGCGGCGCCCGCCGCGGCCTGCGCATCGGCATACATCTTTTCGCCGAGCTTCTGGCTGGCGGTCATCAAGGCTTCGGTCTTGGCTTCGATGGTGGCCTTGTCGTCGCCCTTGAGTGAATCCTGCGCATCCTTCAGCGCCGCTTCGATCTTTTCCTTCTCGCCGGCATCGAGCTTGTCGCCATGTTCGGCCAAGCTCTTTTTCACTGAATGGATCGAGGCGTCGCACTGGTTGCGCGCCTGCACGAGTTCGAGCTTTTTCTGGTCTTCGACGGCATTCAGTTCGGCATCCTTGACCATCTTTTCGATCTCGGCTTCCGACAGGCCCGAGTTCGCCTTGATGGTGATCTTGTTTTCCTTGCCGGTGCCCTTGTCCTTCGCGGTCACGTGCAGGATGCCGTTGGCGTCGATGTCGAAAGCCACCTCGATCTGCGGCATGCCGCGCGGCGACGGCGGGATGCCTTCGAGGTTGAATTCGCCCAGGCTCTTGTTGCCGGTGGCCAGATCGCGCTCGCCCTGGTACACCTTGATCGTGACTGCCGGCTGGTTGTCGTCGGCGGTGGAGAACACCTGCGCGAACTTGGTCGGGATGGTGGTGTTCTTCTTGATCATCTTGGTCATCACGCCACCCAGCGTCTCGATGCCCAGGGACAGCGGCGTCACGTCGAGCAGCAGCACATCCTTGCGATCACCACCAAGCACCTGGCCCTGGATCGCGGCGCCCACGGCCACGGCCTCGTCGGGGTTCACATCCTTGCGCGGCTCCTTGCCGAAGAAGGCCTTCACCTGCTCCTGCACCTTGGGCATGCGCGACATGCCACCCACCAGGATCACGTCGTCGATCTCGGATACCTTGACGCCGGCATCCTTGATCGCGATGCGGCAGGGCTCGATCGTGCGGTCGATCAACTCGTCGACGAGGGCCTCGAGCTTGGCGCGGGTGAGCTTGATGTTCAGGTGCTTCGGGCCCGACGCATCAGCGGTGACGTAAGGCAGATTGATGTCGGTCTGGGTGTTGTTCGACAGCTCGATCTTGGCCTTCTCGGCGGCTTCTTTCAGGCGCTGCAGCGCAAGCACATCCTTGGTCAGGTCGACGCCCTGTTCCTTTTTGAACTCGGTGACGATGTAGTCGATGATGCGCTGGTCGAAGTCTTCACCGCCCAGGAAGGTGTCGCCGTTGGTGGAGAGCACCTCGAACTGCTTTTCGCCATCGACATCCGCGATCTCGATGATGGAGATGTCGAAGGTGCCGCCGCCCAGGTCGTACACCGCGATCTTGCGGTCGCCCTTGCCGTGTTTGTCGAGGCCGAAGGCCAGCGCGGCCGCGGTCGGCTCGTTGATGATGCGCTTGACATCCAGGCCCGCGATGCGG
>JANMAS010000399.1:0-3315 GCA_031359975.1 Burkholderiales bacterium
CGAGTTCGCGGTGATGTTCCTGATGGTTCTCTTCCCGCAGTTGGTGATGGTGCCTGCGCGCTGGTTCAGCGGTTGAAAAACGGCCTCGCACCCGCGATCCGATCCCGCATCCACCCTTTGCCACACCCAGGAGGAGCCGACTCATGCCTGAACCATCCCCGCACACCGCTGGCGCCACCGCCAGGTCGGACAAGCTGCTGCTGGGCCTGATCGGCTCCGGCATCCAGTTGTCGTTGACGCCCTCGATGCAGGAAGAAGAAGCCCGCCAGCACGGCCTTCGGCTGCACTACCAGCTGATCGACCTCGACAGCACCGGATCCGGCGTCGATCTGCTGCCGACACTGATCGCCGCGGTGCGCACCATCGGCTTTGCCGGGCTCAACATCACGTTCCCCTGCAAGCAGGCGGTGATACCGCTGCTCGACGGCTTATCCGATGAAGCCCGCACCATGGGCGCCGTCAACACCGTCGTCCATCGCGATGGCCAACTCATCGGCCACAACACCGATGGCTCCGGCTGGGCCTGGGGCTTTCGGCGCGCCTTGCCGCAGGCCGACCTGACGCGGGTGGTGCTGCTCGGTGCCGGCGGTGCCGGCTCGGCCATCGCGCATGCAGTGCTGCGCCTGGGCGCCGGCCATCTGGTGGTGGTGGACCGCGATATCGAGCGTGCCCAGGCGGCTGCCAACGGCCTGCATGCGGCGTATGGCCAGGCGCGTGTCAGCGCCGAATCCGATGTCGAGAAGGCCCTGCGCGGCGCTACAGGTCTGATCCACGCCACACCCACCGGAACCGCCAAGTCACCAGGCTTGCCGTTGCTCGAAGCGCTTCTGCGGCCTGAACTGTGGGTGGCGGAGATCGTCTATTTCCCGATCGAAACCGCGTTGCTCAAGGCCGCCCGCGCCCGCGGCTGCGCCACCGTGGATGGCGGCACGATGGCGGTGGGCCAGGCTGTCGGCGCGTTCGAGCTGTTCACCGGGCGATTGGCCGACCCCCAGCGCGTCGAGGCCCACTTCCGTGCGCTGATCGCCGAACGCGCCGCCGGGCGCGGCTGAGCGCCACCGAACACCAAGGCATCACCATGCGCCGCTCGATCGCCACGGTTTCCTTGTCCGGCATGCTGCGTGAAAAGCTGCAGGCCGCGGCGGCTGCGCATTTCGATGGCGTGGAAATCTTCGAGAACGATCTGCTGCAGTTTTCCGGCACGCCGCGAGAGGTGCGCCAGATCGCCGACGACCTCGGCCTGGCCATCGACATGTTTCAGCCATTCCGGGATTTCGACGCCGCCAACCCGGCGCAACTCGCCCGCAACCTCGATCGGGCCGAGCGCAAGTTCGATGTGATGCACGAGCTGGGCACGCCGCTGATCCTGGTGTGTTCGAACGTGCAGCCCGACGCGCCGGGCGATGTCGATCAGCTCGCCGAACAGTTCCACCAGCTGGCCGAACGCGCCGCGCGCCGCGGCATGCGCATCGCCTACGAAGCGCTGGCCTGGGGCAGCCAGGTCAAGCTGTTCTCGCAGGCCTGGGCGGTGGTCGAACGGGTCGCGCACCCCAACCTCGGGCTCGCGCTCGACAGTTTTCACACCTTGTCGTTGCGTGACGATCCGGCCCCGATTGCCAGCCTGCCAGGCGACAGGATCTTCTACATGCAGCTGGCCGATGCGCCCTGGGTGAACACCGATGTGCTCACCCACAGCCGGCACTACCGCTGCTTTCCCGGCCAGGGCGAGATGAACGTCACCGGTTTTGTGCGCGCCGCGCTCGACGCCGGCTACACCGGGCCGATATCGCTGGAGGTCTTCAACGACGAGTTCCGCTCGGCTCCAGCGCGTGCCACCGCCGTGGATGCGATGCGCTCGCTGCTGTGGCTCGAAGAGCAGGTGCGCATCGAACACGCGCACCAAGCGCCCGGGAGCTCGCCGCCGATCCGTGTGCCGCTGTTCGATCCGCCAGCGCCGCCGGTGTTGGCAGGCTGGTCGTTCATCGAATTCGCCGCCGATGGCGCCACCGCCACACGCCTGGCCGCGCTGTTCGCCACGCTGGGCCTCGCACACATCGGGCGCCACCGTTCCAAGGAGGTGGATCTGTACGGCCAGGGCCAGGTGCGCATCGTGCTCAACCGCGAGGGCGATTCGTTCGCGCGCAGCTACTTCGATCTGCACGGGCCTTCCGTGTGTGCGCTGGCACTCACCACCGGCAACAGCGGCGCGGCGATCGCTCGCGCCGAAGCGCTCGGCTGCGAACGCATGGCGGGCCACATCGGCACCGATGAGCTGTCGATCCCGGCGGTGCGGGCACCCGATGGCAGCCTGCTCTACTTCTGCGAGCCGGCGTGCAACGGCCGATTCCCGTTCGAAGCCGATTTTGTGATCGACGAGGCCGCGTTGCGCGATGCGCCGCTCGGCACGGCGGCGCGCATCGATCACATCGTGCAGGCCCTGCCGGGCGGCCAGGTGGAGCCTTGGACGCTGTTCTATCGCGCCGTGCTCGGCCTGGTGCCGGTGCGCAACGTGGTGCTGCACGATCCCTACGGCGTGATCCGCAGCCGGGAAATCGAATCCGTGGATAAAGCGGTGCGCTATTCGCTGATGCTCTCCGAACGCGACAACACATCCACATCACGCACGGTGTCGCGCTACGGCGGTGCCGGCGTATCGCAGATCGCCATCGCAGTGGCCGATGTGATCGCCACCGTCTCGGCGCTGCAACGCGCCGGCGCGCCGCTGCTGCCGGTACCCGACAACTACTACGACGATCTCGACGCCAAGTACGCGCTGGACCCGGCCTTTCTCGCCGCGCTGCGTACCAGCGGGGTGATGTACGAGCGCGGCGAGAAGGGCGAGTTTCTGCACGCCTACTGCGCACCGTTCGAGGATCGATTCGAGTTCGAGTTCATCGAACGCCGCGGCGGCTACGCCTTGTACGGCTCCACCAACGCACCGATGCACCTGGCCTCGCTCGCCGAATGGCGCAGCACCCAAGCCGCCGCGCATCCCCATCCTTCCGGCCCTCGCGAGAGCGCGAACCTCGGCAACCACCCAGGAGTCTGACCATGATCATCGACTGTCACGGCCACTACACCACCGCGCCCAAGGCGCTGGAAAACTGGCGCAACCAGCAGATCGCCGGCATCCAGGATGCCACGCGCAAACCCAAGGTGGCCGATCTGAAGATCAGCGACGACGAGCTGCGCGAGACGATCGAATCCAACCAGCTCAAGCTCATGACGCAGCGTGGCAGCGATCTCACCATCTTTAGCCCGCGCGCCAGTTTCATGGCGCACCACATCGGCGATTTCGAGGTGAGCGCCACCTGG
>JANMAS010000420.1:0-13925 GCA_031359975.1 Burkholderiales bacterium
GGCGCCGAGCAGCGTCTCGACGATCGCCTGCTCCGCAGCCTGGTCGACTTCGGTGACAAAGTCGTTCGGCCCCTTGCTGCTCACCTTCAGCAGATCCAGATCGAGCGACGCCCTGTTGATGATGGCCCCCGCCGCGCGTGCCGCCCGGATGGCGATGTTGAGCATGGGGTGAAGTGCTTGGGACATGGGATGCTGGCCACGAGGGCGGTTGGTGCAAGGCGCGCAGCCTCAGGGTGCTCGAAAGCGGATCGGCAGGTGAAAAGAACAGCGGGCGACAATCGCGTCGTCGCCAAACCCCCAATTTTACGGGCCATGACCCAGCTTGCCGATCCCACCCGTTTTGTGCTCGTGCACACCAGCCATCGTGGCAACGTGGGGGCGGCCGCGCGGGCGATGAAAGTGATGGGGTTCGACGACCTGGTTTTGGTGGCCCCGCGCTTCGAGGATGCGCTCACCCACCCCGACGCCATCGCCATGGCCAGCGGCGCCACCGATATCCTCGCCAAGGCCCGCATCGTGCCGACGCTGGTGGCGGCACTCGACGGCATCACCCACGCCTGCGCCACCGCGATGACGCCGCGCGATTTCGGCCCGCCCACGCTGTCGCCGCGTGATCACCTGCCGGGCCTGGCCACGCAGGGGCAGCGCCTGGCGCTGGTGTTCGGTGGCGAGCGCTTCGGCTTGTCGAACGACGATGTGTACCGCTGCCACGCCTGCCTGAGCATCCCCACCCACCCCGACTATGGCTCGCTCAATCTCGCACAAGCGGTGCAGTTGCTGGCCTACGAGTGGCGCCAGGCGCTGGGCGGGTTCGACGTGCTGCCGCGTGCGGCAGCACAGGCCCGGGCCGACGTGACCGCGGTGCAAGGCACGATCGACCATTGGGCGCAGGTGCTGGTGCAGATCGGGTTCCTCGATCCCGCGGCACCTAAAAAGCTGCTGCCGCGCATCAACCAGGCCTTCAATCGGGCCGGCGTGAGCCCCGAGGAAGTGCACATCCTGCGCGGTATCGCCAAGGCGGTGGGCGAGGCGGCTTCCAAGGCCCACAAGCCCTGAACCGCGTGACCAGCAGGCGTTCGAGCCCAGACATACACTGATATCCGCGATCCTGCTTTTTCGGGCGCCAAGCGCCAAACCACCATGTTCAGCCGACTGCGTGAAGACATCGCCTGCGTCCGTGAACGCGACCCCGCCGCGCGTTCGACGTGGGAGGTGCTCACCTGTTATCCAGGGCTGCACGCCCTGGTGATGCATCGCGTGGCGCATGCCTGCTGGACGCGCGGATTCCACTGGCTGGGCCGCTTTGTGTCGCATGTGTCGCGTGGGCTCACCGGCATCGAGATTCATCCCGGCGCCACCGTCGGACGGCGTGTGTTCATCGATCACGGCATGGGTGTGGTGATCGGCGAGACGGCCGAAATCGGCGACGAGTGCACCATCTACCAGGGCGTCACGCTCGGCGGCACCTCACTCACCAAGGGCGCCAAGCGGCATCCCACGCTGGGCCGTGGCGTGATCGTGAGTGCCGGCGCCAAGGTGCTGGGCGGGTTTACCGTGGGCGATGGCGCGCGCGTGGGCTCCAACGCGGTGCTGATGAAGGAAGTGCCGCCCGGCGCCACCGCCGTGGGGATCCCGGCGCGCATCCTCGTCAAGGATGCCGATGCGCTGCGCGAGCAGGCGGCTGCCCGCCTGGGCTTTTCGGCTTACGGGGTGACGCAGGGCGACGATCCGGTGGCGCAGGCGATGAAGGGTCTGGTGGACAACGCCTCGGCGCACGAACACCAGATCGCCTTGCTGTGGGGCGCCATCGAAAAGCTCTCCGCCCGCTCGCGTGAGTTGCCGGGCGAAGACTGTGTGCCCGACGATGCACAAACCGGCGAGCACTTCGATGCGGAAGGGCTCACTCGGCTGGTCAAGTAGCACTCGCCTCGTGCGGCCTGCGGCCTACAGCGCGCCAAGCAACGGCAGCAGCAACATCCAGATGTAGCTCCAGTCGCGCTTGACCTCCACCTTCAGCGTGCTGCTCCAGCCCGACACATAGCCATCCGGCTCGATCGACCGGTAGTGGAAGTAGTAGGTGCCGGGCCCCGGATTGGGCAACGTCCACTCGGTGGATTGCAGGTCGGCGCGGGCGAAGATCTGCGTGAATTCGGCGTCGCGGGCGAGTTCGATTTGCTGCTTGTCCTGCGGTCGCCCACCCCAGTTGAACTGTAGCTTGCCGTTATCGGCAGCCCCCGTGGGCGGCGCCGGCATCGCGCGCAATTCGAAGGCTTGCGCGTCACTCCACGGGCCCTGATCGCCGTCGGCGCGCACGCTGGCCAGCCGCCACCGATAGCTACCTTCGGCATCGAGCTGGATTTGCGCGCGCGCACCCATCACCGTGCGGCGCTGCGCGGCCGGTGCCGCGCCGCCTTCGGGCAATACCTCCAGCTCGTAGCGCGTGGCCTCCACGTTTTCGGCCCAGGCGAATTCGATGTTGCCCACCTGCAGCTTGGCGCGGGGCCGCGGCATCACCGTGGCGGGCGGTTCAGGCCGCGCCTTGAGCACAAATGGGCGCGCGGCATCGATGCCTTGCAAGCCGATGTCGTCGATGCGCCGTGCGCGCACATGCCAGGCACCGTCGGCCAGGCCAGCGATGCGCACATCGCTGCCGGCCTCCACCCGCTGATCGCTCACGATGCGGTCGAACGACGCATCGGCGGCCACCTGCACCTGCAAGGGGCGTGATTCACTGGGCATCGCGAAGCGCACCAACGGCCGTTCGAAGTGCTCCGGCACCGTGCTCAGATCCGGCGCCGGCAGCAACGCGCGCACCGTGGGTGCCCCTGTGGCCGACGTGGCCGCGCCAAACCCGGCGGCCACCACGGCGGCCACCTCGGGGGTTGAGGTCGGCGACACCATGACTTGCCCTTCGAGGGTTTCGCTCAAGGTGCCGGTGGTGGTGTCTTCGGGCAAGCGAACACGGAACGTGGTGCCACGCACGCCCACCACTGCGGTGGGTGAACGGACCTCCAGCGGCTTGGCGCGCAACACCTTGGTGGCGAATACTTCGATCGAGCCCTTGACCAGCCGCATGGTGCCTGCGAACCAGCCGTCGTCGGGTGTTCCGGTCGTTGCCGATACCGTGGTCACCGCCGCGGGGCGCCGCACCGAGAAGCGGGCGGATTCATCGAGCCCGGCGCTGCTGGCCGGAGCCACTTTCACCCGCGAGCCGTCGGCCAGTTCCACCACGGCGGATCCGTTCGCACCGGTGGCAAGTTCCTGCCCGGCCTGGATCTCGGCGCCCACCGTTGCCGGAATGCTGCTGAGAGACACCTCGCCTTCGACACTCACCAGCCGCGCCACCACCGGCGTCGATCGCAGCAGCCTCGACGGCACACGCAGCACCTGGCCCGGACGGATCACGTTGGGATTGGCGAGCTTGTTCAGGCGCGCCACGGCCGGCCAGGCTTGTGGATCGACCAGCAGATCGCGCGCAAAGCCGATCAGCGTGTCGTGCTCGACCACGGTGTAGAGGATCACCGGCTCGCTGTCTGCGGCCTGTGGGGGTGGATCGGCAGACCATGCCGCAGTGCACAGCGCGGTCAGGCAAACCAGCAACGAGATGGGGCGTGGGTGGGTGGCGCGTGAGCGCATGCGGCGTTACCTGCTCATGGGTTCACTGGTGCCGCATGGCCGACTTGGGACGGAATGCAGCGCAAACCGTCGGGTCGGTCTCGATGTACGGGCCTGCGATCAGATCGATGCAGTACGGTACAGCGGCAAAAATCCCTGGTACGGATGGGTGGGCCTGCGGCAGGCCTTCGAGGGTTTCGGTGATGGATTTTGGCTGGCCGGGCAGATTGATGATCAACGCTTTGCCGCGGATCACCGCCACCTGGCGAGAAAGGATCGCGGTGGGCACGAAGCGCAGGCTGATCTGGCGCATCTGCTCGCCAAAGCCGGGCATCAGTTTGTCGGCTACGGCGACGGTGGCTTCGGGTGTCACGTCGCGCGGCGCGGGGCCGGTGCCGCCGGTGGTGAGCACCAGATCGCAGGCCTGATCGTCGACCAGTTCGCGCAGCGTCGCGCTGATGAGGGGCTGCTCGTCGGCGATCAAACGCTCGACCCAGTCGATCGGGTTACGCACCGCGCGGCCCAGCCATTCGCGCAGCGCCGGGATGCCTTTGTCGACGTACACCCCGGACGATGCCCGATCACTCACCGAAACCAAGCCGATGCGCACCGTGTCGAGCGGTGTCATGAATTTTCCATCGATTCGACGAAGGGCTTGATGAACTGGAACATCTGGCGATATGCGCGCCCGTGGCGCTGATCGACCGGCGTGGCCAGATCGGCGCGGGCGGCGCGGGCCAGATCGCGCAGCCGCTTCACGTCGGTATCGGGGAACTCGGCCACCCAGCGGGTGATGGCGTCGTCGGAGGCGATCAATTCATCTCGCCAGACTTCGATGCGATGCAGCGTGAGGGTGTCTTGCGCCGACCCCATCGCAAAACGCGCCAGGGCGTCGCGGATCGGCTCGTCATCGGCTCGGCGCATCAGCTTGCCCACCAGCTGCAATTGCCGGCGCCGGCCTTCGTGCGAGCGGGTGCGCTTGAGCATCTCGATCGCCGCGCGTAGCGAGTCGTCCAGCGGCACGGCGGCAAGCCGGTCGGCGGGGAGGTCGGTCAGTGCCTGTCCGAGCGTCTGCAACTCCTGCATCTGCTTCTTGAGGGCCGTTTTGCTCGGCGCTTCGTCGGTGGGTTCGGCGCTGGTGCGGCGAAAGCTGGCGCGGTCGGTCATGGGGTCATTCGGGGGTGCGGGAGGCAGGCCATCATCAGCGCAACGCCGAAGCATCGCGTGAAAGGCGGTCGAGGGCAATCCTTCGGATGTGGTGGATCGCTATCATCATTGTCCCGCAAACCTGGATTCGCGCCGCTGCCGGCGCAGGCCCGCCATGCATGACCGACCGCACGGATTCACCTACCTCAATGGGCAATTTCAGCAGATCGTCGAGGATGCGCTGGGCTTGGCGCGCAAACTCGGCGCCAGCGACGCGGGGGTCGAAGTATCCGAAGGTGCGGGCCTGAGCGTATCGGTGCGCAAGGGCGAACTCGAAAACGTGGAGCGCAACCGGGATAAATCGGTGGGCGTGAGCGTGTATCTCGGCCAGCGGCGCGGCAATGCGAGCACGTCCGACTTTTCCGCCAGTTCGTTGCAGCAAACCGTGCGCGCGGCCTACGACATCGCCCGTTTCACCGCCGAAGATCCGGCGGCAGGGCTACCGGAGAAAGACGATCTCGCCACGCCGGCACAGGCGCTGCGCGATCTCGATCTGTTCCACCCGTGGGTGATCGATGCCGCCGATGCCGCCGAGATTTCGCACCGTTGCGAGCAGGCGGCCTTTGCCACCGATGCGCGCATCACCAATTCCGAAGGCGCCGGTGTCTCGGCCCAGCAATCGCATTTCTGGGCCGGCAACAGCCGCGGCTTTCGCGGCGGCTACGCCAGTTCGAGGCATTCGCTCTCGGTGGCGCCGATTGCCTCTCGACGGGGGCGCGGCGGCGCCGAAGAGATGGAGCGCGATGCCTGGTACAGCTCGATGCGCGATGCCTCCGAACTGGCCAATCCGGAGTCGGTGGGGCGTTATGCGGCCGAGCGCGCGCTGGCGCGCCTGAATGCGCGCAAGGTCAAGACAGGCACCGTGCCGGTGTTGTTCGAATCCACCGTGGCGGCCGGCCTGCTCGGCGCCTATGTGCAAGCCACCAGTGGTGGCGCGCTCTATCGCAAGACGACCTTCCTGCACGAAAGCCTGGGCCGCGATGTGCTGCCGGCACACATCGACATCGTCGAGGATCCGCATATTCTCAAGGGCAAGGCGAGTGCACCGTTCGACGACGAAGGCGTGGCGACGCAGGCGCGCCGGGTGGTGGATGCCGGCGTGGTGCAAACCTACTTTCTCTCCAGCTATTCGGCCCGCAAGCTCGGCATGCGCACCACCGGCCACGCCGGCGGCTCGCAAAACCTGAGCTTCTCCAGCCGGCTCACACAGCCCGGCGACAGCCTGGAGGCGATGCTGAAAAAACTCGGCTGCGGCCTGTTCGTCACCGAGTTGATGGGCCAGGGTGTGAACTACGTGACCGGCGACTATTCGCGCGGCGCAGCCGGCTACTGGGTCGACAACGGACGCATCGTTCACCCGGTGCATGAAGTGACGATCGCCGGCAATCTGGCGGTGATGCTCAAGCAGATCGTGGCCGTGGGTGCCGACACCTACACGATGGGCGGCAAGACGATCGGATCGGTGTTGCTCGAGCAGATGAAGCTGGCGGGCTCGTGATCCGCCACATCACCCGCGCGGCCCCTCTGGCGCACGGGTAAACACCACGGGTCACCCAGGCACCCCCCCCTAGAATTTCTGACCTTTTTTGCCACCGGCTCACGGGAGAATCCATGGAGCGTCGTTCCTTTATCCATCATGCCGGGCTTGCCGGTGTTCTCGCGGCAGGTGCCGCGCCGGCCATCGTGCATGCGCAGGCCAACATCCGCTGGCGCCTGGCATCGAGCTTCCCCAAGTCGCTCGACACCATCTTCGGCGCCGCCGATGTGTTCGCCAAGAAAGTGTCTGACATGACCGGCGGCAAGTTCCAGATCTCGGTGCATGCCGGCGGCGAGCTGATGCCCGCGTTTGGTGTGGTGGATGGTGTGCAGAACGCCACCGTCGAAATGGCGCACACGGCGCCGTATTACTTTTTCGGCAAGGATCCGACGTTTGCCTTGGGCTGCGCGATCCCCTTCGGCCTCAACTCGCGCCAGATGACGGCATGGGCCTACGAAGGCAACGGCTACAAGTTGATGGGCGAGTTTTATGCCCAGTTCAACATCAAGCATTTTCCGGGCGGCAACACCGGCGCGCAAATGGGCGGCTGGTATCGCAAGGAGATCAAGTCGGTGGCCGACCTCAAAGGCCTGAAGATGCGCATCGGCGGTTTTGCCGGCAAGGTGCTCGAGCGTGTGGGCGGTGTGCCGCAAAACATCCCCGGCGGCGAGATCTACCAAGCCCTCGAAAAGGGCACCATCGACGCGGCCGAGTGGGTGGGCCCGTACGATGATCTCAAGCTCGGCTTCAACAAGGTGGCACCCAACTACGCCTACCCGGGCTGGTGGGAGGGCGGCCCGCAACTTGACTTCTACATCAACACCAAGGCCTTCGAGGCGCTGACGCCCGAGTACAAGGCCATCGTCGAAGCCGCCGCGTCATACGCGCACACCGACATGCAGGCCAAGTACGACGGCCGCAACCCGGGGGCGCTGCGCCAGCTGGTGGGCGGGGGCACCAAGCTCTTCCGCTTCCCGAAAGACGTGCTCGACGCCACCTTCAAGGAAGCCATGGGCTTGTACAGCGAGTTGTCGGCCAGCAACCCGAACTGGAAGAAGGTGTACGAGGACTACGCCAAGTTCCGTTCCGAGCAGAACCTGTGGTTCCGTTTCGCCGAAGCCAGCTTCGACGATTTCATGCAGCAACAAAAGCTCTGAGCACCGCACCGGGCTGATTCAAAAAAACGCCCCGCCGGAGTTTTTCCGGCGGGGCGTTTTTCATGCCGCGCACCATCGCGCGTGCTGGCCGAAGGCTATTTCTTGTCGTCCGCCGGGGCACTCGCCGCCGGGTCGGCGCCGAACAGCTTGGACGCATCCATTTCGGTGTTGCCCTCCTGCGGCGCCTGGATGTCGATCACGATGTTGCTGGTGTCGATCTCCGCCTTCTTGCCCAGCCCGCCCGAGACCAGATTGGGGAAGGCGATGATCAATCCCACCATGATGACCTGGATGACCACGAACGGCACGGCGCCCCAGTAGATCTGGCCGGTGGTGACACGGGCGATGAGCCTGCTGGTCAGGCGATCGGGGTAATCCTTGTCGGGCGCCACGCTGCGCAGATAGAACAGCGCAAAGCCGAACGGCGGGTGCATGAAGGAGGTTTGCATGTTCACCGCCAGCAGCACGCCGAACCACACCAGATCGATGCCCAGCTTTTCCGCCACCGGGCCGAGCAGCGGCACGACGATGAACGAGAGCTCGAAAAAGTCGAGAAAGAACGCGAGCACGAAGATGAGGATGTTGACGACGATCAGGAACCCCACCTGGCCGCCCGGCAGGCTGGTGAGCAGGTGCTCCACCCACTTGGGGCCATCCACACCCTGGAACGAGAGGCTGAACACGGTGGAGCCGATGAGGATGAAGACGACAAAGCACGAGAGCTTCATCGTCGAATCCATGGCCTGCCGCAGCAGTTTCATCGACAGCCGGCGGCGAGCGATGGCCATCACCAGCGCCCCCACGGCCCCCATCGCACCGCCTTCGGTGGGTGTGGCGATGCCCAGGAAGATGGTGCCCAGGACGAGGAAGATCAGCGCCAGCGGCGGGATCAGCACAAACGTGACGCGCTCGGCCATGCGCGACAGCAGCTTGAGCTTGAGCAGGCGGTTCAGCACCGAGAGCAGGAACGCCACGCCCACGCCCACACACAAGGCCAGTACGATGGTTTCGTCGCGCGGCATCTCGGCCGGCCGCGTCTGCCCGAAGGTGACCGCGCACGCTAGCGACAGCACGAACAGCGCGAGCAGCGAGCGCAGGCCGGGCGTGCCGTCGTCTTCGCGAATCGTGCGTGCTTCCTTGGGCAATGCAGGCGCCCATGCGGGCTTGAAAAAGGTGACGAGCAGCACATAGCCCACGTACATGCCGGTGAGCACGAAGCCGGGAACGAAGGCGCCCTTGTACAGATCGCCCACGCTCTTGCCGAGCTGATCGGCCATGATGATCAGCACCAGGGAGGGCGGGATGATCTGCGCCAGCGTGCCCGAGGCGGCAATCACACCCGAGGCCAGGCGCCGGTCATAGCCGTAGCGCAACATGATCGGCAAGGAGATCAACCCCATCGAGATCACCGAGGCCGCCACCACGCCGGTGGTTGCCGCGAGCATGGCGCCGACGAAGATCACCGCGTAGGCCAGGCCGCCGCGAATCGGGCCAAACAGCTGGCCGATCGTATCCAGCAGGTCTTCGGCCATGCCGGATCGTTCGAGGATCAGGCCCATAAAGGTGAAAAACGGGATCGCCAGCAGCGTGTCGTTCTGCATGATCCCGAAGATGCGCAGCGGCAGGGCCTGCATCAGCGAGGCGGGCAGCAGGCCCAGCTCGATGCCTACAAAGCCGAAAAACAGGCCGCATGCAGCCAGCGAAAACGCCACCGAAAAACCCATCAGCAAAAAGCAGATGAGCCCGAGAAACATGATCGGCGCCATGTTGGCGCCCAGGAATTCCATCATGACTGCGCCCCTTCCGACCGGGCGCGGATCGCTTCCGCCAATTCCTCCTCAGCGGTCTTCGCGCCTTTGCGCAGGGCGGGATCGTCGGCCGCGCCGCGCAGAAAGGCGAAGCGCTTGACCAGCTCGGAAAAGCCTTGCAAGCCCAGCAGCGTGAAACCCATCGGTACCAGCGCAAACACCGGCCAGCGAATCAGGCCGCCGGCGTTGGACGACATCTCCTGCTTGACGAAGGCCTTGATCACCAGCGGCATCGACAGATCGAGCACGACGATCACAAACGGCAGCAGGAAGACGATGAAGCCGAAGATCTCCAGCTTGATCTGCGTGCGCCGGCTGAAGCGGCTCAGTACCACGTCGATCTTCACATGCTCCTGCCGCAGCAAGGTGTAGCCGCAAGCCAGCAGGAACACGGCGGCGAACAGGTACCACTGAATCTCGAGAAAGGCATTCGAGCTCATGTCGAAGGCCTTGCGCACGATGGCGTTTGCGGCGCTGATCACCACCGCCGCCAGCACCAGCCAGGCAACCCACCGGGCCACCCATTCATTGAGCCTGTCGATCAGGCGGGATAGCTGCAGCAAGGGTGTCATGCGGTGTCCTCCGGCGATGGTTGTAGATATCGGGACGCCGCGAGTGTAGGCGCCGCCGCACACGTTCCAGCACGGGATTCGCACGGGGGTCGCCTGCGCGCGCAGGCGAGTCGTCAGGGCGCGGTAGCCTGGTGGTAGAGATTGCCCGAGCGCGCGCCGCTGCGGCAAAACGCCAACAACGGATGGGGCAGCTCGGCGAGCAACGCGGCGAAAGCAGCGATCTGCTCGGGGGTCTGGAAGCCACCGCTCACCGGGAGGTGTCGGTACTGCAGGCCCGCGGCCACCGCGGCGGCTTCGATTTGCGCGCTCGTGGGCTGGTCAGGGCCGTGTTCGAAATCCGGACGGTTGTTGACCACGCTGCGGAAACCCGCCTTGGCCACGTCGGCCATCTGTTCGGGCCAAAGCTGCGGTGCAACACAGACGTCCGCAGCGATCTGCGAAACGGGCAAAGGCTGGCTCATGGATAGCGCTCCAGTGGGGTTCGGCGGCGCATTCTCCCGCATCGGCGGGCCCTTCAGCGAGCGAGCGCGGCTTTCACGGCGGATGAGACCAGCGCCATCTCGGCCTTGCCGGCCAGGCGTGCCTTCACCGCGCCCATCACCTTGCCCATGTCGCCAGGGCCGGTGGCGCCGAGTTCGGCCACGATGCCAGCCACCTCGGCCTCGATCTCGGCGGCGGACAGGCGCTGCGGCAGGTAGGCGCTCAACACCACCACCTCGGTGGCTTCCTTGTCGGAGAGATCCTTGCGCCCGGCCTGATCGAATGCGGCGATCGAATCCTTGCGCTGCTTGATGAGCTTGTCGACGATGGCCACCACGGCGGCGTCGTCGAGCACGATGCGCTCATCCACCTCGCGCTGCTTGCACGCGGCCAGCAACATGCGGATGGCGGACAGGCGTTCGCTGTCTTTCGCGCGCATCGCGGATTTCATGTCTTCGGTGATCCGGTCTTTCAAACTCATTGGGCTACCTCCGGGCTGATGGTTCATTCTCCAGAAACAACAAAAGCCCGCCACGGCGTACCGTGCGGGCTTCTCGTGTGATCCTGCTAGCTCAGTACAGCTTCTTGGGAAGCTGCATGCTGCGCACCCGCTTGAAGTGGCGCTTCACAGCGGCCGCTTTCTTGCGCTTGCGCTCGGCAGTGGGCTTTTCGTAGAACTCGCGCGCACGCAATTCGGTGAGCAGGCCGATCTTCTCTATGGTGCGCTTGAAGCGACGCAGCGCAACGTCGAACGGCTCGTTTTCCTTGACACGAATCATGGTCATTTAGCGGCAAATCCTTGAAATTCAGGGTGTTGTGCGGGCTCGCGAGTGCGGCGGGCTCAAAGGCGACGTGTCGTTGACGAGGTGACGCTCACCGTCGCCTTGCGCTCTGTGGCCGTTTCGTCGTTTTTTCGTCGTTTTTTCGTCGTTGTTTTGTCGTTGCTTCGCAGAGCCGAGAAAAGCCCGCGATTTTAGCCCGATTTTGGCGGAGGCTGCAAACGCGCACCGATCGAGCGGGCGCAAGCCGCTGCGCTGGCCCATGCCCACTGAAAGTTATAGCCGCCCAACCAGCCGGTGACATCCACCACTTCACCGATGAAATGCAGGCCTGGCACGCGCCGGCTTTCGAGCGTGCGGGCGTCGAGCTCGTGGGTGTCTACACCGCCGGCCGTCACTTCGGCCTTTTTCCAGCCTTCGGTGCCGCTGGGCACCAATTGCCAGCGCGCCAGCGATTGCGCGAGCTGATCGAGGTCGCGATCCCGGCATTCGGGCATCGCGCGGGTGGCCGGGAGGCCGGCGCTTTCCAGCCAGGCCTGGGCCAGGCGCCCCGGTAAATGCTCCGCCAGCAGATTGCCGAGCTGGCGGTGGGAATCGCGTTTGGCGGCGCGCAGCAAGTCCGCCAGATCCTTGCCGGTGCCGAGATCGAAAGACAGGGCCGCGCCGGGCTGCCAGTAACTCGAAATCTGCAGCACTGCCGGCCCGCTCAGGCCGCGGTGGGTGAACAGCAGGTCTTCGTCGAACCGCGCCTGCGCCCGGCCATTGCCGGTGCTCACCGACACCGGCATCGACACACCGGCCAGCGCGACAAACGGTGCCCAGCTTGCTGTGTCGAAGGTGAGCGGCACCAAGGCCGGCCTCGGCTCGACAACCCGATGCCCGAACTGCCGCGCCAACCGGTATCCCCAATCGGTGGCGCCGATCTTGGGAATCGACAGCCCGCCGGTGGCGATCACCAGCGCGCCCGCGCTGAACAGGCCGGCGGTGGTTTCCAGCTCGAAGCCGCTGCCGGCCTGTCGCACCGCCTGCACCGCGCAAGGCTGTCGATGGTCGACACGGCCCAGCTCGGCTTCGCGCAACAGCAAACGGATGACTTGTTCGCTGGAGTCGTCGCAGAACAGCTGGCCCTTGTGCTTTTCGTGGAAGCCAATGCGGTGCCGGCGCAGCAGCGCGATGAAATCATCGGGTGTGTAGCCGGCCAGGGCAAAGCGGCAGAAGTGCGGGCTTTCGGAGATGAAGTTGGCCGGGCCGACGCTCACGTTGGTGAAGTTGCAGCGCCCGCCGCCGGAGATGCGGATCTTTTCGGCCACCTTGGGCGCGTGATCGATCAACAGCGCGCGCGCGCCGGACTGGCCGGCGATGCCGGCGCAGAACAACCCGGCGGCGCCGGCGCCGACGATGATGACGTCGTGGGTGGTGGTCAAGGGCGCGCGATCGGTGCTTGTCAGGCCAGTGCGCGCCACAGCATGTAGCCGGCGAGCAGGTACAGCAGCAGCGCAAAAACCCGCTTGAGCTGCGCCACGTCCATCGCATGCGCGGTGCGTGCACCCAGCGGTGCCATTACCACACTGGCGCAGGAGATCAGCACCAGCGCCGGCAGATACAGAAACCCGAAGGCGCCGGGCAAGGCCGCCGGAAGGCCCCAGCCGCCGACCACATAGCCCACCGTATTGGCCACCGCGATCGGAAAACCCAGCGCCGCGCTGGTAGCCACGGCCTGATGGATGGGCACGTTGCACCAGGTCATGAACGGCACCGAGAGAAAGCCGCCGCCCGCGCCCACCAGCCCGGAGACAAAGCCGATCACAGAACCCGCGCCCGTTTGCCCCGCCGTGCCCGGCATCTGGCGCGATGCCGCCGGCTTCGCGCCACTGAGCATCTGCGTGGCCGAAAACCCGACGAACAGCGCGAACACCAGCGCCAGCGCCTGGCCCTTGATGAGGGCAAACACACCAGCCCCCGCGATCAGCGCGCCGATCACGATGCCCGGCGCCACGCCGCGCACGATCTCCCAGCGCACCGCGCCACGGCGGTGGTGAGCGCGCACGCTGGCGATGGAGGTGAACATGATCGTGGCCATCGAGGTGGCAATCGCCATCTTGACGGCCATGCCCGGCTCGGCGCCGCGCTGCGTGAGAAAGAAGGTGAGCAAGGGCACCATCAGCATGCCGCCGCCGATGCCGAGCAAGCCCGCCAGAAAACCGGCGCCCAGACCGAGCGCCAGCAGCTCGGCCACCAGGTCCAGCGGCAGGTTCATGTTTTCTTGAGCAGCTTCAGCACAGCCTTCCACTCGGCATCGCTCACCGGCGTGATCGACAGCCGATTGCCCCGCTGCAGGATGCGCATCGTGGCCAGCGACGGCGTGGCGCGGATCTCGCCGAGCGGCAGCAATTGCGTCTTGTGGCGCAGCTTCACATCCACATGCAGCCACACCGGCGCATCCGGCTTGGCACGAGGGTCGTGGTAGTGGCTGGCGGGGTCGAACTGGGTGGCGTCGGGGTAAGCCGCCGAGGCCACTTCGGCTAGGCCGGCGATGCCCGGCTGCGGGCAGGACGAGTGATAGAAGAGCACGTCGTCGCCCAGCTGCATCGAATCGCGCATGAAGTTGCGCGCCTGGTAGCTGCGCACGCCGGTCCAGGGCACGGTTTGCCTTGGCGCCTTGGCCAGGTCGTCGATCGAGCACTCGTTGGGCTCGCTCTTCATCAGCCAGTGGTTGGGCATGGGGATTCGAATTTGAGCGCCGCTGTGCGGCCAGGCGCTGGCGGCGCGGG
>JANMAS010000458.1:0-2464 GCA_031359975.1 Burkholderiales bacterium
AGCTCTGTCCTCGACTGATCAAGACTTCGGGGACAGACCGAGCGCAGCAAGCTCTGTCCTCGACTGATCAAGACTTCGGGGACAGACCGAGCGCAGCAAGCTCTGTCCCCGACTGATCAAGGATTCTTCTTTGCCAGCACCGCTTCCATCTCGTCCATGATCGCGTTCATCTGCGCCACCAGTTGCCGGTAAGGGGCAGCGGTGGCGAGATCCACGCCGGCGCTCTTCACCAGCGGGTACGGATCCTTCGATCCGCCGGCGCTCAGCACGCCGAGGTAGCGCGCCAGCGCCGCCTTGTCGCCAGCGCCAATCTGCTTGGCGAACACCGAGCCGGCGGTGACCGAGGTGGCGTACTGGTACACGTAGAACGCGGTGTAGAAGTGCGGGATGTAGGCCCACTCGACGCAATAGGCATCGTCGATCTTCACCGCGTCGCCGTGATACGCCTTCAGCAGATCGCAATAGATCTTGCTGAAATCCTCGCCGGTGACCGGCTCGCCCTTGTCCACCTTGGCGTGGGTGGTGCGCTCGAACTCGGCAAACATCGCCTGGCGGAAAAACGTGCCGCGCAGGCCCTCGAGCGCATTGCCGAGGTAGAACAGGCGCTCATCGTCGCTCTTGGTCTTGCGCAGCATGTGATCCAGCAGCAGCGCCTCGTTGGTGGTGGAGGCGATCTCGGCGGTGAAGGTGGGGTAGTCGGCCGTCACGAACGGCTGGGCCTTGTTGGCCAGGAAGGAATGCATGGCGTGGCCCCATTCATGGGCCAGCGTGGTGACGGATGCGTAGTCGTCGTTGTAGTTCATCAGCACATACGGATGCACGTCGTAGCCATACCCGGCCATGTGGGCGCCGGATTGTTTGCGCGGGCGCGGGTAGGCATCCATCCAGCGGTTGTCGAAACCAGCCGCCATGGCCTTGACATAGTCAGGCCCGATCGGCGCCACCGCATCGAGCGTGAGCTGCTTGCCCATGGCGAGCGGGAACTTGTAGTCGCCCTGCACCAGCGGCGGGTAGAGGTCGAAGTAGCGCAGGTCGCTGATGCCCAGCATGCGCGCGCGCAACTTGAAATAGCGGTGCAGGGTGGGCAGGTTGGCGCGGGTCTGGGCGATCAGCGTATCGAGCACCGCCACCGGCATGTTGTCGCGCTGCAGCGATTGAGAAATCGAATCCGGGTAGTGGCGCACCTGGCTGTACACCGCGTCGAGCTTCATCTGCGCGTACAGCGTCACACCCAGCGTGCGCTCGAAGGTCTTGAAGGCGCCGAAGAAGGTTTCCATCACCCGCTGGCGATCGGCGCGGTTCGGCGCTTCTCGGTACTTGGTGTAGGCGGATTGATCGAGCGTGATCTCCTCCCCACTGGCCAGCTTGAGCGTCGGCCAGGGCATGTCGGCGCCGGTGAGGATCGATTGCACCGAGTTCGCGGTGTCGGTGGTCAGGCCGAACTTGGCCACCAAGGCCTCGCTCCCGGCATCCAGCGTGTGCGGCGCGGCGCGCAACGTGCGTCGCAGCGAAACCGCATGGATCGCCAGGCCCTTGTCGGCCTTGACGAATCGCTCCACCTTGGCGCGGCCCATGCGCAGAATCTCGGGGTCGACAAAGGCGTTGGCCTCGTCGGCGCGGCTGGACAGCAGTTGGAAGCGCTGCATCAGGGTGAGGTTGCTGCTCACGCCGGTGTCGGCACTCAGTTGCTGGCCGGCGTAGAGCGCGAGCCGATACACGCGTTTGGTGGCATCGGCGCGCATATCCAGGCATTCGCGCAGTCGGGCGGCGCTGCGGCCGAGTTGGCCTTTGCAGGCACTGAACTGCTGCAATTGTGTGTCGACCCTTTTGGCGTCGGCGTTCCATGCCGCCTCATCGGCATAGACGTGGGTGAGATCCCAGCGGTCGGCCGGCGTTTCGGCGCTCACGGCGGCCCCATGAACAAATGCGGCACAACATGCCGCCAGCAGAATCGACGCTTGCATCGGAAAGCTCCCTTGTCTTATGCGTGCGGGCTCACATGCCCTTGAACAGGTTGGTGTAACTGCGGCTGACTTCGAGTTTTTCCGGGTGGCCGCGCACGGTGACGATCTGGCGGCCGCGCAGATCGCGGGTGATGCCGCTGATCACCTTCACGTTGACCAGCGTGGAGCGGTGGATCTGCCAGAACACCTGGGGATCGAGCTCGTCGACCAGCTCCTTGATCGGCTTGCGGATCAGCGCCTCCACCTGCTGCGTTTGCACGCGGGTGTACTTTTCGTCGCTGATGAAGAACAGCACCTCGGCCACCGGAATCATCTGGATGGCCTGGCCCACCGTGGCCTGGATCCAGTCGAGATATCGCGGTGCGGCGCCCGGGTTCAGGTTGGCGGTGAGCCGGTGCAGCAACTGCTGGATCGGTGGCGCCAACGCAGCCTCCGGCGTGCCGCGGGTGGCCAGGCGCTTCTTGATGCGTTCCACCGTGAGCACCAGGCGATCGCGTTCG
>JANMAS010000459.1:0-2255 GCA_031359975.1 Burkholderiales bacterium
CAGGCCGGCCGCATCACAGCCATGGTGCGCAAGCTCGGCGCTGGCGACCTCGGCGCGCGCATCGAGTTGCCCTACCCGCGCGGTGAACTGGGCGGCCTGATGGCGGTGCTCAACAGCACGGCCGCCTCGTTGCAACGCCAGCGCGAGGCCATCGACGAGCTTGGCTTGCGCTTGCGACAGGCGCAGAAACTGGAGGCCCTGGGCACGCTGGCTGGCGGCATCGCGCACGATTTCAACAACATCCTCGGCGCAATTCTGGGCAACCTGTCGCTGGCGCACGAAGAAGCACTGGCCGGCGAGCCGACGCAGCAAAGCCTGGAGCAAATCCGTCGAGCGGCGCTGCGCGCACGTGCCCTGGTGCAGAGCATCCAGGCCTTCAGCCGGGCCGACACGCCGGAGCTGAGCGCGCAGATCCTGCAGCCCATCGTCGAAGAAGTGCTGGCCCTGGTGCGCGTGTCGCTGCCCGCGGGCGCCCGCTTGCGCACCGACCTCGATCCCGCGCCCTTGCAGGTGCTCGCAGATTCGACGCAATTGCATCAGGTACTGCTCAATCTGTGCACCAACGCCTGGCAGGCGCTGCAGGGCGATCCGGGCACCGTGAGCGTGAGCTTGGGGTCGGTGGCGTTTGGCGACGATGCGGCCAGCAGACCAGCCGGCCTGCCGCCGGGCCGCTACGCGCATGTATCGGTCAGCGATACCGGATGCGGCATCGACGAAGCCCAACGCGAGCGCATCTTCGAGCCGTTTTTCACCACCAAGGGAACCGACGGCGGCACCGGCCTGGGCCTGAGCGTGGTGCACGGCATCGTCATGGCCCACCACGGCGTCATCACCGTGGAAAGCAGCCCCGGGCAAGGCAGCACATTCCACCTCTACCTGCCGGCGCTTGCCGATGCGCCCGCCGATCCCGGCGCCCGACCCGGCGCCGGTGATGCGCCGCAGGCCTTGGCCGGCCGTGGCCAGCACATCCTGTATCTCGACGACGACGAGGTGATGAGCCTGATGGTGCAGCGGCTGCTCGAACGCGCCGGCTATCGGGTGAGCTGCCACGCCAGCGCCGAAGACGCGCTAGCCGCCGTGCGAGCCGAACCCTCGGGTTACGACCTGGTGGTGACCGACTTCAACATGCCCGAACTCTCCGGGTTGGATGTCAGCCGCGCCCTGGCCACGATCCGCCCGAACTTGCCGGTGCTCATCATCTCAGGCTACATCTTCGACGAGCTCCCAGCCCAGGCGCGCCGCGCCGGCGTGCGCGAGGTGATTCGCAAGCAGCATGTGCTCGAAGACCTGGCACCGGCGATCGCGAGGGCTTTGCTGGCGGCGTGAGCCGCCGCGTCAGGGTGTGACAGCGAGGCGACAGCGGCCGCAACTGCGAGAAATCAAAACGGGCTGGCCCTTGTGGGAGCCAGCCCGTTGATTCAATTGGTCGGGGTGAGAGGATTCGAACCTCCGGCCCCTTGCACCCCATGCAAGTGCGCTACCAGGCTGCGCTACACCCCGACGAACTCGGGATTATAGGGGCCGGCTCCGGCTCTCACGATGCGAGCAACGCGCGAATCGAGGTGAGCTCTTCGCGCAGGCCATCGGCATCGAGTGGTGCACGCGATGTGTTGGCAGCGGTGTCTGGCAACGGCGTGTCGCCGGATCGATCGGTCAAGGCCAATGCGGCCTCCGCAGGGCCCGCTTCGGCGGCGCCGTCGGCGAGGCGGTTACGCGCGCCACTGATGGTGAAGCCCTGGTCGTACAGCAGATCGCGGATGCGGCGCACGAGCAGCACTTCGTGGTGCTGGTAGTAGCGGCGGTTGCCGCGCCGCTTCATCGGCCGCAGCTGGGTGAACTCCTGCTCCCAGTAGCGCAGCACGTAGGGTTTGACACCACAAAGATCGCTCACCTCACCGATCGTGAAGTAGCGTTTTGCGGGGATCGGTGGGAGCGCCATTTCCATTGGATTGCCAGTGGAATCAACGGCCTTTGAGGGTAAAGCGAGACTTTACTCGAACTCTTCCCCGGCAGGTATGTCGCCTTGCACGATCGCCTTGAGTTTGTGACTGGCGTGGAAGGTGACGACATGGCGCTCGCCGATGGGGATCGCCTCGCCAGTGCGCGGGTTTCGCCCTGGGCGTGGTGCCTTTCGGCGCACGGTGAAATTGCCGAAACCGGAGAGCTTGACCTCCCCGCCCTGGTCGAGCGAGGTGTGCAGGATCTCGAAGAAGGCTTCGACCATGTCCTTCGATTCGCGCTTGTTCAGGCCCAGC
>JANMAS010000477.1:0-3209 GCA_031359975.1 Burkholderiales bacterium
CGCTCCACCTCTTGCATGATGTGGGTGGAGAAGATGATGCACTTGCGATGTTCGTCGCGCAGGCGCCGCAGTGTTTCGCGCAGCGCGCGGGTGGCCAGCACGTCCAGGCCGTTGGTGGGCTCGTCGAGGATGATGTTGGGCGGATCGTGCACCAGCGCGCGCGCCAGCGCGGTTTTCATGCGCTCACCCTGGCTGAAGCCATCGGTGCGGCGGTCGAGCAGCGGCAGCATGTCGAGCGTGTGCGCCAGCATCTCGGCGCGGGCTTGCGCGGCCGGTGCCGACATGCCCTGCAGCCGGCCGTAGTAAACGATGTTCTCGCGAGCCGTCAGCCGCGGATAAAGCCCTCGCGCATCGCTGAGCACGCCCATGCGCGACAGCGCTGCCGATGGCTGCGTGGCGACGTCGATGCCGTCCACCACGATGCGCCCGCTGTCGGGCGGCAGCAGCGCCGCGATCATGCGCAAGGTGGTGGTCTTGCCGGCGCCGTTCGGGCCCAGCAGGCCGGTGATGCGCGCATCGTGCGCCTCGAACGCCACGCCCGCCACCGCCCGCACCACCTTGGCCTTCGCCCCGCGCCCGTGGGTGAAGCACTTCGACACCGATTCGACGGCGATCATGGTGGCGACCTCGGTGGCACGAACGCCGGCGGCCTGGGGATCGCCAGGCCGCAGCCGGTCTGCACCGCCAAGGCCTCGTCATCGGTGGCCGCGTTGATGAACTTGTAGACCACGTCAGCCATGCAAGGCAGGCTGGTCATCACGCCGTGCCCCGCATTGGGCACCACGACATGGCGCGCCTTGGGGCCCAAGGCGGTTGCCACCCGGGCGCCATGGCGAGGCGGCGTGACCGGATCGATGCCGCCGGACAACACCAACGTGGGTGAGCGTGTGGCGGGCACGGTGTAGAAAGCCGGCGGCACCTCGCCACGCGGCCAGACCGGGCACACCTGGTCGTGCATCGATAGCTGCGTGTCACCGGCATCGCCCGCCGGCGCACTGGCCGGCGAAGCCACGCGGCGGGGATAGTCTTCGGCGCAGATCACCGACAGGTACATGCCATCGGCAATACCGCCCGGCGCACCGGGCAATGTATAGCCCAAGCCCAGCAGGGCCTCGAATCGGCCCGCACCGGCCTGGCTCACCGCAAACGGCAGGGCGGCGGCTCGGGCCGGCGCGTACAGCGGTGCACGCACCAGGCCCAGCACGGCCTCGCGATCCAGCTCGATGCGTTCCACCACGCCGGTGCCGGGATGCGCCACCGACACCTGCCGCGGCAGGCTCTCGAGCAGCGATCGCCACTGCCCGCGCAGGCCGGGAAAGCTCATCCGGCACGCCTTGTCGGCCTCGCACCAACCGAGCAGCGCATCGAACGCCGCCTGGCCGTCTTGCCCCGCGCTTTGCGGCAGCACCATGTCGGGCGGCGCCACGCCGTCGATCACCACGCGGCGCACGGCCTGCGGAAACTGGCGCATGTACTCCAGCGCCGCGCGCGTGCCGTAGGAGACACCGATGACGTTGACCTGCCCGGCGCCCAGGGCGATGCGCACCGCCTCCATATCGGCCATCGCGATCGAGGTGGTGAACATCATCAGGTTGCCGTAGGGCAGGCGCATCAGGGTGTCGCGACACGCGATCAAGCGAGCCAGCTGGCGATCGGTTTGCACGGCCTGCGACAGCGGTTGCAGCGGCTTCGGCTTTTGGCATTCCAGCGGCGCGCTGCGGCCGGTGCCGCGCTGGTCGATCATCACCAGATCACGGCGATTCAGGAATTGGCCGAATTGCCCGCCCAACATGCCCGCCAGCTCCATCGCGCTCTGGCCCGGCCCGCCGGCCAGGAAAAACACCGGATCCGGCAGCTTGTGCCGCGCCAGCGCCGGCAGCACCGCAAAGTGCAGATCGATGGCCGTGCCGTTCGGCTGCGCCGGATCGAGCGGGCGACGCAGCACGCCGCAGCGCGCTTCGTACTCCACACCCGGCAACCGGCATGGCTTGAGCAAGGGTGCATCGGCGGCTTGTGCGGGCAGGGCGCCAAGCACGACGAACGCCGTCGCGGCACCGGCCACCACCCGCCGCACCGCGCATCGAATCACCGTTCGGACCCTGGCACCGGCCGCGCCAGCAAACGCGGCAACTCGCCGCTGCCGATCAGGCGCTGCAGATCCTGCGCGCCGCCCACCAGCACGCCATGCACAAACACCATCGGCAAGGTGGGCCAACCGGCCCACATCTTCAACGCGGTGCGGCGGCGCCATTGCGACAGATAGCTGCCGTACTCGAGGTAGCGATGCGCCACGCCGGCATCCGCCAATGCCTTGCGCGCCCGGCGCGGAAACGGATTCATCGCCATGCCCACCACCACCACCGCATCGCGGGCGATCGCAGCGCGTACCTCGTCGATGATGTCGGCGTGGTGCGCCGCCATGCGCGCGCGAATGGCGGGATGAATGTGCTCCTCATCGAGGATGGGGCGGTGCATCGCGCAGATCTCCAGCAGGCCGGGTAGTGCAGCGGCGCAGCTTACCCGACGGCTGGGCCAGGCGCTCTTCCAGGCACTCGCCCGGCGCGCGGGTTGGCCCCGCCCGGCCTCAGGCCTTGGGCACAGCCGGCGTGAACAGTGCGTCGCAGGTGCCGCGCTGCGGATCCTTGGCGTCGAGCTTGCCGCACACAGCACCCAACTGGCTCTTCATGCGCTGCACTTCGGCCGCGTGCTCGCCGCCCTTGTTCCAGTCGGCCACTTTCTTGCCCACCTTTTGCAGCGAACGGGCGCTGCGCTCGTAAAACGCGTTGGGCTGCGAAGCGGCCTCGGTGAGCAGCTGCGACACCGTCTTCTCGATGCGGGGCGCATCCTGCGGCGCCAGATCCACCAGCGCGGCCAGGTAGCTGGATCCCCATTGCAAACGGGTGGCCGGCCCTTCGCTCTTGGCAAACGCCTCCTCATACCAGCGCAGCGCCTCCACCGGATTGCCTTGTTTGCGGGCGTTGTCGGCCAGTTGGCTCATCAGGTAGTACGACGAATGGCTTTTGGCCAGGTTGGCCTTGAGCAAATCGTCGCTGGTCTTCCACTGGCCGGCATCGGCCAGGGTGGATGCGGCCGCGGTGATCACCGCCTGGCGCTCGTAGCCATCGGTGATTTCGCGATCCATGCGCGCCGCCACCTCGCGCACTTCCTGCGCCAGCGCATCGGGCAGCTTGGGGTTGCGGGTGTCGTCG
>JANMAS010000492.1:0-10212 GCA_031359975.1 Burkholderiales bacterium
CCGAACTCGACCGGTGGGTGCCACCCGGCCTCGCCCGGCTGCTGTGCGGCGCTGGCGATTGCGTGGTCGTGGCCGAGTTCTCGCCGCTCGCTCCAGGCCCCGCGGCTCGGAAGTACTATGCGCCGGGCATCGGCCTTTTCCTCGACGTCAAACTCGCCACCGGCGAGCGCATACGCCTCACGCAATGCAATGTGGACGCGCGTTGCGCCGCAGTGGCCAACCTGGCGCGGCCGTAAGCCTGACCATCGCGATTGAAGGCGGAGCACCGGCCCATGAATGACTGGATCGACACACGCACACGCATCTGGGCGGTGCTCGCCGTCATCGTCGGTTTGGCGATCTTCGTCGGCGTGGAGTGGCTGGAAGAGCCGAACTCCACGCCGATGGAGTTGCTGATCGAGTTCCTGAAAGTCTCGCCGATGGTGCTCACCAGCGTGGGCATCGTGTTGCTGGTGCGCGTGACGCGCCACCATCGCGACGATCAGGTGCAATTGATGCGCGACCTGGAAATCGCGCGCTTGCAAGGCCAGCGCTGGCGCACCGAATCGAGAACCCTGCTCAAGGGCCTGGGCGACGCGATCGACACCCAGTTTGGCCGCTGGAACCTCACCGACGCCGAACGCGAAGTGGCCCTGCTGCTGCTCAAGGGCCTGGCCACCAAGGAAATCGCCGCCGTGCGCGCCTCCAGCGAGCGCACGGTGCGGGAGCAGGCACGGTCGGTCTATGCCAAATCGGGGCTCACAGGGCGCGCCTCCCTGTCTGCGTTTTTCCTCGAAGACCTGCTCGCACCGATCGAAGGTGTGGGCGGCCAGGCCGACGAGAAACCCTGAGATCGCCGGTACGCGCCGCCGCATACCGGCCTTGCCTCACTGGTGGATCACCAGCGAGCTGTCGCCGATCCAACCTTCGACCGCGCCGTTCAGGCGCGCCAGGATGCGTATGCTGTTCAGGCCTGCAACCAGCGTGACTGGCACCGTGATGGACGCTCGCAGGTACTGGCCATGGCCGCCGGAGCCGTTGGAGCTGCAAAAGGCATCCTGGTTACCGGACGTGGGCTCCACCGCGACGCCGTTGACGATGATGTCCAGATCCAGGTAGGGCGTGAGCGCTCCCACCGCCGCATCGACCGAACACTCTGCGGAATAAGTGAGCAGATAGATGCCTGCTTTGGTGACGGTTATCGGCAGGCCGGTCGAGCCGGGGCTGGTTGTCAGGGGCAGCACCGCGGACGGATCGCTGAACAGGAAGTTGCCTGGGCGAACCGCGCTGCCAAACACCTTGGCGAACGAGGCGGCACACAGCGTGGTGGCGAGCAGGCCGACGACGAGTTGACGAGAAAGGGTCATGGTGGTTCTCCGTTGATCGCCAGCGTGACGCTGCGCTGGCTCAGCACGGCTGCCATGGGAAGGAAGGGCGGCCACACCTGAACAAACGGAATCTGTCGGCGCGGGGGATCATCCGGCGCCGCAGTCACAGGAATACCCGGGTCAAACGGGCGCTGATCGGCCCGCCCCGCAAGGAGCAACGTCGACAATGACGCATGCTGTGATTGGTTTGATCAGGAGATTCGCATGCGGTGTTTGGCTCCAGCGCCCGAGTGGGTGGCCCGCCTGTCTGGCCGCGGAAGTATTCGCCCGGCTCTTGCGGCGGTTTTGACCGCTGGCGCGCTGGTCGCCTGCGGTGGGGGTGGCACCGGTCCCGCATCCGGCGGCGGCACGGCGCCCCCTTCAGGAGGCGGTGGCGGAACCGCATCGGCTGTCACCCAGCGCTCGGCCGTTCGCCTGGCCACGCAGGCCACCTTTGGCCCGAACGAAGCCCTGGTGGCCGAAATCAAGCGCACCGGCACGGCGGCGTGGATCCAGGATCAGCTTGGGTTGAGCGCCTCGCGCTACACCAGCGGTCAGGGCGACGCGATCGACAAGAACACCAGCGACACCGGTTTCTGTGATCAACCCAAGTACGCCGGCCCCAACTGCTACCGCGACTGGGCTTCGGCGCAACCGCTGGTGTGGGATTTCTATCGTAACGCCGTCACCCAGCCCGATCAGTTGCGACAGCGCGTGGCGTTTGCATTGCAGCAGATCCTGGTGGTCAACGACATGGAGGTGAGCGGCACCTACGGTTTCCGTGGCTACTACAACACCTTGCTCGACAACGCGCTGGGCAACTACCGCCAGGTGCTCAAGAGCGTCACGCTCTCACCGGTGATGGGCAGCTTTCTGAACAACGCCAACAACGACAAGCAGGCGCCCAACGAAAACTACGCCCGCGAGATGCTGCAGCTTTTTTCGATCGGCACCTGCCGGCTCAATGCCGACGGCACGCTGGCTGGCGGCAAGTGCCAACCCACCTACAACAACCAGACGGTGCGCGAATACGCCTACGCGCTCACCGGCTGGACGTATCCAGCCGGCGGCGCCACACCCTGGGGTTGCGGGCACAAGGGCACCAATTGCCCGTACTACGCCGGCGAGATGCTGCCGCTGCTGGCCACCCACGATCGCACCGAGCGCAAGTTGCTCACCGGCGTCACCGTGCCCGCGGGCAGCACATCCGAGCAGGCTGTCGAGCTGGTGCTCGACAGCGTGATGCGGCATCCGAACATCGCGCCATTCATCGGCCGCCAGTTGATCCAGCATCTGGTGACGAGCAATCCCTCGCCGGCTTATGTGCAACGTGTGGCCAGCGCGTTCATCGCGGGGCGTTTCAGTGCCGACGGCCAGACCTTCGGCGCCGGCACGCGCGGCGATCTGGCCGCCACCGTGGCGGCCGTGCTGATGGATGCCGACGCACGCGACGATTCGCCGCCCCGGGAAGCCGGCCGTCTGCGTGATCCGGTGCAGATGTTCACCAACGTGCTGCGTGCACTGAACGGCCGCACCGATGGCGACGCACTGGCCTGGTGGTGGGGCGGCGCGCTGCGCCAGCATGTGTTTCGGCCGCCGTCGGTGTTCAATTTCTACGCGCCCAACTACCCGGTGCCGGGGCAGCCCGAACTGGTCGGCCCGGCGTTTGGCATCCACAACAGCGATGCGGCCCTGCAGCGCCTGAACTTTCTCACCTACCTGCTGATGTGGGATGGTTCCAAGGCCTCCAAGGACATACCGAATTCGCTGGGCACGCAAGCCGATCTGAGCGGCTTCGAAACCAGCGCTGACGATCCGCCGGCGTTGGTCGATCGTTTGTCGGTGCTGGCGGTGGGCGGCGCGCTGCCGGAGGGCACCCGTCAACGCATCGTCTCGGCTGTGGCCGCTTTCGATGCAAGCAACAGCAAGACCTGGCGCACCGAGCGTGTGCGGCAGGCGGCCTATCTGGTGTTCGGCTCGCCGAACTTCCAGGTTCAACGCTGAAAGGGCGCGCCATGTCCGATCTCATCACTCATCGCCTCAACGCCCTGTCACGCCGCCAATGGCTCAAGGCCTTTGGCCTGGGCTCCGCCGGCCTGATGGCCAACATGCTGTTGCCGGGCCGCTCCGCGCGAGCGTCCGACTACAAAGCACTCGTGTGCGTGTTCCTCTACGGCGGCAACGATGGCCTCAACACAATCGTGCCGACCGACAACACCCGCTACCAGCAATATGCGCGGGTGCGCAAGGCGCTGGCCTTGCCGCAATCGGGCCTGGTGGGCCTGGGTGGCAGCACCTATGGCCTGCACCCGTCGCTGGCCGCGCTGGCGCCGGTATGGGATGCCGGTCATCTGGCGCCGGTGTTCAACGTCGGCCCGCTCGCGGCGCCGCTGACCAAAGCGCAGTACCGCGCCGCAGCCAACGATTCGGCGCTCATTCCCGACAGCCTGTTCTCGCATTCCGACCAGCAGTTGCTGTGGGAAACCGCATCCGCCGACGCGCTCACCCGCACCGGCTGGGGCGGTCGCGCAGCTGAGGTGCTGGGCACGGTGAATCCGGTGATCTCGGTGGGTGGCAACGGGCACTTCGGATTGTCCAGCCTGCAATCGCCGCTGGTGCTGCCCGGCCCGGGCGAAAACTTCGGCGCCATCGAGCTGGCCGATGAGCCCTGGCGCGCGGAATTCAAACCCCTGCGCGAGCGTGCGGAGGCCCTGCGCGCGATCTATGGGCAGCGGCAATCGAGCGAACTGGGCGACACCTACGCCAGCATGCAGCGCGATGCGTTCGATGTTTCGGCGCGCCTCGCGGCGATGGTCGAGACGCAGCCCGGCAGCACCACCGCATCTGCCGCCATCGATGCCGGCTTTGCGCCGCTGATCTCGCGCGGTGAAATCACCACGCCGCTGGGCCAGCAGCTCTACCAGATCGCCAAGCTGGTGGCTGGCAATGCCACGGTGGGTGGCAACCGGCAGATCTTCTTTGCCCAACTCGGGGGCTTCGACACCCACGGCAATCAGCTCGATGAGCACGCCGCGCTGCTCAAGCAGCTGGGCGATGCGCTGGCCTGCCTGCACGATGCCACGGTCAACCTCGGCATGGCGGACGCGGTGACCACCTTCACCCAGAGCGACTTCGGCCGCACCTTCGCACCCAACAGCAGCGCCGGCACCGATCACGCCTGGGGCAATCAGCATCTGGTGATGGGCGGCGGCGTGGTGGGTGGCGCCACCTATGGCAGCTATCCCACGCTGGAGCTGGGCGGCGGCGATGACGTGGGTGTGGACGACTGGGAGTTGCAGGGCCGCTGGATCCCCAGCACCGCGGTGAGCCAGTACGCGGCGACGATGCTCGGTTGGTTCGGCGCCGCCGACGCGCAGCTCGATCAGATCCTGCCTGGGTTGACGCAGTTCCCGCAGCGCCGGCTCGGATTTGTCTGAGGCCGACGGCTCGCGCGGGCCGCCGGCTCAGGCACTGATCTTCTTGATCTGATCGAGCACCAGCCGGGCGGTTTCGTCCGGCTTTTCCATCGGGTACAGGTGCGTGCCCTCCATCCACACCAGATGATCGCGCGCCAGCGCGCGCACGCCGGCCACGCCGCCCTGGCGCATTTCGATCGATTGGGTGCCGGCGATGAACGACACCGGGCATTTCAGCGGATGGCGGTGCAGCAGCTCGCCGAGCTGGTGCGGCAGCGTGTTGTAGATCCGGGTTTCCACCTCGCGGGTGAAGGCCAGCGTGAGGTGGCCATCACGCTCCACAAAACCCGCTTGCACATAGTCGGCCAGCACCCGCGGATCCCAGCGCGCGAACACCGATTTACCGGCGAAGTGCGCGTGCACCGCCTCGCGTGTGGGCCACTGGTAACGGCGGCGGCGCGAAATCTTGCCCGGCGGCAGGCGCTCGATCCATCGGCTCGCCTTCAGGGCCTGCAGGCTGCGGGCGCGCCAGCCGCTGAACACCGGCGAATCGAGCATCACCAGCGCGCGGGGGATGTCGGGGCGTTGGCTCGCCAGCATCAGGCTCAGCAGCCCGCCCAGCGAGTGGCCCACCAGCACCGGCCGGGCCACCCCCAGGCCGTCGACAAACGCGGCCAGCTGTTCCACCAGCCGTGGCCAGTTGGTGGTGACCGGGTAACGCGCGTCGTGGCCCAAGGTTTCGACCGCCTCCACGCGCCAGCCCGCAGCACGCCAATGTTCGAACAGCAGGCGATAGGTGCCCGCCGGGTAGCTGTTGGCATGCGAGAAGACGATGGTGCGCGAAGCCGCTGGCGCGCCGGCCGAGGTGGACGAGCGGGTGGGCATCAGACGATGCGTTCGCCCGGATGGCGGATCTTGCGCATGGCTTCGTAGCGATCGGACTTGACGATCAACGGATGGGTGGCGTCGCCGCCGTCCCAGCGCGGATCATCCATGCTCTCGAACACCTGCCGCACCTTCAGGCCCCAGCTCGAATGCACCATCTGGAAGTACGGATTTTTCTCGTCGATGCAGACGATCTCGTCCGACGTGTGGCGGCCTTCGTGATAGACCAGCAGATCGAGCGGCAGGCCCACCGAGAGGTTGGATTTCAAGGTGGAATCCATCGACACCAGCGCGCACTTGGCGGCTTCGTCGAGCGGCGTATCGGGCGCCAGCACCCGATCGAGGATCGGTTTGCCGTACTTGGATTCGCCCACCTGGAAAAAACAGGTCTCGCGGGTGGATTCGATGAAGTTGCCGGCCGAATACACCAGGAACATGCGCATCGCCTCGCCCTTGATCTGCCCGCCCAGGATCATCGTGGCATTGAAATCGATGCCCGCCGCCTGCAGGGAAGGGCCATCCTGATCGTGCACGCGCCGCACGGTGGCGCCGAGCACCCGGGCGACATCGAACATGCTGGGCGCGTTCCAGATCGTTAGCGGCGGCTCGTCGGGGCCGCGATCCACTTTTTCCACCTGCAGCATCTCGCGCACCGATTGCGAGATCGAGAGGTTGCCGGCCGAGAGCATCACGATCATGCGGTCGCCGGTGGTTTCGTAGACCATCATCTTGCGGAAGGTGCTGATCTGGTCGAGCCCCGCATTGGTGCGCGAATCGGACAAGAACACCAGGCCCGCGTTGAGGCGGATGCCGATGCAGTAGGTCATGGGCGGGCTACTTTCTGGGTGGCTTTGAGGCGATACAGCGCGGCGAGTGCATCGCGTGGCGAGAGCGTATCAGGATCGATCTCATCGAGCGCCTGCTCCAGGGGCGACGCTTCTTGCGGCAGGGCCGCGGGCGGCGGCAATTCGAACAGGTCGACCTGCGCATCGTGCGCGCGGTCGCGTGATTCGAGCGCTTCGAGCGCGGCGCGTGCCTGGCGCACCACGACCTGTGGCATGCCGGCCAGGCGCGCCACCTGCACGCCGTAGCTGCGGCTGGCCGGCCCGGCCTGGATCTCGTGCAGGAACACCACGTCGTGGCCGCTCTCGACGGCCGATACATGCATGTTGATCGCACCCACGTGGCGCGCCGGAAATGCCGTGAGCTCGAAATAGTGGGTGGCGAACAGCGTGAACGACTTGTTGCGATCGTGCAGGTGGGTGGCGATGGCGCCAGCCAGTGCGAGGCCGTCGAAGGTGGATGTGCCGCGGCCGATTTCGTCCATCAGCACCAGGCTGCGATCGGTGGCGGCATGCAGGATGGCGGCGCCTTCGGTCATCTCGACCATGAAGGTGGATTGCGCATTGGCCAGATCGTCGGCGGCGCCGATGCGCGTGTGGATCGCATCGATCGGGCCCAGCCGGCAGGCCGTGGCGGGCACGAACGAGCCGATCGAGGCCAGCAGCGCGATCAGCGCCACCTGGCGCATGAAGGTGCTCTTGCCGCCCATGTTGGGGCCGGTGATCAGCAGCATGCGGGTGCGCGCGTCGAGCCGGCAATCGTTGCTCACGAAACCGCCGCCGCCGGTTTCAGCCAGGCGCGCCTCCACCACCGGATGCCGGCCCGCCGTGATCTCGATGCAGGGGTGCGGCACGAACTCCGGGCGGCACCAGCCCAGCGTGGCGGCGCGCTCGGCCAGCGCGGCCAGCGCATCGGCCGCGGCCAGTGCGCGGCCCAGCGCCGAGAGTGCGCTCACATGCGGCTGCAAGGCATCGAGCAACTGCTCATACAACCACTTCTCGCGGGCCAGGGCACGATCCTGCGCCGAGAGCGCCTTGTCTTCGAAGGCCTTCAGCTCCGGCGTGATGTAGCGCTCGGCGTTTTTGAGCGTCTGGCGGCGTTGGTAGTCGGCGGGTACGCGACCGAGCTGGGACGCTGTCACTTCGAGATAGAAGCCGTGCACCTTGTTGTATTGCACACGCAGGTTGCTGATGCCGGTGCGCTCGCGCTCGCGGGTTTCGAGATCCACCAGGAAGGCATCGCTGTGGGTCATGATGCCGCGCAGTTCGTCGAGTTGCGTGTCGAAGCCGGGGGCGATCACGCCGCCTTCGCGCAGCAGCACGGCGGGCTCCGGCGCGATGGCCGAAGCGATCAACGTGGCGATGGCGGGATCGGGCTCGAGGCGGGCGCGGATGTCGGCAATCGCCGCGGCGCTGCCGTGCCATTGCGCGCGCAGGGCGGGCAGGGCGCCCAGCGTGTCGCGCAGGCCGGCCAGCTCGCGCGGGCGCACCTGGCGCAGGGCGATGCGCGCCGCGATGCGCTGCACATCGCTCACGCCGCGCAGCGCGTTGCGCAAGGGCTCGTAACCGTGGTCGAGCAGATCCACCAGCGCCGCGTGTCGCTGGCTGGCCACCGCGCGCTCGCGCAGCGGATGGCTGAGCCACTGGCGCAGCATGCGGCTGCCCATGCCGGTGCGGCAGGTGTCGATCAGCGAGAGAAGCGTGGGCGCCGCCTCGCCGCGCAGGGTCTGCGTGATTTCCAGATTGCGGTGGGTGGCGCTGGGCAGGTCGAGCAAATCACGCGATCGTTCCACCGACAGCGTGGCCACATGCGACAGCGCCTGCCCCTGGGTGTGTTCGGCAAAGCTCAGAAGCGCTGCGGCGGCGCCGTGGGCGAGCGGCACGTCGGCGGCATTGAAGCCGGCCAGCGTGGCCACGCGCAACTGCTCGCGCAGCTTGCGCTCGCCCAGCGCGCTGTCGAATTGCCAGGCCGGGCGCTGGGTGAGGGCGGCGCCGCATTGGCGCAAGGTTTGCTGGGTGCCGGCCAGCGCGCTGGCCGTGGTGTTGGCTGGGGCGTCTTCGCGGAGGTCGGCGCTCAGAAGCACTTCGGCGGGCGCCAGCCGTGCCAGCCACGAGCCCAGTTCGGCGGCGCTGCATTCGGCCAGCGTCAAGGCGCCGTCGGCCATCGCCAGCCAGGCCATGCCGATACCCAGGCGCTGGATGTTGAGCGCGAGCAGCACGTTGTCGCGCCGCTCGGCGAGCAACTCGGTATCGGTGACGGTGCCCGGCGTCACCACCCGCACCACCTTACGCTCGACCGGCCCCTTGGAGGCACCCACTTCGCCCACCTGTTCGGCGATGGCCACCGCCTGCCCATGCCGGATCAACTTGGCCAGATAGGTTTCGAGCGCATGCACCGGCACGCCGGCCATCACCACCGGCTCGCCGGCGCTGCTGCCGCGGCTGGTGAGCGTGATGTCGAGCAGGCCGTGGGCACGGCGGGCATCGTCGAAGAAAAGCTCGTAGAAATCGCCCATGCGATAGAACACGAGCGTGTCCGGGAACTCGGCCTTGATGCGCAGGTACTGCTGCATCATGGGCGTGTGGCCATCGAAATCGGGCATGGCTGACGTGGCGGCTGAGGCAGCGGGTGAGGCGGAAACGGTGGCTTGGGTGAGGGTACTGGACCGATGCGCGATCCGCCGCCTCAACGCGGCCCGAACGGCTTGCGCGGGCCGCCGGTACGGCGCGGCGCGGGCCGCGTGCCGGCGGGCTGGTTGTCGGCGTCGCGCACCATGTCTTCCTTGCGGATGCGCACGGCGGGTTTGCGTGGCACGGCCACCGGGGCGGCTGCTGGTGCGGCCGCCACCGGCTCGGCAGGCCCGGCGGCCGCGGGCGCATCGGCGGCGCGGGCGGCCGGAGCCGTCTGGGCATCGGCATCGATGCCGATGCGGGTGGACTTCATCGCCACGGATCGCGCCAGCGCCGCTTCGGGCGTCACGGCGGGAGGCAGGTCGTGGGGTGTTGCGTGCTCGGCGGCGTCTTCGATCACCCGGCTGTACGGCGTGAGGATCTTGACGAGCTGGCCGTAGATCTTCGGGCTACCGGCCACCACCTCGCGCCGGTAAAGGAAGTCGGGCTCGCCGGTGAAGTTGCCGATCAGTCCACCCGCTTCGGTGACCATCAACGAGCCGGCGGCCACATCCCAGGGGCTGAGGCCGGTCTCGAAGAAGCCGTCGTACCAGCCGGCGGCCACGTAGCAGAGATCGAGGGCGGCGGAGCCGGGCCTTCTGAGGCCGGCGCACTGCTGCATCACCTCCTCGAACATCTTCATGTAGCGCTTGAAGTTGTCGCCCTTGCGGTACGGAAAGCCGGTGCCGATCAACGAATCGGCTAACCGGATGCGCTTGGACACACGCAGCCGGCGATCGTTGAGGAAGGCGCCGCGGCCCTTGGAGGCGAAGAAGAGATCGTTGCGGGCGGGGTCGTACACCACCGCCTGCTGCACCGCGCCGCGAAACGCCAGCGCGATCGAGATGCTGTAGATCGGCAGGCCGTGGATGAAGTTGGTGGTGCCGTCGAGCGGATCGATGATCCACAGGTATTCGCTGTGCTGGGCGCCGAACTTGCGGCCGGATTCTTCGGCCAGGATGGCGTGGCCGGGATAGGCGCCGAGCAGCGTCTCGACGATCGCCTGCTCCGCAGCCTGGTCGACTTCGGTGACAAAGTCGTTCGGCCCCTTGC
>JANMAS010000537.1:0-12165 GCA_031359975.1 Burkholderiales bacterium
GGCTCTGAAGCCGCCGCCTGGGGCGGTTTGGGGGGGGCGGCCGCCGGAGGGCTCGCACAACCGGCCACCAGCGCCAGCGTCGCCAGGCCAACGAGTACCCCCTGAACAGGCTTGGAACGAAACAACAGCGCGGTGACAGGCATGAGGGCGACGACGGAGGGCAAACGGGTGACGGCACAGGCCGGCTGGATTGTCCCGCATCGTCGCGGCCGCGCACCGTCAGGGTGCGGTTGGGCCGCACGAAGCCGCTGGTCAGTTGAGGACAGGGCGGCCGGGCGCCTTCGGCGCGTCGGCAGGTCTGTCCCCAAGGCTACTTCAAGGCCCGGAACCGCAGCCGATGCGGCCGGGCGCCTTCTTCGCCCAGGCGGCGCTTCTTGTCGGCCTCGTATTCCTGGTAGTTGCCGTCGAAGTAGAACCACTGCGAATCGCCTTCGCAGGCCAGGATGTGGGTGGCGATGCGATCGAGGAACCAGCGGTCGTGGCTGATCACCATCACCGAGCCGGCAAATTCGAGCAGCGCGTCTTCGAGCGCGCGCAGGGTTTCCACATCCAGATCGTTCGACGGCTCATCGAGCATCAGCACGTTGCCGCCCTGAGCCAGCGTCTTGGCCAGGTGCAGGCGCCCGCGCTCGCCGCCTGAGAGGTTGCCCACCAGCTTTTGCTGGTCGTTACCCTTGAAGTTGAAGCGCCCCAGGTAGGCCCGGCTGGGCATCACGAAGCGGCCCACCGTGATGTTGTCCAGGCCGCCGGACACATCCTCCCAGACGGTCTTCTCGTTCGCCAGATCGTCGCGGCTCTGATCGACAAACGCCAGCTGCGCGGTGTGGCCCACCTTGACTTCGCCGCTGTCGGCTTTTTCGACGCCGCCGATGAGGCGGAACAGCGTGGACTTGCCGGCGCCGTTGGGGCCGATGATGCCGACGATCGCGCCGGCCGGAATCTTGAAGCTGAGGTTGTCGATCAGCAGGCGGTCGCCGAAGCTCTTGCTCACGTTGGTGAACTCGATCACCTCGTTGCCCAGACGCTCGGCCACCGGGATGAAGATTTCGTTGGTCTCGTTGCGCTTCTGGTATTCGTAATCGGACAGCTCTTCAAAGCGCGCCAGACGCGCCTTGCTCTTCACCTGCCGGCCCTTGGCGTTCTGCCGCACCCATTCCAGCTCCTTCTTCATCGCCTTGGTGCGGGCGTCTTCGGTTTTCTGCTCCTGCTCCAGGCGGCGCTCCTTCTGGTCGAGCCAGTTCGAGTAGTTGCCCTTCCAGGGGATGCCCTGGCCACGATCGAGTTCGAGGATCCACTCGGCGGCGTTGTCGAGGAAATACCGATCGTGGGTGATGGCCACCACGGTGCCGGGGAAGCGCTGCAGGAACTGCTCCAGCCAATCCACCGATTCGGCGTCGAGGTGGTTGGTGGGCTCGTCGAGCAGCAGCATGTCGGGTTTGGAGAGCAAGAGCCGGCACAGCGCCACACGACGCTTTTCGCCGCCGGAGAGATGCGGGATGGAGGCTTCCCAGGGCGGCAGGCGCAAGGCGTCGGCGGCGATCTCGAGCTGCAGATCGGTGTTTTCGCTGCCGGCGGCCGCGATCACCGCTTCGAGCTGGGCTTGTTCGGCGGCCAGCGCGTCGAAATCGGCGTCCGGCTCGGCGTACAGGGCATACACCTCATCGAGCCGCTTCTTGGCTTCGAGCACACCGCCGATGCCCTGCTCCACCGCTTCGCGCACGGTTTGCTGGGGGTCGAGCTGAGGCTCTTGCGGCAGATAGCCGATCGACAGACCGGGCATCGGAACGGCTTCGCCTTCGATATCCTTGTCCAGCCCGGCCATGATCTTGAGCAGGGTGGATTTGCCCGATCCGTTGACGCCCAGCACGCCGATCTTGGCGCCCGGGAAGAAGGACAGCGACACGCCCTTGAGGATGTGGCGCTTCGGCGGCACGATCTTGCCGACGCGGTTCATGGTGAAGACGTATTGGGCCATGGCGGGGTGGTCGAGGGTGAAAAGCGTTCGCAACAGCGAGCCGACGGCCCGCTCAACCCTCTATTGTCGCCGGTCGCCCCGGAGCGCGTCGGCCGCGCTCAGCGCAAGGCGGTGGACAGCGGTGCCATCACCGATTCGGGCAGCTCTTCGTGCGACAAGGGCCGCGGCCGCTGATCCCAGTGCGCGATGAGCATCTGCAGATCGGGCATCGGCATCGGCCGCGCGGCGAGGAAGCCCTGGATCGCATGGCACTGCGCGCGCAGCAGCACTTCGAGCTGCGCCGGCTCTTCCACGCCTTCGGCCACGGTGCTCATGCCCAGCGTGTCGGCGAGCTGGATGATGGTGCGCACGATGGCGCGGGCGTCGCTGCGCGTCATCAGCTCGCGCACGAAGGCACGGTCGATCTTCAAGGTATCGAACGGGAAGCGGCGCAGGTAGGCCAGCGACGAATAGCCGGTGCCGAAGTCGTCGAGCGCGATGCGCACACCCATGCGCTTGATGGCATGCAGGTTCGACAGCGCCAGCGGCACTTCGTCGATGAACAGGGATTCGGTGATCTCCACTTCCAGCCGCGTGGGCGCCAGGCCCGATCGATCGAGCGCGGCTTCCAGCGTGCGCACAAAGTCGGGACGCAGCAATTGCACCGGCGACACGTTCACCGAGATGCGGATGTCGCGCAGATGCGCAGCCGCTTCCTGGCACGCCCGGTTGAGCACCCAGCTGCCGATGTCGGCGATCAGCCCGGCCTCTTCGGCCACGGGAACGAACTCGCTCGGTGGCACCAGGCCCAGGGTGGGATGGCGCCAGCGCAACAAGGCCTCGCAGCCGACGATCTTCCAGGTGGCGACATCGATCTGCGGCTGGAAATGCAGCTCGAACTGGTTGTGATGCAGCGCCTGCCGCAGCTCGTGTTCCACCGACAGCCGGCGCCGGTGGCGGGCGCCCAGGCGCGTGGCAAACAGCTCGTAGCGGCCGCGCCCGGCATCCTTGGCGGCATACAGCGCCAGATCGGCGTTGCCGAGCACTTCGTCCACCGTGGAGCCGTGATCGGGGATCAGCGCCACGCCGATGCTCACGCCGATCGAGATGTGACGGCCGTTCACCTCGCAGGGCACCTTCATCGCCTGCACCAGGCGCTGCGCCAAGGTGGGCGCTTCGTCGTCGGTGCGCAGATCGTCCATCACGATGGCGAATTCGTCGCCGCCCAGGCGTGCGACGAGATCGCTGTGGCGCATGTGCGATTGCAGGCGCTTGGCCACCGCCTGCAGCACCGCGTCGCCCACCGAGTGGCCGAGCGAATCGTTGATCGTCTTGAAATTGTCGACGTCCAGGCACATCAGCGCACTGCGCCGCGGTGGATCGGTGTTGTGCTCCACCGCCTGCGCCAGCCGCTCGCGCAGTTGCACCCGATTGGCCAGGCCGGTGAGGGAGTCGAAATGCGCCAGGTAGGCCAGGCGCTGGTGGGCCTGGCGCTCCTGGGTGATGTCGGAGATCACACCGCGCCAGCCGATGTTGCGGCCCATCTCGTCGAGCAGCGGCTTGGCGGTAACCGACCACCAGCGGATCGCGCCGTCGCTGTCGATCGGCACGGCGAGATCACGGAAGGCTTTGTCCATGCCCAGCGCCGACTGCAGCGCCAGCGCCGCTTCGGGCTTCATCGTCACCGGGCACTGCTGGCGCAGCACATGCACGAAGCGCATCGTCTGCAGCTTGATGGGCGACAAGCCCAGCAGCTCGGAGAGCTTGCGCGAAACGTGCACGAACTGCCCTTGACGATCCACCTCCCACAGCACATCGGTGGAGTGCTCTTCGAAATCGCGCAACAGCAAACCCACCACCTGGCCCTGGCGGGCCGCTTCGCGCGTGGCCACCAGCCGCGCGGTGAAGAGCGACGACACCACCAGCGTGCCGGCGCACACCGCCACGGCATAAATGAGCAGCAAGGCTTCGAGGATCAGGAACAGCGGCTGGCCCGCCGCCAACAGCCCCCACGAACTGCACAGCGTGAGAATCGACACGTAGACGATCGCCGCCAGCGGTACCGTGGCCAACAGCAGCGCACCCAGTCCGATGGCGGCCGACATCAGCGCGGCGATCACCACCTGCATCGGCGGCGCGGCGGCCGCAAACCACACCAGCGGCACAAAACCCCAGATCGTCGCGAAGACGGCCGCGTGCAGCGTCGCCTTCTTCATGGCGGTGACCGATACGCTCACGATGCGCCGGTTCCGGCCCGCCCACCACGACCACAGGCCCCAGCCCGAAGCGCTCACCAGCGCCGTCAGCCAGACCACCAGGGCCGGCGGCGGATCACGCTCCCACAGCAGCGCCCCGACGAGCGCGCCCAGCATCAGGCTCGCCAGCATCGTCAAGGGCATCACCCGCGCCAAGGCGCGCACATGGCGCGCGCGCAGCTCGCCGGAGGTGCGATCCGAGGCGCGGTAAAGCTGCCACTGGTCTTTCCAAAGCGGCAACAAGCGATCGAGCAGACGTCGTCGAGGCAAGGCGGGGGCTTTCGCAGGATGCGTTGCGGGGCAACCACCGGGTCGCAGCAGGGCTGCGCCACGCGTGGCGGCGCGACATCCAGGGATATCGGCAGTGCAGGCGGCCGACTTGACAGGTGCTGCCCGGCCTGGCGATGGGCTCGGGTTTGGTGCACCGAACAGAACGGCCTTTGCCATTCTGCCGCGACCGAGGGTTTCTCCGGCAACGCGTTACAATCAGTCATCGGCAAGGCACCCAGTCTCCTCGCCGCTGTCAACTTCGACTCCAAGCGTCTGCGGCCCACGGCCTGCCAGCGCTTCTCGAACCCGATGCCTGCGATTGGCGCCCGATTCAGCGGCGACAGGCTCACACTCACTACAAATCCCATGAATTTCTCTGATCTCGGCCTTGCCGAGCCGATTCTGCGCGCGGTCCGCGAGCAGGGCTACGACACCCCCACCCCCATCCAGCTGCAGGCGATTCCCGCCGTGCTGGGCGGTGGCGACCTGATGGCCGGCGCGCAAACCGGCACCGGCAAGACCGCCGGCTTCACCCTGCCGATGCTGCATCGCCTGGCAGCCCAGGGCCAACAGCGCGACGCCCGTGGCCGCGTGCTCATCCGCGCCCTCATCCTCACGCCCACCCGCGAACTCGCGGCGCAGGTCGAGGAAAGCGTGCGCACCTACGGCAAGCATCTGCCGCTCACCAGCATGGTGATGTTCGGCGGTGTGGGCATGCAGCCGCAAATCGACCGTCTTCGCAAGGGTGTCGACATCCTCGTGGCCACGCCTGGCCGCCTGCTCGATCACCACGGCCAGCGCACGCTCGATCTCTCGCACGTGCAGATCTTCGTGCTCGACGAAGCCGATCGCATGCTCGACATGGGCTTCGTGCACGACATCAAGAAGGTGCTCGCGGTGCTGCCGGCCAAGAAGCAGAGCCTGCTGTTCTCGGCCACCTTCTCCGGCGAGATCAAACAGCTCGCCGACCGCCAGCTCAACGCCCCGGCGCTGATCGAAGTGGCTCGCCGCAATGCCACCGCCGAGAACATCGCGCAAAAGCTGCACCCGGTGTCGCGTGGCCGCAAGAAAGAACTGCTGGCGCACCTCATCAAGAGCGGCGACTGGCATCAGGTGCTGGTGTTCACCCGCATGAAACACGGCGCCAACCGGCTCACCGAATTTCTCAACGACGCCGGCATCAGCGCGATGGCGATCCACGGCAACAAGAGCCAGAGCGCGCGCACCAAGGCGCTGGCCGACTTCAAGAAGGGCGACCTGCAAGTGCTGGTGGCCACCGACATCGCCGCCCGCGGCATCGATATCGATCAGTTGCCGCACGTCGTCAACTTCGAGATGCCCAACGTGCCCGAAGACTACGTGCACCGCATCGGCCGCACCGGCCGCGCCGGGGCGCAGGGCGAAGCGATCTCGCTGGTGTGCGTGGACGAAGACATCTTCGTGCGCGACATCGAACGCCTCATCAAGCGCAGCATCCCGAGCGAAATCGTGCGCGGCTTCGAGCCCGATGCCTCCGAAAAAGCCGAGCCGATCGTGCTGGGCCGCATGACCATCGGTGTGCGCGGCGAGCCCGGCAAGGGCGGACACGCCAACGCCGGCCGCAGTGGCGCAGGCCGCAACGACGGCCGCGGCGATCATCGTCACGACGGCCGCCGTGGTGGTCGCCCGGACGACGCCCGCCGCAGCCCGGCGGCGCCGGCGTCGCGCCATGCCGCGCCGCAGCCGGCGCATCGTCCGGCGGCCGGCGCGCAGGCACCGTCGCACCGTTCACCGGCTCCGGCGCGGTCGTCGACCAACGATCGGGGCGATCGGGGCCGCTCGGGCGGGCGGCCTGGGGCGCTGGTGCGTCCGAAGGGCTGAGCCCACGGCGCGGTATCGCGCGCCGAAATGACAAAAAGGCGCGGATCACCGCGCCTTTTTTTCGTCCGGCTGCGATGGCGTCGGCGAAATGAGCTGCATCCAACCGCACCCACACCGCGTAAGGCGTTGCAGGCACCGATCCTTTCAGGTTCGGTACCCATCATGCCGCAGTGCCGAGTGCAGGCCCGGGCCATTGCGGACTCCGTGTGCACAACGATCCAGCTAGGAAGACCCTCATGCAAACCCTCCCGACCCGCGCGCTTCAGCGGCGCCGCTCCCCGATCGCCATCGCCGCCGCGGCGGCACTCGCTTCGATCGCCCTGTCTGGCGCGCTCACGCCGGCACAAGCCTCCAGCCACCGCGAAGCGCCCTTCATCACCTCCAAGCCCAAGGTGGACGGTACCGATTTCTACATGTTCTCCAGCTACGAGCCTGGCCGCGCCGGCTATGTGACGATGGTGGCCAACTACCTGCCGCTGCAGGATGCCTACGGCGGCCCGAACTACTTCCAGATGGATCCGGAAGCTGTGTATGACATCCACATCGACAACAACGGCGATGCGAATGAAGACCTCACCTTCCGCTTTCGCTTCAACAACAACCTGAAGGGCATCACGCTGCCCATCGGCGGCCTGAATGTGCCGATCCCGCTGATCCAGGCCGGTGCTGTGGCCACGCCCAACGCCGCGGCGCTCAACGTGAACGAAACCTTCTCCGCGCAGATCATCCGCGGCGACCGCGTCACCGGCACCCCCGCCAAGATCACCAACGCGGCCGGCGGCGCGACGCTGTTCGACAAGCCGGTCGACAACATCGGCCAGAAGACGATCGCCAACTACGCCGACTACGCCGCCCAGCACATCTACAACGTCAACATCCCCGGCTGCAACAAGCCGGCGAAGATGTTCGTGGGCCAGCGCAAGGATCCGTTTGCCGTCAACCTCGGTGGCATCTTCGATCTGATCAACATTCCCCTCGCCGACATGATCGACCCGGCCAAGATCAATGCGGTGAAGAACACCCTCGCGGACAAAAACGTCACCACGCTCGAGCTCGAAGTGCACAAGAGCTGCCTCACGCACGGCACCGAGCCGGTGATCGGCGGCTGGACAACCGCCAGCGTGCCGAGCCAGTCCGTCACGCCCACACCCACGATGGCCAGAAGCGGGCGCGTCGTCACCCAGAACGGCAAGGGCTTCACGCAGGTGTCGCGCCTGGGCATGCCCCTGGTCAACGAGGTGGTGATCGGCTTGCCGGACAAGGACAAGTGGAACTACAGCGAGCCCAACGGCGACGGCCAGTTCCTCAGCTACGTGACCAACCCGACGCTGCCGGCGCTGTTCGAGATCGCCCAGGCCGCACCGGGCACGGCGCCGACCAACTTCCCGCGCAACGACCTGGTCACCACCTTCTTGCTGGGCCTGCCGGGCATCAACCAGCCAGCCGGCGTGGTGCCCTCGGAGATGTTGCGCCTGAACACCTCGACACCCGTGACGCCCGAAGCCAGCCAGAACCGGCTCGGTGTGGCGGGCGGCGATCTGGCCGGTTATCCCAACGGCCGCCGGCCGAAGGATGACGTGGTCGACATCTCGCTGGCCGTGGTGATGGGTGGCCTGTGCTTCCTCAACGGCGATGGCAACGGCCTCGGCCTGGGCACCGATTGCAAGCCTTCGGCGGTGCCCCTGGGCGCCACCACGCTGAGCGTGAACGACAACGTCGATCAGGCGCAGCAGAAGTTCTTCGGCAAGTTCCCTTACCTGTACACGCCGATTCCGGGTGCGCGCAACCCGCAGTAAAGCGCCAACGCGGGATGAGCCCACCGGCTGATCCCGCCCTTGCGCCCGGCCAGGGTAAGCCTCGACAACGAGCTCATAAGGCGAGCTCCGTGCTTCGCACTACGCTGTTCGCCTTTCGGGCGGCCGGGCAGGCTCACCCTGGCTTTCAAACAAAGCGCCCCTGCCGCAGCCACTTGGTGGCCACCCACTTGATGCCTTCGATCACCGGCGTGCCGCCGTGCAGGGTGCGTGTCATCGGATGCGGGCGGTCGTAGCTGAAATACACCGCATTGCCCTTCACCGGAGCCACTTCCACGCCCACATCCGGAAAGATCGTGGAGCCGCCGTACTCGGGTGTGCTGAGGTACATCACCAGCGTGCCCACGCGCTGCCCGCCGCGCGCCAGGATGGTGGGCGAGCCGCTGTGGGCGGGGTCGAAATAGTCGTGGTGGGGCTTGTATTCGGCGCCCGGCCGGTAATGCAGGATCTGCAGCCCTTCGCCGTTTTCCACCGGCCAGTTCAGCAGCGCGCCGATGCGCGTTTCGATGCGGGCGATCAAGGGCGCCTCGCCGCGCTCGAAGAACATGCCGTCGCTGGTGCGCGCCGCGTTCACCTCGCTGCCGCCAGTGGCGTTGATCACCGTTTCGGAGCGCACCAGGCGCGGCAGCGCAAGTGCCACCAGGTCGTCGCACTCGGTATCCGACAGCAGATGGCCGAGCACGATCAGCCGCGGCGAGCGCATCGTCATCAACACATCCACCGCATGGCCCTCGATCACCAGGCGGCTCGGCGAACGCAGCAGATCGGGCTCCGGCACCTGCGCGGGCACCGGCAAGCCGCTGGCCTTGGCGTGGTCGGCCAAAAAGCCCGACAGCGTGGACTCCAGCGCCTCCAGGGCCACGGCCTCATCCCAGCCACTGCCCTGCATCGATGCCAGCACCGCCTCCGGGCGGCAACCGGCCTGAGCCTGGGCGATGATCCACTGGCGCAATTCCGGTGTGATGCTCTGCTTGTTCATTGACATCCCTTTGCCCTTCGCACGCCGACATTCGCCCTTGGGGCGGCCTGGCGGGCCCACCGGTAAATTCTCGCGCAACTTGCACGATCTGCATCCGGGCACATGCCGGGTGCGTAAGCCGAACCAACCATGCGCCGCTCCGCCACACGCTTGACCCCCATCCGCCACGCCAACACGCTGGCGGCGGCGCTGCTCGCCGTGGCGTGTTGCGCCGCCGCCGCGGCGCCCTTCGTGCCGGCCAGCGACGAGCAGGTGATCGAGCAATTGCCCACCCGCATCGGCCCGGCCAGCGAACGGCGCGACGAGCGTGCGTTGCGCGCGCAGTTGCGGCGCGACCCTTCCCAGTTGCCTCTGGCGCTGCAACTGGCCCGCGCCGCGATCGACCGGGCGCGCCAGGATGGCGACCCGCGCGAGCTGGGCCAGGCGCAAGCCGCGCTCGCGCCGTGGTGGGCGCAACCCGCGCCGCCCCCACCGGTGCGCCTGCTTCGGGCCATCGTGCTGCAGAGCCGGCATGAGTTCGAGCCTTCGACACGCGACCTCGATGCCCTGCTGGCCGACCTCGGCCTGCCGATCGAATTGCGCGCGCAAGCCGAGCTCACCCGCGCGTCGGTGCTGCAGGTGCAGGGCCGTTTTGCCGACGCGCTCAGCGCCTGCGATCGGCTGGCCGGCCCCACCTACACCAGCCTGGGCATGGCGGTGCGGCTGCCGGCGATGGTGTGCCAGGCCGACCTGGCCAGCCTGCAAGGCCGCGATGCCGATGCGCAGCGCCGCATCGCGCTGATCGAAAGGCTGACGGCCGGATCGGCCGCCCCCGGCGCGTCAGACGGCAACGCCGCCTGGCTGGCGCTGGTACGCGCCGAAATGGCGGAGCGCCGCGGCGATGAGGCCGCCGCCACCTTCTATCAGCAGGCCTTGAAAGGCCACACCGACATCTACACCCTGGCCGCCTACGCAGACTGGCTACTCGCCCACGACCGGCCCGCCGAGGTGGTGCGGCTGCTCGCCAGCCGAGAGTCGGTAGACCCGCTGCTGCTGCGTCTGGGCATCGCCTACCGGCGCAGCAACGATCCTCGCGCGCCGGCCACCATCGCGATGCTGGCTGCTCGCTTCGAGGCGGCACGCGTGCGCGGTGACACCAGCCACGGCCGCGAGGCATCACGCTTTGCGCTGGAGTTGCAAGACGACCCGGCGCAGGCGCTGCAACTGGCGCTGGCCAATTGGGCGGTGCAAAAGGAGATCGCCGATGCGCTTGGCCTCGTGCGGGCCGCGCAGGCGGCACGTCAACCCGACGCGGCGGCGCCGGTGTGGCGCTTCGTGCGCGACACCGGCTGGACGGATGCCCGCCTGCAAGCGTTGAGCACACCCACGGGTACCCGCTCATGAATCGCGTGCTGCGCGGCGCGGCACTGGCGGCGTCGCTCGCCCTCGCCGGCCCGGCCATCGCCCACAAGCCCAGCGATGCCTACCTCACGCTCAGCGTCAACGGCACGACGATCGACCAGCGGCTGGACATCGCCCTGCGCGATCTCGATCGCGACCTCGCCCTCGATGCCAACGACGACGGCCAGCTCACCTGGGGTGAGGTGCGCAGCCGCTGGCCCGACATCGAGCGCGTCGCCAACGACGCGGTGGTGGTGCAAGCCGATGGCCAGGCCTGCCAGGCTGCGGCGCCCGGCATCGCGCAGCTCGACGAACACAGCGATGGCCACTACGCGGTGCTGACGCGGCGGTGGCAATGCGCCGGCGAGGTGCAGTCGCTGTCGATCGGCTACGGGTTGTTCTCGACCAGCGACCCCACCCACCGGGGCGTGACGCAGGTGCGCTGGGATGGTGTGGTGATGCCGGCCGTGCTGGCCGCGGGCGACACGCCACGGGTGTTCAAGCGCGGTGGCCCGGGTATCGGTGTGCAGGCCGCTGACGGCGGCACGAGCACGGCCCACAGCTCCTGGCTGGCCACGGCCACCGGCTTCGTGATCGAAGGTGTGCACCACATCCTGATCGGCACCGATCACATCCTGTTCTTGCTGGCGCTGTTGTTGCCGGTGGTGCTGGTGGTGCCCACCGGCGGCACGATGCGCGCGGGTGCGCGGTGGCCAGGCGGGTTGCGGCGATCGGGGCCGCCGATGCAGGCAGCCGATGACTTGCGTTCGGTGGTGATCAACGTGCTGAAGGTGGTGACGGCGTTCACCGTGGCGCACTCGATCACCCTGGCCCTGGCCACGCTCGACGTGGTGAATCCGCCGTCACGCTGGATCGAATCGGTGATCGCGGCGAGCGTGGTGTTCGCGGCGCTGAACAACGTGTTTCCGGTGATCGGCGAAGGGCGGTGGAAAATCACTTTTCTCTTCGGGCTGGTGCACGGGTTCGGGTTTGCCAGTGTGCTGAAGGATCTGGGGCTGGATGCCTCGGCGATCACGGCGCCGCTGGTGGGGTTCAACGTCGGCGTCGAGATCGGGCAACTGCTGGTGGTGGGGCTGTTCTTGCCTGTGGCCTGGGTGCTGAGGGGGACCTCGTTTTATCGTCGCTGGGTGTTCATCGGAGGATCGGTGTTGATCGCTTTGATGGCTTTGATCTGGTTTGTGGAGAGGGCGTTTTCGGTGAGGGTGCTGGGGATTGGATGAGGTTGGTTGGTGGTGCCCTGCGAGGGCGGCGCCGGGGACAGGCTACGGGGCCGGCGGGTGCCGTGTTGTTGGCCTCGTGGCCGGGCACGGAGCCGGGTCTCGGCCCGGCGGCCGAGTTACTTTCTTTGCTTCGCCAAAGAAAGTAACCAAAGAAAGGCGACCCCGGGCCGGCGCCCGCTGCGCGGGTGCCCTGCGATGCTCGGGCTTGCAGACCGTCGCCCAACTCACTTCGTTCGCTTCGCTCTCTGCGTTCAAACAGGGGGCGACAAGTCATTCGGGATAGGGGCCGGCTCGCGCCGGGCCCCTCCCACACCACCCGGCATGCGGGTCCGCACCGGGCGGTTCGAGAAGTTGAGGTCAGCAGAATTTGGGCACTCCCAGTCGGTCGAAGTACGCGACGTTCAAGATGCTT
>JANMAS010000022.1:0-8881 GCA_031359975.1 Burkholderiales bacterium
CAAATGGCGGTTCACGCGATCCCTCCAAACACTGAAAATCTGTCGCAAGGCGGGCTGAACGGTGTGAGTTCGAGCTCGCCCAAACGAAGGCGTCTGCGCAGGGGCACGACAGGATGACCGCGGCATCATGGTGAAAAACTACATCGGGCTCGCTTGCACGGGCCACGAAAACGCGATCGCCATCGTCAATGAACATGGCGACGTGGTGTTTGCCGAGGCGGTGGAGCGTTTCATCCAGAACAAGCGCGGCATCAACACCCCCGCCGACGACGTGCTGCGCATGCCCAGGCTGCTGCAGGCGCACGTCGATCCGCAGGCCGACTTGGTGGTGGTGAAATCCTGGAGCCGCGAGGCCGCGCAGCGCATGCGTGCCGATACCGCGCTGATGATGGGGGCGGTGGCCGGCGCCGATCCGGCGCTCGATCGCGATTGGCTCACACGAGTCATGTTCCATATGGGTTTGTGGGACAAGCTCATCGGCCCCAATTGCCAGTTGGCCGGCACCGGCATCGCGCGTCTTTGCAGCAACGAGTCGCGCAAACTGATCGTGCGCGAATACAACCACCACCTCACCCACGCGGCCTACGCTTGCTTCGCCAGCCCGTTCGATGAGGCGATGTGCATGGTCGTGGATGGATACGGCGAAGGGTTGAGCCACAGTTTCTATCGCTATGAGGGCGGCCAACTGTCGCCGATCGACTACACCCGCTCGAGCAAGAACCGTTTTGGTTCGCTGTCCAGCCTGGGGCTTTTCTACGGCTATACCGTGTGCGCGCTGTTCGGGCTCGAAATCACGAACGGCGAAGAATGGAAGGTGATGGGGCTGGCGCCCTACGGCCAATTGAATCCTGAATTCCTCGAGGTGTTGCGGCGGCATATCCACGTCGATGGCCTCGATCTGGTGATGGACAGCCGCGCAGGCGCCACTTACCGTGAACTGCAACGCTTCGCGCGCCAGCCGGGCCAGAGCCTGGACGACCTGAAAGACATCGCCTTCACCGCCCAGCACCATTTTTCCGCGCTGCTGTTCGAGATGCTCGAGCATCTCGCGCCGTTGGGTGCATCGCGCAACCTGGTGTTTTCCGGTGGCTGCGCATTGAACTCCAGCTTCAACGGCCTGGTAGCCCAAAGCAGCCCGTTCAAGCACCTCTTTGTGCCACCCGCGCCATCGGACGACGGCAACGCCGTGGGTGCGGCCTTGCTGGCCTACCGTGAAGACCATCCAAGCGCTGCCGTGAAGGCCCCAGCGTCCGCCCGAAGCCGTTCAGTATGCGCATCGCCCTATCTCGGCTCGACGATCGACACCAGGGAGTTGGGCCACTTTCTCAACAGCGCCGCCATGTTGGGCCAGATCGATCTGGAGCCGGCAGCCCTGTGCGCGTACGTGGCCGCCGAAATCGCCAAGGGGCGTGTCGTGGCCTGGGTTCAGGGGCGCGCTGAATTCGGTCCCCGTGCGCTGGGCAATCGATCGATTCTTGCCGATCCGCGTGATCCGGCCATGAAAGATCGGATCAATTCGATCGTCAAGTTCCGCGAGGGTTTCCGGCCCTTCGCGCCTTCGATACTCGACGAATACGGTGACGAGTATTTCATCGACTATTCGTTCACGCCCTACATGGAAAAGACGCTGCGTATTCGGCCCGAATACCGCAGCCGCATCCCGGCGGTGTGCCATGTGGACGGCACCGGACGCCTGCAATCCGTCACCCGCGAACTGAACCCGCGCTATCACGAGTTGATCAGCGCCTTCCATGCGCTCTCGGGTGTCCCGGTGCTGCTCAACACCAGCCTGAATGTGATGGGAAAGCCCATCGTGCACAGCGCCGCCGATGCCTTCAATATCTACCTGTCGTCGCGCATCGATATTCTTGTGATCGACGACCTGATATTCCAGAAGCCGGCCACGCGATCAGGCGGCTCGAAAACCACGGCAGGCACGGGGATGCAAAGTAACCCGATGGCGATGGCACCCGGTGGTGTAGATACACTGCGGGACAGATAGTTACCATGCACACCGCCTTGCGCCAACCCACCGTATCCGGAACACCCGGACACGCCTTTTCGCCAGGCGCCAGCCAGGCGTTGAGTCTCGCTGCGCGTCTGGATCTGACAGGGCAGTACAAACTGCTGGCCGGTGCCGCCGCCAGCGAAGCCAAGCATTTTGTGGCCTCCGCGTTGGTGGCTTATGCCCACGGTGTGGTGCCTGCGGCGTCGATGCCGGCCGCTGAGCAGGCGCTCCTGCCTGACCTTCAACGCATCGCCTTGCGCGCGTCGCGCAAACTGAACGCGCTCTGGGCGCATTGCGGCGGCGAGCGCAGTACCTTTTCCAATCTGCGCCTGTTTGTCGATGCCTGCGAACACCTGCTGCCGCGTATCGCCGATGTGCGCAGCTTCGAGCAACCGGCTGTGCACGAGCTGTACGCGATGGTGGAATCCTCGACCCTCTTCGATGCCTCGCACGATCTGCGCGCCGCCGCGCGCCAATACGGCTACGGTGGCGAGGGCGAGCCCAAGCTGATCGCCTCGTTGCTTACCCAAGGCCTGGTTGACGACGAAGCGCTGATGGCCGCCAATGTGGTTCTCGCCTTGTCGGCCTACCCGGTGGACCGTCTGCCCGAGATCATCGGCTTCACGCGGGCGATGTGTGGCGCGGCCGCGGCCATGTCGGCGCGGCAGGCCCACGCGCGCATCTACCGTTCGGCCCGCACGGCCGCTGATCGCGCGGTGCGGGCATTGCAGATGCCAGAGGATCCCGCGGCGGCGAACGCGCTGGCCGACCGTGTCCGCCTGGGTGCCCATTTGTTCGACCACTGCGCCGGCTGGCTGCTCGAAGCCACCCGCGAAACGGATGCCAAGGTGCGCGATCGCGCCAAGGCCGTGCTCGAAGGCAAGGCCGGTTACGCCATGCTGCATCACCGCGATCAGAGCCTGGGCGGCCGCCGCCTGATCGAATGGTTTTCCGATGCCACCTTCCGCTCCGGCGACATGCTCGAAGCCTTGTCCGCATCACCCTGGATCGACAGCGCGGAGGTCGACAACAGCCGCTTCTTCACCGGGCTGCTGGCACCAGGTGGCCGCATGTACGGCATCTTCAGCGACAAGGAAGTGGCCGCGCTGAAGGCCTACTTCCGCATGCCGGCGCAACGACGCAGCCGCCCCGCTGCGCACAGCGTGGATGCGGCATTCGGCGCCTCGCTCGCGGCACATCACGATGCGGCGCTGTTCATCGATGAGAAGGCACAGCGGCGCTTCGCCGATCTGCGCCAGTCTTACCACGTGCTGGTCAACGCCGAGCACTACCCCTTCGCCCTCGTCACCGCCGCCGACACGGTGCAAAAGAACCTGGCCAAGTTCGAGGCCCTGCGCACGGCGATCGAATCGCAGGCGCTTTACCAGCGTTTCGACTACAGCGCGCAGGCGTTCGGCGATCGCATCTCGGGCATCTACTACCTGCACGCCGAGCAGAATGCCGCCCAGGATCTGCATTTCGACGCGGCGGCGTTGCGCCTGCTTCATCTGTACTTTTCGCCTTTTGCACTGGTTGATGGCTGCTGGTTGCGCAATGTGTCGGCGCAGCGCAATCACACCGAGGTGACGTCGATCCTCACGCGGATCTTTGCCGATGAAATCGGCAACAGCCGGCATGAGCACAACCACGCCAATGTCTACCGCGGGCTGCTGCGTGAGCTGGGCTGGGATCTGCCGCCGGTGGATGCGCTGGCCTACGCCACGGATGAACGCATCCCGAGTGCCGCATTCAAGGCGCCGAGCTTCCTGCTGGCGATGAACCTGCTGCACGCCGATTACTTCCCCGAGTTGCTGGGTGTCAACCTGGCCATCGAAATGTCGGGGCTGGATGGCTTTTATGCCGAGATGATTCGCGACCTGGAAGCGCTCGGGCACACGGCCGATTTCTGGCGCCTGCACATCTCGGTGGACAACTTCTCCACCGGCCATGCCAAGCAGAGCGTGGTGGCCATCATGTGCCATCTCGACGACGTGGCCCAGGCCCACGGGCAGCCAGTGATGCAACTGACCTGGCAGCGTGTCTGGAATGGCCTGATGACCATGCTGTATCTGTTCGGAATCGAGTTCCGGGTGTTGTTCGGAGCGAGAAAAAATGCTGCGCAGTGACACGCCGGCCGAAGCGGTGACCGACGTGCCGGACGGCGAGCCCGTCAAGCACAGCGCCTATGCGCAGGCTCAGTACCAGAACATGCTCGCCTACGACCGTATCTACGGTCGTATCTTCGTGTTCGTACCGATCGTCGGCGTGGCTGTTGCCCTGGCACTCACCTTCTTCGATCAGCCGCCGGGCGCGCTCGAGTGGGTGATGTTCTTCGCGATGTACCTGTTCACCACCTTCGGCATCGAGGTGGGTTTTCACCGCTGCTTTGCGCATCGGGCCTTCCAGGCCAGCCCGGGCCTCGAGGTGGTGCTGGCCGTGGCGGGCACCATGGCCTGGAGCGGTTCGTTGCCCTGGTGGGTGGCCACACACCGGCGCCATCATCGATTTGTGGATGCGGACGGCGATCCGCACACGCCTAATAGAGACCGCAGTACGTCGACATCGTCGATGAAGTCGTTTCTGTATGGCTACATCGGTTGGTTGCTTGATCCCGCGCGCAAGTACCCGATCGGCTGGCAGGATTTTTCCAAGGATCTCTACAAGAACCCGCGCATCTTCTACGTCTACATCAATCACCTGAAGATCGTCTTCGCCAGTGCCGTGCTTCCCACCGCGATCGGTGCGTTCGTTCACGGTAGTGTGATGGGCGGTTTGATGGGATTGTTGTGGGGTTGTCTGTTGCCGGTTTTCGTGACACAACATGCCTTCATGCTCATCAACTCCTATGGCCATCGTTTCGGCGGCCGCCCCAATCATGGCCGCACCATCGGGCAGGCCACCAACAGCTGGTGGCTGGCTGCGCTAAGCCTCGGCCAAGGCTGGCACAACAACCACCACGACATGCCGGCATGCGCCACCACCAGCCAGGCGTGGTGGCAAATCGATCCCGGCGCCATGATCATCCGATGCCTGGAAAAAGCCGGGTTGGCGCGCGACGTGCGCTGGCCATCGATTCGATCCGGTGAATAAGAGCAACCGGACACCGGTGCAAGACAGGGGGCATCCGTGAAATTCAATCCACCCGTAGATGCGGCACTGTCGAGAGACCTGATCGTGACGTGGATTCGCGATTACCTGCAGCGCGCGCTCGACCTCAAGCGCGAAGCGCTCGACGACGACGCCTACTTTTCCGACTACGGCGTCGACTCGATGTTTGCCGTGGTGATGACCGGCGACATCCGCGAGTGGATTCGCAAAGACATCAGCCCCACCGCACTGTACGAGTACCCCACCGTCAACAAACTGGCGGATCACGTTGCGCATCTCATCGGCGTGACCGCGCTGCATGTCGGGCGCTGACAAGGCTACCGCACGCCCGACGCCGACATTCGGCGAGTTGCTGCTGGAGCGGGCAGCCACCCTGCCCGATCAGCGCGCCTACCGCTTCCTGGCCGACCAGGGCGGTGGCACGATCGACCTCACCTACCTCGAACTGGTATCGCGCGCGCAGCGTGTGGCGGGGGCTTTGAGCGAGCATGTGCAACCGGGCGGTCGCGTGTTGCTGCTGTGCTCGATGGGGCCCAACTACGTGATCGCATTTCACGCCTGCCAGTTGCTGGGCGCCATTGCGGTACCGGCCTATCCGCCAAGAGGCAACCGCAACGCCTTCCGCATCCTTCAGATCGTGAAGGACTGCGCCCCCGAATGCATCCTCAGTGACAGCGAAAACCTGAGCGCGCTCAGCACCGTGTTCGGCGAGCAAGGCCAGTCGGCCGGCGCGGTGATGTGCACCGTGGAAAGCCTGCTCGATGCAGGCGCCAGTCACCTCGCCGCGCCGCCATCCGACCCGCATCAAAGCGCCTTCCTGCAGTACACCTCGGGCTCCACCGGCACCCCCAAGGGCGTGATGGTGAGCCACGCCAACATCATGGCCAACCTGCACGGCATCTCACAGAAGTTCGAGGTCGACAACGGCTATCGCACGGTGTTCTGGCTGCCGCCGTATCACGACATGGGCCTGGTGGGCGGCATCCTGCATCCGGTCTTCGGCGCTTATCCGGTCACGCTGATGTCGCCCTTCCTGTTTGTGCAGCAGCCGATTCGCTGGCTGCGTGCGATAGCCGACGATTCCGCCAGCGCCAGTGCGGCGCCGAATTTCGGTTTCCAGGCCTGCGTCGATCGGATCAGACCGGATCAGTGCGAGGGGCTCGACCTGAGTGCATGGAAGATCGCCATTTGCGGCGGCGAGCGCGTGATGCGCAAGACGATGCGCGACTTCGCCGCCAAGTTCGCGCCCTACGGTTTCGATGCCCGCGCGCTGTACCCCACCTATGGCATGGCCGAGGCCACGCTGTTGATGACGGGCGGCCTCAAAGGCGGCGGTTATCGGGCGCTCGACCGCTTCGAGCCACCGGGCGCTACCGATATGTCGTATGCCGACGTGGTGTCGTGCGGCGCACCGATGGAAGGCCACACGCTGCTGGTCGTCGATATCGATGCGTCATCGAGCGAGGCCTCACGCCCACGCCTGTGCGCCGACGGCGAAGTGGGCGAGATCTGGTATGCCGGCCCGAGCGTGGCCGCCGGCTACTGGAACCGCCCCACCGATGATTTCGCGGCCACGGTGGAGGGCGCGCCGGGCACCTACCTGCGCACCGGCGATCTGGGTACGCACCTTGACGGTGAGGTGTACATCCTCGGCCGCACCAAGGAAATGATCATCGTGCGCGGCGCCAATTTCTATCCCACCGATCTGGAACAAGCCGTCGCCGATGCGCACCCCGCCATCGATCGCGGCGCGATCGCCGCATTCGCCTCGCAGCGCGACGGCGCCGAAGGCGTGGTGCTGGCCGTGGAGATCCGGCGCGAACTGCGCAAGACCGATCCGCAGGCCATTCGCGCCGCCGTCACGCGCGCGCTGGTCGAAGCCTTCGACATCCGGCCGATCGACGTGGTGGTGCTGCGCCCTTCGGGCATGTTGCGCACCTCCAGCGGCAAGATTCGTCGCGCCGAAATGGCCGCGGGCTACCGCGCCAACGAACTGGCCCTGCACGTCTGAACCGAACGCACGGGCCACACTGCCCGATGCTAGCGGCCGAGGAAGTCGGTCTTGCCGATATCCACGCCGTTGTGGCGCAGCAGGGCGTATGCGGTGGTGCAGTGGAAGTAGAAGTTGGGCAGCGCGAAGTGCTTGAGGTAATCCTCGCCCTTGAAGCGCCGCGGCTCGCCGCTGCGGGTGGGCAACTCGATATCGCGCGCTTCGGAGCCGTCGATCGCGTCGGCGGGCACCGATTTCACGAAGTCGATCGTCTTGGCGATGCGTGCGCGCAGATCGTCGAAGCTGGCTTCGTTGTCTTCGAAACTCGGGTTCTCGACACCGGCGAGTCGTGCCACGCAGCCCTTGGCGCCATCGGTGGCGATCTGGATCTGTCGAGTGAAGGTGAGCATGTCCGGTGCCAGCCGGGCGGTGAGGTACACCGAGGTGTCGAATTTCCTGGCGGTGGCATGCGCCTGCGCCTTGTCGAGCCAGGCCGGGATGTTGTTCAAACCGCGCACGAAGATCGGCACGCTGTCCGAATACATCGAGATAGTCATGGGGTTGCCTCTTGGATGTAAGTATTGACAGCGATGGTAGCCGCCGCGGTGAAAGCGCGTGAACGGGGCAGAATCGCCCCTGACATGAATATCATCATCCTCGACGATTACCAGGACGCGGTGCGCAAGCTGCGCTGCGCCAGCATCCTGGAACCCCTCAATGCCAAGGTGTTCACCAACACCGTCAAAGGCATCGGCCAACTCTCGGTGCGATTGCGCGATGCGGAGGTGCTGGTGCTGATCCGTGAGCGCACGCAGTTCCCCCGTCAATTGCTCGAAAAGCTGCCCAAGCTCAAGCTGATCTCGCAGACAGGCCGCGTGGGGCCGCACATCGATGTGGATACCTGCACCCGCATGGGCATCGCGGTGGCCGAAGGTGTGGGCTCGCCGGTGGCGCCGGCCGAGCTCACCTGGGCGCTGATCATGTCGGCCAGCCGTCGTTTGCCGCAATACATCGGCAACCTCAAACACGGCGCGTGGCAGCAATCCGGGTTGAAAGCGGCGTCGATGCCGCCCAATTTCAGCCTCGGCGTGGTACTCGAAGGCAAGACGCTGGGCATCTGGGGCTACGGCCGCATCGGCCAGCGCGTGGCGGGCTACGGCAAGGCGTTTGGCATGCATGTCACCGTGTGGGGCAGCGAAGCCTCGCGCGAGCGAGCCCGCGCCGACGGCCTGCTGCCGGCGCCGTCGAGAGAAGCGTTTTTCGAGTCGGCCGACGTGCTGTCGCTGCACCTGCGGCTGAACGAATCCACACGCGGCATAGTGGCCATGGATGATCTCTCGCGCATGAAGCCCACGGCCTTGTTCGTGAACACCTCGCGCGCCGAGCTGATCCAGGAAAACGCGCTTGTCTCGGCGCTCAATCGCGGCCGGCCGGGCATGGTGGCGGTGGATGTGTTCGAGACCGAGCCCATCCTGCAGGGTCATCCGCTGCTGCGGCTGGAAAACGCGGTCTGCACGCCGCACATCGGCTACGTCGAACAGCAAAGCTACGAAACCTACTTCAGCGCCGCGTTCGACAACGTCGTCAACTTCATCGCCAACCAGCCCACAAAAACCGAAAATCCCGATCCAGTTAATGTGCTGCGGGGTGGTCCGCACCCCGCGCGCGGTATCGGGGGAGCGACCCTCCGAGAGGGTCGGGCCTTGCTTGGGGCTGAGGCCGGACACAAAAAGTCCCTGCGGACTGTTTGTCGCCTGCCGAAGGCCATCGGCCTG
>JANMAS010000065.1:0-10182 GCA_031359975.1 Burkholderiales bacterium
GCGAGCACGGCGGCTTCGATGCGGTCGTCGGTGAGCGTGGCGTCGTCGTCGAGCAGTTCCAGCCTGAAGGCGAGGCTGCGTTCGTCGGCCGCGAAATCGGTGCTGGCGAGCGGCGGCTTGTAGAGATCGAACATCAACACATCCCGGATCAGGCCTGAGGGGTCGTCTCGCAGCGCAGCCGTCAACGCGTCGTGCGACACGGTATCGCGGGCCACCAGGGCCAGGTCGCGCCAGGCGGATTGTTGCTTTGCCAGGCTGGTGAAGGCCGGTACGCTGCGCGCCGTCAGCGCATCCAGCTCCAGCTCGAACAGCACCGGTGCCTGCGGTAAATCATAGGCTTGGCGCCATTTCGGATGCAGCTCGCCGAGGTAGCCGATGGTGCGGCCGTGGAGTTCGACACGCGCGCAGCGTGTGGGGTGCAGCGCCGGATGCACATCGGCCACGAACACCGGCACCGCGGGTGCGAGCAAGGCCTGCACGTCGCCCTTGATGTCGAAGAAGTCGACCGCGCGCTCCTTGCTGCCCCATTGCACCGACTCGACGCCGCCATAAGCCAGCGCGGCCAGGCGCAAGGGCTGCGAGATGCCCGCCACGGCGACGTCGCCCGCCAGGGCCTGCGGATCGCGGCGATACACGCGGCCCAGCTCGAACACACGCACCCGCGCAGCCTTGCGCGCGAGATTGCCGCGCAACACATTCACCAGACTGCCCATCAGGCTGGACCGCATCACCGCCAGCGGCGCGGCGATCGGATTGAGCACGCGGATCGGATCGGCGTTGCCCGCCAGTTCGTCTTCCCAGCGCGCCTCGACGAAGCTGAAGTTGATCGTCTCCAGATAATCCAGCGCAGCCACACGGTGGCGTACCGCGTGGCCGGAGCGGCTTGACTCGCTCACGGCGCGCGGTCGCACCGGCGCGAGCGGCGGCGTGGTGGGCAGCTGCGAATAGCCGATCACCCGGATCACTTCTTCGATCAGGTCTTCTTCGATGTTGAGATCGAAACGCCAGCTCGGGGCGGTGACGTGGAAGGTGCCGGCGTCCTGCGTGAACGCGAATCCGAGACGGGTGAACACATCGGCGCATTGCGATGGGGTGATCGGCATGCCGATCACCTTGGCCGCGCGCTGCACCCGCATGGCCACGGGTGGGCGCGCCGGCATGGCCGGCTGCTGGTCGTCGATGGGCCCGGCTTCGCCGCCGCAGATATCGATCACCAGTTGCGTGAGGCGCTCGATGTGCTCGACGGTGAGCATGGGATCCACGCCACGTTCGAAGCGGTGCCCCGCGTCGGTTGAAAACGCATAGCGCCGCGAGCGCCCGGCCACCGCTTCGGGCCACCAGAAGGCGGCTTCGACGTAGACATGCCGGGTGTCGTCGGACACCGCCGTGTGATCGCCGCCCATGATGCCGGCCAGCGATTCGACGCCCTGCGCATCGGCGATCACCCCCACCTGCGCATCGAGCTCCACCGTGTTGCCGTTGAGCAGCTTGAGCGATTCGCCGGTGCGAGCCCAGCGCACCACGAGATGGTCGCGGATCTTGTCGAGATCGAAGATATGCGAAGGGCGGCCGAACTCGAACATCACGTAGTTCGAAATATCGACCAGCGCGCTCACCGGCCGCTGGCCGCAGCGCGCCAGCCGGTCGATCATCCATGACGGCGTGAGCGCCTTTGGATTGACGTTGCGTACGATGCGGCCGGAGAAGCGGCCGCACAGATCAGGCGCCTCGATGCGCACCGGCAACACCTCGTCATGCGCCGGCCGCACCGGCTCGAAGCGCATCGCCTTCAGCGGCGCACCGGTGAGCGCGGACACCTCGCGGGCCACGCCGTAGACGCTCAACGCGTGGCCGAGATTGGGCGTGAGCTTGAGGGTGAAAAGCGTGTCGTCGAGGCGCAGCACGTCGCGCACGTCGTTGCCCAGCGGCGCATCGGCCGGCAGCTCCAGCAAGCCGCCGTGATCGGTCGACAGGTGCAGCTCGCGCGCCGAGCACAACATGCCGGCGCTTTCGATGCCGCGCAGCTTGCCCAGGCCGATGAGCAGCGGTTGGCCGTCGGATGCCTTGTCGTCGCTAGGCGGCAGCACGGCGCCCACCAAAGCCAGCGGCACCCGAATGCCCACGCGCGCATTGGGTGCGCCGCAAACGATCTGCAGCGGGCCATCGGGCGAAGCCGGGCCTGCATCCACCCGACACACCTTGAGCCGGTCGGCGCTGGGGTGCTGGTCGGCCTCGATGATCTCGCCCACCACCACCTTGGTGAACGGCGGCGCCACTGGGCGCATGTCGTCCACTTCGAGGCCGGCCATCGTGAGCAGCTCGGCCAGCGCGGCGGTATCGATCGGCGGGTTGCAGAATTCGCGCAACCAGGATTCAGGGAATTGCATCTTGAACGGTCTGTAGTCGAGGTTGATCAGCGGAACTGCGACAGGAAGCGCAGGTCACCGTCGAAGAACAGGCGCAGGTCGTTCACGCCATAGCGCAGCATCGCCAGGCGATCCGCCCCCACGCCGAAGGCACAGCCGTTGTACCGCTCGGGATCGAGGCCGAAGTTGCGGATCACGTTCGGATGCACCTGGCCGGAGCCGGCCACTTCAAGCCAGCGCCCTTGCAGCGGGCCGCTGGCAAAGGCGATGTCCACCTCGGCCGATGGTTCGGTGAACGGAAAGAACGACGGCCGAAAACGCACGGTGAGCGCGTCCGCTTCAAAAAAGCGACGCAGGAAATCGGTGAACACCACCTTCAGATCCTTGAAGCTGACGTTTTCGCCGATCCACAGGCCTTCGCACTGGTGGAACATCGGTGCATGCGTGGCATCGCTGTCGACGCGGTAGGTGCGGCCTGGCGCGATGACGCGGATCTCGGGAATCGGCAGGCCTTGCGCGATATCGTGCGCGTGGCGAGCCACATGGGCCTTCGCATAGCGCACCTGCATCGGCGAGGTGTGCGGACGCAGGTTGAGCCACCGGCCTTCGTCGTCTTTCATGTCGACGTAGAAGGTGTCCTGCATCGAACGCGCCGGGTGATTTTCCGGGTTGTTCAAGGCGGTGAAGCTCATCCAGTCGGTTTCGATCTCCGGGCCATCGGCCACGTCGAAGCCCATCGAGCCCAAGATCGCTTCGATGCGTTCGATGGTGCGTGATACCGGATGAATCGCGCCGGTGCCTCGATGCCGGCCGGGCAAGGTGACGTCGAGCGCGTCAGACTTGAGTTGACGCTGTAGCTCGTCCTCAGCCAGCGCTGCGCGGCGTGCTTCGAGAAGGTTCTCGACCAACTGTTTGGCAATATTGATCTCGGCACCACGAGCACGCTTTTCTTCAGGCGACAACGGGCCCAGCGCCTTCAACATTTGCGTGATGCGGCCAGACTTGCCCAGGAAGATAGCCTTTGCATTTTCCAGCTCAGCCGGCGTCTTGGCTTTTCCGAATTCCTCCTCGGCCTGCCAAGCAAGATTCTCGATGTCGTTCATGTGATGCCGGGAAAAGAAAAGGGCCGATGCGTGGCTAGCGTCGGCCCTTGGAATGACTCTCGTGATCCGCTGGAGGCCGGCGAGCCGGCATCCAGCGGTTGAGATCAGCTAAGCTGGGCCTTCGCCTTGTCGACGATGCTTCCAAAACCGGCCGGATCGTTGACGGCCATGTCGGCCAGCACCTTGCGGTCGACCTCGATGGCAGCCTTCTTCAGGCCAGCCATGAACTTGCTGTAGCTCAGGCCATGCGACCGGCTCGCCGCGTTGATGCGCGCGATCCAGAGTTGCCGGAACACCCGCTTGCGGGTACGGCGATCGCGATAGGCATATTGCCCGGCGCGCATGACCGCTTGTTTGGCGATACGAAATACATTCTTGCGACGACCACGATAGCCCTTGGCCAGAGCCAGGATCTTCTTGTGGCGGGCATGGGCTGTGACACCACGTTTAACGCGAGGCATGGATCTTCTCCTTCAGTCCGTTGAAATCACACCAACTCAGATGCCGCGGCCGGGCAGCATGGCCGCCACGTGACCCATGTTGGTGTCGTGCACGTTCGCAGCGCCACGCAAGTGGCGTTTGCGGGTGGTGGACTTCTTGGTGAGGATGTGGCGCTTGTACGCCTGACCGCGCTTGACGGTGCCTCCCGGTCGAACGCGAAACCGCTTGGCCGCGCTCTTCTTGGTCTTCATCTTGGGCATGACTGCTCCTTTTAGGTTGCTCCGCCTGGCGAACGAGATGATCTCGTTGCTTGTTGGCCCGACGGCGCTTCTGGTTCACTGGGGCGGCGACCAAACCGCGCCAGGAAAGAACTCTGGACTGGACTAGCTTTTCTTCTTCGGCGCCAGCACCATGATCATCTGGCGCCCTTCCAACTTGGGCATGTGCTCGACCACCGCCACATCCGACAACTCGTCGCGAATGCGTTCGAGCAGGCGCATGCCGATGTCCTGGTGGGTGATTTCACGGCCTCGGTAGCGCAACGTGACCTTGCCTTTATCGCCATCCTCGGCGATGAAGCGACGCAGGTTGCGCATCTTGATCGTGTAATCGCCTTCATCGGTGCCAGGGCGGAATTTCACCTCCTTGACTTCGATGACCTTCTGCTTGGCTTTCGCCTCTGAAGCCTTCTTCTGCTCCAGATACTTGAACTTGCCGTAATCCATCAACCGGCAAACCGGCGGATCGGCGGTAGCGGCAATTTCGACGAGATCGACATCCATCTCGCCCGACATCTGCAGCGCGTCCTGCAGGCTCACAACGCCCAGTGGCTCGTTGTTCAAACCGTTCAACCGCACCATCGGTGCGAGGATTTCGCGGTTCAGCCGATGTTTGCGCTCGACATTCGGCAATCTGCGGTCGGCATAAGTAGCGATGGTTCAAACCCCTTCAAAGGCTCTCAGGCAAGGAGAAAGCCCAAAAAACGAAAAGCGCGCGCCAAAAACGAGGCGTCAGTCAGATCTTGTTTGTGATGTCGGCGGCCACCAGGGCCGAGAACTGCTCCAACGACATCACGCCTCGATCCACATTGCCTCGGGCGCGCACCGCAACGGCCCCGCTTGCCTTCTCCTTGTCGCCCACGACAAGGATGAACGGAACCTTCTGCATCGATTGCTCACGTATTTTATACGTGATTTTGTCATGGCGCAAATCACTGCGCGCCCTAACTCCTTGTTTTTGCAGCGCTTTTGCTACTGAATCAGCGTAATCGGCGTGTGCATCGGTGATCGAGGCCACCACCACCTGCACCGGCGCCAGCCACGCGGGCAGCGCCCCGGCGTGGTGTTCGATCAACATGCCGATGAAACGCTCCAGGCTACCCGTGATCGCGCGGTGCAGGATCACCGGCGTCTTGCGCTCGCCGGATTCGGCCACGTACTCGGCATCGAGACGCCCGGCCATCGAAAAATCCACCTGCATCGTGCCGCACTGCCATTGCCGGCCGAGCGCATCCTTGAGCGTGTATTCGATCTTCGGGCCGTAGAAGGCGCCGTCTCCGGGCGTGATCTGCACCTCCACGCCGGAGCGGCGCAGGCTCTCGAGCAAGGCGTGCTCGGCTTTATCCCACACCTCGTCGGAGCCGATGCGCGCCTCGGGGCGCGTGGCCACCTTGTAGATGATGTCGGAGAAGCCGAAGTCGGCGTAGACCTTCTGCAGCAGCGTTGTGTAGGCCACGCATTCGTCGAGGATCTGATCTTCGGTGCAGAAGATGTGGCCATCGTCTTGAACGAAGCCGCGCACACGCATCAGGCCGTGCAGGCCGCCCGTGGGTTCGTTGCGGTGGCACTGGCCGAATTCGCCGTAGCGCAACGGCAGATCACGATAGCTCTTGATGCCCTGCTTGAAGATCAATATGTGGCCCGGGCAGTTCATCGGTTTCAGCGCGAAATCGCGCTTTTCCGATTCCGTGAAGAACATGTTGTCGCGGTATTTGTCCCAATGGCCTGTTTTCTGCCAGAGGCCGACATCGAGGATCTGCGGGCCCCTGACCTCCTGGTAGCCGTTGTCGCGGTACACCGCGCGCATGTACTGCTCTACCTGCTGCCACACGGCCCAGCCCTTGGGGTGCCAGAACACCAGGCCCGGCGCGTGTTCGTCGAGGTGAAAGAGATCGAGCTCTCGGCCCAGCTTGCGGTGGTCGCGCCGTTCCGCTTCTTCGAGCCGGTGCAGGTGCAGCGCCAGATCTTCCTTGCTCGCCCAGGCCGTGCCGTAGATGCGCTGCAGCATCTCGTTGCGATGATCGCCGCGCCAGTAGGCACCGGCGAGTTTCATCAGTTTGAAGTGCTTCAAGCGCCCCGTGCGCGGCACGTGCGGGCCGCGGCACAGGTCTTCGAACGCACCTTCTCGGTAGAGCGACACGTCTTCGCCGGCCGGGATGCTGGCGATGATCTCGGCCTTGTAGTGCTCGCCGATCGATTTGAAGTGCGCCACCGCCTCGTCGCGCGGCAGCACACGCCGCTCGACGAGCTCGTCCTTCCTGGCCAGCTCGCCCATGCGCTGCTCGATTGCGACCAGATCCTCCGGCGTGAAGGGGCGCTTGTAGGCAAAGTCATAGAAAAAGCCGTCTTCGATGACCGGGCCGATCGTCACTTGCGCGTCGGGGAACAGCTCTTTCACCGCGTAAGCCAGCAGGTGCGCCGTGGAATGGCGGATCATTTCCAGGCCATCGGCGTCTTTGTCGGTGACGATCGCCAGCGCGGCGTCATGGTCGATGCGGTGGCTCAGATCGACCACCTTGCCATCCACCTTGCCGCCCAGCGCGGCCTTGGCCAAGCCGGGGCCGATGGACGCGGCCACCTCGGCCACCGTCACCGGCCCGGGAAACTCGCGTTTCGAGCCATCGGGGAGTTGAATCGCAATCATGAACGTGCTCCAGACATGAAAAAAGCGCGGTGGGTGCCGCGCTTCATCAAGGGAAAAGGGGAAAGAAATGGCTAGGCGCAGGCGGCGGCCTCAGGTGAAGAAAAACCAAATCGAGGAGTTCGCGGTGTCATAACCCGTACTGCCTTTCTTGCCCTTGTTCATCGCTCACGATGAGCGAAAAGCGGGATTGTATGCGTGAGCAGGCTTGCCTAGGCGCGCCACGGGCCATTCAAAGCGGCTGCGCCTGCGGCAGGCCTTGAGCCACGGCCTGCTCGAACCCATCGCGCAGACGCTCGCTTTCCGCCAGTGCCCGGCTCCACGCGGCCATGCGGGCGGCGGAGTCTTCGCCATAGCGCTTGAAATCAGCACGGTCGGGGATCTTGGCCCCGGGCAGGCTGGCAACCCAGGCTGCCGACGGGGCGAGCACGATCACGTTGTCGAGATCGGGGCTGGCGCGGTGGCGCCGCTTCCAGGGTTTGTCGAGCCAGCCGGGCACGATCTGGCGCTGGAAATGCGGATACAGCACGAGCGACGGCCCGCCCGCTTCGCCGCGCCAGGCGGCGTAGCGCAAGTGAAGGTGATAGTCGGTGATGCCGCCGTCCCAATAGGCGCCGGGCGGTGCGCCGGGAATGTGCCGCACCGGTTCGAGCCAGAACGGGATCGAGCAACTGGCCAGGATGCTGGGGCGCAGGTTGGCTTCGTCGAGCACCACCCGGCGGCTGCGGTAGTCGTCCAGCGGCATCGGCAGCTCATCGCGTGGATCGGAGAACACCACCCGCTCGATCCATGCGCCCATCGCCTTGCGGTGCAGCGCGTTGGCCACCAGCGCACCGGCATATCCCGCCACCGCGCCCCATCGCCGGCCCTGCCGCATCACATGCCGGCCCCGGCTGGTGAACACATGCAGCCGAAATCGCGGGTGCGACAGCACATCGGCCTCCTGGCCGCCCAACTGACCGCGCAGCGTGCGTTCGAAGACTTCGCTCACATGCTGCGGGGTGGGTGCCTTGCCGGGTGCATGGTCGTAGCGCTCGTGGATGTAATCGTGGGCGAGCCGGCGGAAGCCGCCCTCCGGATCACGCAGGCAGGCCACCGCCAAGCGCCAGGCGCCGATCGACGAGCCCAGCAGATGCACCGTGCGGCCGCCCTGCGGCAGCCAGCGGCCGAAGAGAAAGCCGTCGAGCGGATTGAGCACCAGGCCTTTGGGGCCGCCGGCCGCGCCTGGCACAGCGGCCACGTCGGACGGCCGCAGCCCCTCGCGCCGCAGATGGGCCAGGGCGCGGGGCCCGGCGTAGACCTCCAGGGCAGTTTGGGCCATGCGATGCGTCGAATCAGCCCTTGCCGCGCAGCTTGGCAAACGCCGCGGCCATCGCGCTACCGGTGGGTGGGGCCGGCGCGGCGCCGCGGCCCGGCGATCCCGCGTGGCTGCCACCGCGCGGGGCGGCATCGCGGTGCGCCGCTGGCCGCTGGGCATCACGGGGTCGATCGTCTCGCGGCCCGGCCGGGCGCGCGTTCGGGGCGGCATCGAGCTTCATCGTCAGCGAAATACGCTTGCGCGGCAGATCCACTTCGAGCACACGCACCTTCACGATATCGCCGGTTTTCACCACCTCACGCGCATCGTTGACGAACTTGTTGGCCAGCTGGCTCACATGCACCAGGCCATCCTGATGCACACCCAGATCGATGAAGGCACCGAACTGCGCCACGTTGCTCACCGTGCCTTCGAGCACCATGCCCACGGCCAGATCCTTGATGTCTTCGACACCTTCCTTCAGCCGCGCCACCTTGAAATCCGGGCGTGGATCGCGACCTGACTTTTCCAGCTCGGCGAGGATGTCGCCCACGGTGATAACGCCAAACGTGTCGTTGGCAAACTGCCCGGGCTTGAGCGTGCGCAGCACATCCGCGCGGCCGATCAGCTCACCGATCGGCTTGCCGGTGGCCTCGAGCATGCGCTGCACCACGGGATAGGTTTCGGGATGCACGCCCGACACATCCAGCGGATTGTCGCCATCGCGAATGCGCAGAAAACCCGCGGCCTGCTCGAAGGTCTTGGCGCCCAGGCCGGCCACGTCGAGCAACTGCCTGCGGTTGCGAAAGGCGCCGTTGGCATCGCGCCAGCGCACGATGCTCGCCGCCACCGATGCACTCAGGCCCGACACCCGCGAGAGCAACGGCGCCGACGCGGTATTCAGATCCACGCCCACCGAATTCACGCAATCCTCGACCACCGCATCCAGCGTGCGCGCCATCGCCGATTGATTGACATCGTGCTGGTACTGCCCCACGCCGATGGCCTTGGGATCGATCTTCACCAGCTCGGCCAACGGATCCTGCAAGCGCCGCGCGATGCTCACCGCGCCGCGCAGGCTCACGTCCAGCTCCGGCAATTCCTTGCTGGCGAACTCACTCGCCGAATAGACCGACGCACCCGCCTCGCTCACCACCACCTTGTCGATGCGCAGATCGGCCGCCGCCCTTTGCAGGCGCGCAATCAAGTCGCCCGCCAGCTTGTCGGTCTCCCGGCTGGCGGTGCCGTTGCCGATGGCGATCAGGTTCACGCCGTGCGCCGCGGCCAGGCGCGCGAGGATGTGCAGCGAGCCTTCCCAATCCTTGCGCGGCTCGTGCGGATACACCGTCGAGGTATCGAGCACCTTGCCGGTATCGCTCACCACCGCCACCTTCACGCCGGTGCGGATGCCGGGGTCCAGGCCCATCACCACGCGCTTGCCGGCCGGTGCGGCGAGCAGCAGATCGCGCAGGTTTTCGGCAAACACCTTGATGGCCACCGCTTCGGCCGATTCGCGCAGCCGGGCGAACAGGTCGCGCTCCAGGCTCAGGCTGAGCTTGACCTTCCATGTCCACGCCACGGATTTGCGGATCAGATCATCGGCGGGCCGGCCCGCATGGCGCCACGACAGGTGCCCGGCAATGCGGCCCTCGGCGAGGCCGAGTGAAGCGGCACTGCCGGCCGCTGCAGGCGCCGCCTCTTCGGGCAAGGCCAATTTCGCTTCCAGGATCTGCAGCGTGCGGCCGCGAAACACCGCCAGCGCACGGTGCGAAGGCACCCGCGCGATCGGTTCGTCGTAGTCGAAGTAGTCGCGAAACTTGGCCACATCGGGGTGGGCTTCATCCTTGCTGCCGACGCGCTTCGATTGCAGCGAAGCTTCGGCCCATAGCCATTCGCGCAGCAGGCCCACCAGGCCGGCATCCTCGGCCCAGCGCTCGGAGAGGATGTCGCGCACGCCGTCGAGCACAGCCGGTGCATCCGCAAATCCGCCCTCGGCGTTGATGAAAACGGCGGCCTGCGCCGAGGGATCCAGCGTCGGATCGGCGAACAGTTTGTC
>JANMAS010000333.1:0-2376 GCA_031359975.1 Burkholderiales bacterium
CTGCGCCGAGTTCGATCCGACGCGCTCCCCAGATGCGGCGTGAGCACCAGCAGCGGTTTGCGCTCGTCGACGATCGCATCCAGCCCCTGCGGGTTGCGCCAGGTCACCCAGGGCGCATCGGAGCGCACCTCTCTGCGCAGCCACAACCACGGCATCTCGGCGGCCATGCAACCGGCGTGCACGATGGATACGCGCCGGGCTGCCGCGCCTACCCCCGCCAGGCGAGCGTGATCGTGGATGCGCGAGCGGTAGCGCGACGAAAACGCCCAGCCGAGCCAGCCGATCACGGCGCCGACAGCGTGCAATAGCCATAACGGCCAGCTGGAAAGCCAGCGCAGGAGCGACATCATTGCTTCGTATAATCGGCAGATCGCCGAGTTAAAGGACAACTTGCGGGGCGATGCGAGCGAATCAGCTTGCAGGGTGAGCGTGGCAACACGCTGGCCAATCACCGCTAAAGCGTCGCCGCTCCTCCAGAAGTCGTTCAGGCCGGCACGCAGACCCACCATCTGTCGCACAACTGGAGTTTATTGAAGTGGCCAGCGATTTTCTTTTCACCTCCGAATCCGTCTCTGAAGGGCACCCTGACAAAGTAGCCGATCAGATCTCCGACGCCATCCTCGACGCGATCTTCACCCAGGATCCACGCTCGCGTGTGGCTGCCGAAACGCTCACCAACACCGGCCTCGTGGTGCTGGCCGGAGAGATCACCACCAACGCGGTGGTCGACTACATCCAGGTCGCGCGCGACACCATCAAGCGCATCGGCTACGACAACACCGAATACGGCATCGACTACAAGGGCTGCGCGGTGATGGTCTGCTACGACAAGCAGAGCAACGACATCGCGCAGGGCGTGGATCACGCCAGCGACGACCACCTCAACACAGGCGCCGGCGACCAGGGCCTGATGTTCGGCTACGCCTGCGACGAAACGCCCGAGCTGATGCCCGCGCCGATCTACTACGCGCACCGGCTCGTGGAGCGCCAGGCGCAGCTGCGCAAGGATGGCCGCCTGCCCTTCCTGCGGCCCGATGCCAAGAGCCAGGTGACGATGCGCTATCTGGACGGCAAGCCGCACAGCATCGATACCGTGGTGCTCTCCACCCAGCACAGCCCCGAGCAAAGCGACGGCCACAAGATGAAGGCCTCGTTTGTGGAGGCGGTGATCGAGGAGATCATCAAGCCGGTGCTGCCGAAAGAATGGCTCAAGGAGACGACGTACCTCGTCAACCCCACCGGGCGTTTTGTGATCGGCGGCCCGCAGGGTGATTGCGGCCTCACCGGCCGCAAGATCATCGTCGACACCTACGGCGGCGCCTGCCCGCACGGCGGCGGCGCTTTCAGCGGCAAGGATCCGACCAAGGTGGACCGCTCAGCCGCGTACGCCGCGCGTTACGTGGCCAAGAACATCGTCGCCGCCGGCCTTGCACGGCAGTGCCAGATCCAGGTGGCCTACGCCATCGGCGTGGCGCGGCCGATGAACATCACCGTCTACACCGAAGGCACCGGCGTGTTGCCCGTCGACCAGCTCTCCATGCGGGTGGCCGAACATTTCGACCTGCGCCCCAAGGGCATCATCCAGATGCTCGATCTGCTGCGCCCGATCTACGGCAAGACAGCCGCCTACGGCCACTTCGGCCGCGAAGAACCCGAGTTCACCTGGGAAGCAACTGACAAGGTATCCGCGCTGCGTGCAGCGGCGGGGCTGTAAGCCCCGAGGTCGCGAAAGCGACCCGGACACCTTGCGGTGCAGGCTCATATCCGCGCAGCGGATGTGAAGGCCCGCAGGGCCGGCCGAAACCACAAGTGGCACGCGCTGCGTGCAGCGGCGGGGCTGTAGGCGCGGAACTCAGGCCGGCGCGATTCCCAAAACCCGGGCCGCGTTGGCCAAGCGGGCGTCGAAGCAGGCAAACAAGACCTCGCCCGGCGCGTCGCGATGCAGGATCTGGACTGCCGCCAATTGCACGCCGTCGTGCGCGCGTAGCGCAAAGGTATCGGCGTAGTCGCCCGCCAGTTCGGCAAGCTCCTGGGTGACTTCGAGCGTCAGGTATCCAGGCCAGTCTGCTTCGAAGCGCCTTCTGGCCTCGGCCAATGCGCGCACGTCTCGCGGCTCCTCGCGCGCACGTCGTGCCATGGCCGATATGGCTTCGACCCAGGCGATCCGGCACACCGCGAGGATGTCGCATGCCGAAGCCCGTTCGAGCACCTGGTCAGACCCCTGCTCGTGGACGTACAGCTTGACCAGCGCCGACGTATCGCAGAACAGGATCAACCGCGATCCTCCAGAACCATCTCACTCAACGCGCTGCCATCGCCTACGAGCTCGACCCCCGGCCGCAGCGTTGGCTTGCCGCCCGCCCATTGCGCAGCGCC
>JANMAS010000190.1:0-5904 GCA_031359975.1 Burkholderiales bacterium
CCGCCGATCGACAGCCCGGTGAAATAGACCACAACACCGACCGCCGCCAGCCAGAAGTGCAGCGTGATCAGCTTCGGGTACGGCCACTCCCAGTTCAGCACGCGCGGCATCATGAAATAAATGGCGCCGAACAGCACCATCGATACGAAGCCATATGCACCCAGGTGCGCGTGCCCGACCGTGTGGTGCGTGAAGTGCACCACCTGGTTGACGCTGCGCAGCGCCTCGAACGAGCCCTGCAGCGACGACGCCAGATACATCAAACCGCCAAACATCATGAACCGCAGCGTGGGTGAATAACGCGCCAGATGCATGCGGCCCTTGAGCGTGCCGCCCATGTTGATGCTGAAGGCGATCACCGGGATCACCATCATCACGCTCTGCACGATCGACAGCGTGGTGAGCCAGCCCGGCACCGGGCCGCCGATGAGGTGATGCCCGCCCACCTGGCCGTAGAAAAACGCCAAGGTCCAGAAACCCAGGATCGACAGGTTGTAGGAGCTCACCGGCCGGCCGATGATCTTGGGCAGAAAGTAGTAGATGGCGCCCACGCTCACCGGCGTGAACCACAAGCCCAGCACGTTGTGGCCGTACCACCAGTTGGTGGTGGCCTGCTGCACCCCGGTGTGCACACCCGGCAGCTTGCCCACCAGAAACAGCAGCGCGATCCATAGCAGCGCAGCCACCATGTACCAGGCGCTCACATACAGGTGCTCCACCTTGCGGTTGACCAAAGTAAACAGCACCGGCAGGATGACAAACACAAAGCCGACGAAGATGAAGATCGCGATCTGCCAGGGGATCTCGAGGTATTCCATGCCGTCGGTCCAGCCCGCCGAGATGGCGCCGATGCCCCCCGCGATGCCGGTGTTGATGAGCGCGCCGCCGAGCATCGCCCAGATGCCGCCCAGCAGGGGCGTGCGCAGCAGGCGAGGCAACACCCACAGGATCATGCCCAGCGCGGCATTGGTGATCCAGCCGTACAGCACGGCTGTCAAGTGCACCGTGCGCAGGCGGCCGAATGTCATCCACGCTTCGCTGACGAGCCAGTCGGGCGCATGCAGCTTGATCGACGACACCAACCCCGCCGCTGAGCCCACCAGCAGCCACATGCACGCAAAGGCAATGAACATGAACACCGGAAAGGCGGTGGATTGATCGGCCGCCACGCGGTCTTCGATCTCGCCGACATCCACATCGCTCGCCCGGCCATCGTGCGCGCCGGCCGCGCCTTGCAGCGTGTGCCGCGCGGTGGCGGCGAGCGCCGGATCATCCACCCGGCCGATCTCGCCGCGCGCAAAGATAATCGATGCCGCCGCCGGGTTTTCGACCAGCAACCCCTGCCGCATCGACCACACAAACGTGAACAGGCCGATGATCGACAGCACAAAGGCGCCCAGCAAACTCAGGATTGCACTGTCCATCAGGTGGCCTCGGGTGGCACGACGATAAGACGTCGCCGTGAGGGTGCAGTGTGCATCCGATCGTGCAGGCTCATGCGGCCCATTCGTCTTGCCCATGGTTCGAGCCGGGGCCAACGCCGCCGCACCGGGCCATCATGAGACGCTTGAGCTAGATCGCCCCCACCGGCCCGGCGGCCGCGGCCGCCAAACACCTTGGCGCGCCAGAAAATCCTGCCGGCTGACGCGCCATGAGAGCGACACTCGCAGCTACGACCGCAGCTTCGACGAGCGCCCCATGCCCCACACCAAATTGAACATTCCGCCTTTGCAAAACGCCGAGCTGGTGCAGATGCAGATTCGTGTGATCGCGCTCGAGAACCTGCTGATCGCCTTGCTCGCCGATGCCTCCGAGCGGCAACTCGCGCTGGCCCACGACATGGCGGCCCACATCACGCCCAGGCCCGGCGCCAGCCACCACCGCCTGACGGTTAACGCCGCCGCCGAGATCGCCAGCCTGCTCAAGCGTGCGGAGGCGTTTCGGGTGGCGCCGCAACGATGATGGCATAGAATGCTCTCACCAAGCACTCAAGGATGCCAGCATGGCCAATCTCAGCGTTCGAGGCCTTGGCGAGACAGCGTTTGCCGAGTTGAAAGTGCGGGCCGAGAAAGAAGGGGCCAGCGTCAACGCGCTGGTGTTGCGACTGATCGAACAAGGCCTCGGGCTGCAGCGCGCCAAGCCGGTGAGGCGCCGGCATGACGACCTCGAAGCGCTTGCGGGAAGCTGGCGAAAAGAACACGCCGCGGCGTTCGAACGCGCCACGGCACCGTTCGACGTGGTGGACCACCAGATCTGGAAGTGATGCATGCGCCCCGTGATGCTCGATACCAATGCCTACACCGCGTTCATGCTGGGCCAGGCGGATGTGGTGGACGTGATTGCCCATGCGGACAAGCTCTACCTCAACAGCATCGTGATGGGCGAGTTGCTCGGCGGCTTTGCGGCAGGCACGCGCGAACCGAAAAACCGCGCCGAGCTGGTGCGGTTTCTCGAATCGCCCCGCGTCGACATGCTCCCCATCACCGCGCAAACGGCTGACAGCTACGCCCTCGTTTACGCAGGCCTGCGCCGCAAGGGGCAGCCCATCCCGACCAACGACCTGTGGATCGCGGCAAGCGCACTGGAACACGGCGCCGCGCTGCTCACGCGCGACGCCCACTTCTCGCAGATCGACGGCTTGCGGTGCGGGCAGCGGCTCGACGATCTTTTGCCTTAGCTTCCCCGGCCACCGCGCGCCATTCAATGCCCGCCCCTTCAACATTCCGAGTGCTCGGCCACACCCATGAACGGTTGGCGCACGAGGGTGACGAACTGCGCCTGATGGTGCCCAGCACGCCAGCCCACCAGGTGACCGCCCACCGGCATGCCGATGCCCACCTGATCCTGGTGCTGCGGGGCCGCTACGCCACCACGGCCCCCACCACGGCTACGGCGGCACCCACCCGGAGCCGCTCGCCCTTGCTGGTGTTCAACCCACCGCGCACCGAGCATCAGGATTGTTTTGCCGAAAGCCAGCAGCTCGCCGATGCGCGCTTTCTCTCGCTCACCCTCTCGGCCAGCACCTGGCTGCGAACGGCCGGCGCCCTGGAGCTGCCCGCCACACCCACGGCGATGTGCGGCCCAGCAGCCCACAAGATCAGCAGAGCATGGCTGCGGGGCCTGGGCGCAACGAGCTTTGCGCCGTTGCACATCGAAACCGCGCTCATCTTGGCGCTCGACCCGTTTGTGCACGACCACGCGCTCACCCTCAGCGAATCGCCTTCGTGGCTGCGCACGGTGCGGGCACGGCTGCGCGAGATGGTGATGGAAGCCGCCGGGCCGGTGCGGGTGAGCGATGTCTCGGCGCAATTCGGCGTGCACCCGGTCTACCTGGCCCGAGCCTTCCGCAAGCGCCTGGGCATCAGCCCCGCACGCTACATCCGCGACGTGACGCTCGACAAAGCCGCAGCCCTGCTCGGCGGCACCCGCAGGCCGCTGGCCGAACTGGCGCTCGACTGCGGGTTCTTCGACCAGGCCCACTTCGCCAACGCGTTTCGGCAAGCCTATGGCGTGAGCCCGTCGGCCTACCGCGCCAACGGCGGCGCGGCGCGGCGTTCAGCTCACTGAGCCTGGCCAGAGGTTGGTTTTCTACAAGCCAGGTGCGGCGACCGAGGCTACGGTGGCAGGCTGCCAACACCTCCTGAAGGGCCTGACATGCGCCGGCTTGCCCCCACTGCGTCGATTGCTTCGTCGATCGCTGCGCTGTTCACCGCGCTGATCATCCCCGCAGCGCATGCCCAGCCGAGCGACTGGCCCGAACCGCAGGCCCCGGCCGATGGCTCGGCACCATCGGCGTTCGACGCTGCCGCAGCCGCCGTGCGCACCGGCCAGTTCGAGGCCATCACCAGCCTCCTCGTCGCCCGCCATGGCCAGCTGGTCTACGAAGCGTATTTCGACGAGGCGGGGCGCGACGCGCTGCGCAACACCCGCTCGGCCACGAAAACAGTGGCCGGCATGCTGCTCGGCGGCGCCATCGCGGATGGCGCCATCGGCAGCGTCAAGTCGCCCGTGCTGCCCTACCTGCCGGCCCAGCGCGGCCCTGCCCGCGCCGAGCCGCGCAAGGCCAGGATCACGTTCGAAGACCTGCTCACCATGAGCGGGCCGCTGGAGTGCGACGACTGGAACGAATGGTCTCGCGGCAACGAAGAGCGCATGTACCTGCTGGAAGACTGGGTGGGCTTTTACTGGGATCTGCCGATACGCGGCTTCGCGGCCTGGACCACCCGCCCCGCCGACGCCCCCTACGGCCGCGCCTTCAGCTATTGCACCGCCGGCATCACCACCCTGGGCGCAGCGCTGGCCGCCGCGGTGAAGCAGCCGCTGGAAGCCTATGCGATGAAGCGCCTCTTTGCGCCCTTGGGCATCAGCCGCGCGCAGTGGCAACACCTGCCCCTGGGCCCGGCGCAGGCGGGCGGTGGATTGGCCCTGCGCAGCCGCGATCTGTTAAAGCTCGGCCAGCTTTATCTCGACCACGGCCAGTGGCAGGGCCGCCAGGTGCTCGACCCCACCTGGGTGGCCATCTCGCTGGCGCCCAAGGCGCGCATGCAAGACGGCACCGACTATGGCTACCTCTGGTGGCTGCACCAGCTCAAGGTGGGTGAGCGCACGATCGCCACCCAGGCGATGAACGGCGCCGGCGGCAACACGGTGCAGATCATCCCCGAGCTGCACGCGGTGATCGTGATCACCACCACCAATTTCCAGGTGCGGCAGGCACCGAAGCTCACCTTCAAATTGCTCACCGAGCACGTGTTGCCGGCGTTGATCGGCAGCCCGAAGTCGGGCATGGCACATGGCCAGTAGGACAATCGCTTCTTGTTCTGGTTGCCAAGGTCAAGACCGAAGGATCCCGACCGCCAGACTCAAGGAGATTCGCCGTGGCCTCGAAAAGCAAGCGCCTCACCGAGGCTGAGATCGAAGCCTTTGACGCCAGGCGCGACATTGGCGAAGAGCTGGTGCAATCCATTGCGGACATGAAGGCCGACAAGGGCGGCGTGGTCGTCTCTCCGGCCATAGAAGCACGTAGCTTGCCCGACCGAGACGATCGGAGTTGGCAAGACTGAGCGCGCGCTCACCAAGCGCCGCTCACAGCACAAACTTCGCGAACCAACCCCCGCAGCCAGCGGTGCGCCAGATCGGCATCCAGCCGGGGGTGCCAGAGCATCGATACCGTGATTTCGGGCATGGCGACGGGGAGCGCGAAGCTGTGCATGCCGGCGCGCAGGTTGCCGGTGTGGCGCTCGGGAACGCTGGCGATCAGGTCGGAGGCGCGAGCCAGCGCCAGCGCGGTCGAGAAGCCCCCGACGATCGCGGCGATCTCCCGCTCCAGCCCGGAGGGCAGCAAGGCTTCATCGATCGACCCCTTGTCGATGCCCCGCCGCGAGACGGCGATGTGCTTGCCGGCCGCATAGCTGGAGGGCGTGATCTCGCCCTCGCTCAGGGGGTGACCCTTGCGCACGACGCCGATGAAGCGGTCGCGGAACAAGGCCTGCACGCGCACCTCCGGGCTGGTCGTCTTGCCCACCACGCCGGTTTCCAGATCGACGGTACCGTCGCGAAGTGACGTGCTTTCCTTGTCGGGCTTGTGCACAAAGCGCAGCCGCACACCAGGCGCTTGCTCGGCCACACGAGCGATGAGGTCTGGCCCGAAGTTCTCCACGAAGCCTTCGCTGGTGCGCAGCGTGAAGGTTAGGGCCAGTTGTTTGAGCCTGAGCTTTTTCGCAGGGCGCAGCACCGCTTGCGCATCCAGCACGAGCTGGCTCACCCGCTCGCGCAGTTCGAGCGCCCGAGGCGTGGGCACGAGGCCGCGCCCGGCCCTCACCAGCAGCGGATCGCCCGTCGTCTCACGCAAGCGCGCCAGCGCCCGGCTCATCGCCGACGGGCTGAGCCGCAAGCGCCGGGCCG
>JANMAS010000203.1:0-12506 GCA_031359975.1 Burkholderiales bacterium
GCGCCAGGGTGCCGGTGGAGGCGGTCTCGGTGGTGAACGAGGAGATCGGCAGTGGGCGTGGGCGGCTCGAGTGGCAATCCGATCTGCCGCGCAATCCGGCTTCGGTGATGAAGCTGCTCACCACCTACGCTGCGCTCGATCTGCTGGGGCCGAGCTGGGCCTGGCGCACGCCGGTGTGGCTGCAGGGCCCGATCCGCGACGGGGTGCTCGACGGCTCGGTGGTGATCCAGGGCAGCGGCGATCCCAAGCTGGTGATCGAGCGCCTGTGGCTGATGCTGCGCCATGTGCAGCAGCTCGGTGTGCGCGAGATCAAGGGCGATATCGTGCTCGATCGACACGCGTTTACCGCCCCGGATTCGAGCCCCGCGGAGTTCGATGGCGATCCGGCGCGGCCGTACAACGTGAAGCCCGACGCGCTGCTGCTCAACTACAAGACCGTCACATACACGTTCACGCCGGTGGCCGGCAAGGGCTATGCGCTGGTGACCGCCGATCCGCCCCTGGCGGGTGTGTTCACCGATGCCACGGTGGCCACCACGGCCGGCGCCTGCGACGATTGGCGCAGCGCGCTCAAGGCAGGGCTCGCCGATCCGGCCCGCGTCACGTTTGCCGGCGTATATGCCAAGGCCTGCGGCGAGCTGAGCTGGCCGGTGGCGTATGTCGATCCCGCCAGCTACAACGCGCGGCTCATCGAGGCCATGTGGCGCGACCTGGGCGGCAAGCTGCGTGGCAATGTGCGCGACGGCGTGGCGCCATCGCTGAGCGCGGCACCTTCTCCCGCACCGAACGCCGCGACAAGCTCGGTGTCCACGTCGGCCTCGTCGTCGCCGTCGTCGCCATCGGAGCCGGCGAGCGGGGCGGGCACCTGGTCGGCCGCGGTATCGGCGCCGAGTTTCGAGATCACCTCGCCGCCGCTGGCCGAAGTGATTCGCGACATCAACAAGTACAGCAACAACGTGATGGCGCAGCAACTCTTTCTCACGCTGGGCCTGGTGCAGCGCGGCATGGGCTCGCCGGCGGCGGCGCGCGAGGCCTTGCGAGCCTGGGCGAAGGATCGCTTCGGCGAATCGGCGCAGGATCCGGTGATCGACAACGGCTCCGGCCTGTCCCGCGACACCCGTGTCACCGCCCGCTGGCTCACCCGCATGATGCAAAGGGCATGGTCGAGCCCGGTGATGCCGGAGCTGGTTTCATCGCTGCCGGTGAACGGCCTCGACGGCACCGCGCGGCGTTCGCAGGCCACCCAGGGCCGAGCCCATCTCAAGACCGGCTCGCTGCGCGACGTGGCGGCCGTGGCCGGATTCGTGCTTGGCGACAGTGGCCGCCGCTATGTGCTGACGGCCTTCATCAATCACCCGAATGCCAACGCCGCGCGGCCCGCGCTCGATGCGTTGGTGCAATGGACGATCCAGGACACGACATGGCGTTGACGCTCGAACAGATCGAATGGCTGGGTTACGTCGCCGCGGTGATGACCACCGCCGCATTCGTGCCCCAGGCCTGGCTGATCATCAAGACCCGCGACACCCGCGGCATCTCGCTGGCGATGTATGCGATCTTTACCGTGGGTGTGGCGATGTGGCTGTGCTACGGCCTGGCGCTGGAGGCCTGGCCGGTGATCCTCGCCAACTCGGTCACCCTCGGCCTGGCGGGCTGCATCCTGCTGATGAAGATCCTCGGCGAGCGCGAACTCGTTCGCGCCGAACGCGAGGCTGTTGTCGGCACCACCGACTGACCAGCCCTCAGAAGCGATACCCGGCGGTCAACATCGTCGTCAGCGGGCTGAGCTTCAGATCGAGCGTCTGGCCGGTGGACAAGGTGACGTTGCTCTTCACGAACGACATCGTCAGCCCCGCATCGATATGCCAATGCCCATAAGGGTTGTAGGTCAGGCCCACCTGGGCTATCGGGCCGGTGCCGCCACCGAATGCGATTTGCGTGGGCGTGCCGGCCACGCCGGTGATGGCGGTCAATGCGCCGCTGCCTTCGGCACCCGAGAAGTTGGCGTGCGCGACGCCCAGGCCCACGTACGGCCGCACATCGGTGCGCGGCCGCAGGAATCGGTATTGCAGCAGCAGCGCCGGCACAACGGCCTTCACCGAGGCCAGCTGGCCGCTGCCACTGGCGGTGCCAGCCCCATCGACGTCGAGACTTATCGGCGAATTGACCAGCAACTGAACAGACCAGTTGTTGGTGATCGCATAAGTGACCGCGCCCATCAGCGCAACACCCCGGCCCAGAGAAAACTGCACACCCGGCGCGGCCGGAGGGCTGAGATCGCCGCTGGACGAACGCGCGTCGATATACCCCACGCCGCCTTGCACGATCCAGTTGCCCCTGGTTTGCGCCGAGGCCGCCAGCGCCGACAGCGCCAGCGCGGCGCAGACCCCCGCGCTGCGCGGCATCGCGCACGCCAGCGACCACTTCCGGGATGGATTCATGCTCATTCCTTCAAGGGTTTGGGGTGCGGCGCTTTACAGCCAGCCGACGCGGGTCATCTGCAGCGCCACGTACTGCGCCAGCAACTGGTAGCCGTAGGGCGAGGGATGCACGCTGTCGGCAAACTCGTAGTGCGAGGTATCGCCGGCGATCAGCGTGACTGCGGTGCAGAACAGCGCGGCGATCGCCTTGGCCGGATCGCACGCCGGGGTGGTGACGTTGGTCAGCCCGTACTGGGCCGGGTTGACCGAGTGATTCTGGCTTTCGGTATACGCATCGACCAGCAGCACGCTGGCGTTTCTGCCCAGGCCTTGGGCCAGGGCCGTGTTGAACGTGGCACTCATCGTGCCCACGAGGCCGCGGGTGGCTTCGTCGAGCGTGGCGGCGTAGGGCGTCACCGCCACATCGGGCATATTGACCACCACCACATGCGTGGCGCCGTTGGCGACCAGCAGCTTGGTCACGACATCCGCCAGTTGCTGGCCGGCAAGATCCATCGCCGCCACCGCGTCGGCCGAGGCGGCCTCCACATCGCCACCGGCGGCGGCAACCGCCGCGATGGTGGCCAGGTTCATGAAGACATCGTTGCCGCCGCCGAGCACGGTGACCAGATCATCCGGCTCGAAGCTGCCGGCGATCTCCAGGTGGCGATTGATCTGGTTGACGATCGGATCGGTGAGCTGGCCCAGCGCGCCGGTGGGGTCGCCAAAGGCCAGCAGCGCCGCATTCCACGGCCCGATCCGCTCGACCACCCGCGCACCGCCCTGCGCGTAGCCAAAGCAGCCGGGGAAATCTTCGATCGGCGCTGGCGGAAACCCGATCAGCGCTTCGGTGGCGTTGAGCCCGGTCTGCGCGGCACAGGGCGCCGGCAGCGCCAGCTGCGCGGCCAGGCTTTCCACCCAGATCGGGCTGTCGGGCCCGTTCACCGTGTATTTGCCGCCGCCGGCCAGAGCCACGCCGCTGACACGATAGGTGCCGACATCGCTGAGGCTGTCGCCGAAGATCACCATCTTGCCGTAGGCGACGCGGGGCGTTTGATCACCATCGCCGCCCGACCCGCCGCCGCAACCGAACAGGAATCCGCCGGCCAGGAGGGCGGTTGCAAGCCAGGGGTGGGCGAAGGGGCGGGGGCGTTTCATAGGTTCTCCTGGGGCAGACTCTTTAGTCAGTTGAGGACAGAGCTCGTCGCTACGCTCCTCGGTCTGTCCCGCAAGTCCATTGGATGGGACAGAACTCGTCGCTTGCGCTCCTCGGTCTGTCCCGCAAGATCGTCAGAAGGGGTTATTGGCCACCCGATCAGCCGCCAGCTGGCCGATGCGCTGCTGCAGCACGGGGCCCAGGCGGGTGTCGTCGGCCCACAGGTGCGTGGTAACGCTGGCATCGACGACCAGGGTGTCGGTGGTGCACAGGGGCAAGGCCACGTCGCAGGCGCCGGAGGCCGCATTGCTCAGGCCGTAACTGCCCGGGAAACGCGACGCCGAGCGCACCTGATCGTCGGCCTGCACGAGGCCGATGAGGCGGCCGTCATTGGGCAGCTTGAGCAGCATGGCGCGATTGAACGAATCGTTCATGCGCGACAGGAGGGCGGCACGATCGGTGTCGGTGAAGCGCGCCTGCTGAGCCAGCGCAAAGGGCGAGCGGCCCACATCCGGATTGGTGACGACGATCACCCGGGCGCCGGCGTTGACGATGTCGTTGACCAGCTCGCCAAGCCGTTCGCCACGCAGTTTCAGTGCCGCCAGCAGCGCGGCCTCACCTTCGGTTTCGTACAGCGGGTACTGCTCCAGCACATCGGCGGTGCCGGCGAGCACGGTAACGAGCGTGAGGCTGTCGAACGTGCCGCCACGGGCGGTGTAGCTCTCCACCTGGCCCACCACGTCGGCCACCTTGGCGTTGGCCTGCGCGAAGCTGCTGGCGGTGGGGTCGGGATCGCCGAGCGGGTTGCACTCGGGGAAGGTGAGGTTCACCTGGGAAGCCACATCCTGCACCCAGATCGGGGTGAGCGTGCAATCGATCTCGCCCGACGCATCGAGCGCGTTGATGGTGTAGCGGCTGCCGTCGCTCTCGAAGACGCTGTATTCATCGCCGAAAGACAGCAGGCGCGTGGGTTCGAACGCTGTCACGGCCGACGTGCCGCCGCCGCAGCCGGCGACCACGGCAACCGCCAGGGCAGCCGATACCCACCCCGCTGGGCGTGCGCTGCGCGCCAGGCGTTGTTTGATCCGATCCAGATTCATTCCATCTCCAAAGGTGCCGGGGTGCCAGGACACAGGTGCAGGTTGTAGGGGGCCCGTGGAGGCCGAAGTTCAGGCGGCGGCGCGCTCGAGACGATCACGAATCGCCTCCCAGGCCGGGTCGGTTGGGGGCTGTTCCACCAGGATCAGCGACACACCCAGCGCATCGAACTCGCGCAACGTGGCGAACAATTCGTGCGCAGCCTGCTCCGCGTCGGCAGGCATCTGGCGCCACACACGGCCGATTTCGGCCTGCGGCGTCACCGTCCGCGAATATATCGCCACCGTCGGTGTCGCCATGTAAACGCTTGGTAAGGCTGCCGGCTGGGCGACAGCGGCCAGCAACGCCCGGGCATCGAGCAAGCGCAGACGGGCCAATGGGGCGTAGTGCGAGGGCAGACTGCCGGATACCCGCGGCGCGGTGTTGTCGCGCACGCGCAGCGGCTGCCCGAGCGCCTCATCCAGCACAGCACGCGACACGCCACCGGGGCGCAGCAATACCGGCGCGCCACGCGAGCAATCCACGATCGCCGATTCGATGCCGAGCGCGCAGGCGCCGCCATCGAGCACCATCAGCGCATCACCGAACTCCTGCACCACGTGCGCCGCGGTGGTGGCGCTCAGGCGCCCGAAACGGTTGGCGCTGGGCGCGGCGATGCCAGCCATGCCGAGCGCGGCGCATTCGCGCAGCAGCGCACGGGCGACGTCATGCGACGGACAGCGCAAGCCGATGGTGGGCTGTGCGGCCGCGGCGGCGTGGGCCACGCCCTCGCGGCGCGAGACGATCAGCGTCAGCGGCCCGGGCCAGAACGCAGCCGCCAGCCGATCGGCGGCCTGCGGCCAATCCGCCGCGTGCGCGCGCGCTGCCGCCACATCGGCCACATGCACGATCAAGGGGTGGTCGACCGGCCGGCCCTTGGCTTCGAAGATGCGGGCCACGGCGGCATCGGAATCGGCGCGCGCACCCAGGCCGTAGACGGTCTCGGTGGGAAAGGCCACCACCGCGCCCGACTGCAGCGCGTGGGCCGCCGCACGGATATCGGCCGCGTTGAAACCGTCGCGCAGCGTCATGGGGCCGTGCAAGCGCTCAACGCAGCACCGCGGCGGCTGGCAGGCGCAGGCACGCGGCCGCTTCGCGCGCCCGTTGCAAGGCCTCGCCTGGCGTTGCGGCCGTGAGGGTGAGATGGCCCATCTTGCGGCCGGCGCGGGCCTGCTGTTTGCCATACAGGTGCAGATGCGCGCCGCTTGATGCCAGCACCGAAGCCCAGGGCGGCGTGCGCGGCTGCGGCGTGTCGAGAAACCAGAGGTCGCCGAGCAGATTGAGCATCACGGCGGCGTTGTGCTGCCGCGGCGTGACCAGCGGCAGCGCGGCGGTGGTGCGCACCTGCAGATCGAACTGCGACACATCGCAGGCGTCGATCGTGTAGTGGCCGGAGTTGTGTGGGCGCGGCGCCATTTCGTTGGCCACCAGCGAGCCATCGCCGAGCACGAAAAACTCGACGCACAACACGCCCACATACGACATCGACTCGGCGATCGCGGTGGCGGCGGCAATGGCCCGCCTGGCTGTTTCAGCCGGCACGTCGGGCGCCGGCGCGATCGTGACGGCCAGGATGCCGTCGATATGCGTGTTCTGTTGCACCGGAAAGTGCACCACACGGCCCGTGGCATCACGGGCCACGATCACCGACAGCTCCAGCGCCAGATCGAGGCGTTTTTCAAGCACGCACGACACCCTGCCCAGGCGCTGCCAGGCCTCGACCAGCTCGGCCGCGTCGCGCACACGGATCTGGCCCAGGCCGTCGTAGCCCAGCCGCGCTGTCTTGAGAATGCCCGGCAGCAGGTGAGCGGGGACCAGCGCGAGATCGGGTTCCTCTCGCACCAGGGCATGCGGCGCACACGGCACGCCGCAGGCTTCGATGTGCGCCTTCTCGAGCGCGCGATCCTGGCAGGTGGCCACCGCCTGCGCCGATGGCGAGACCCGGGTGTGCGCTGCCAGCCACTGCATCGCCTGCGCCGGCACGTTCTCGAATTCGGTGGTGACGGCCGCCGCGCAGTGCGCCAGCGTCCGCAGGCCTTGTTCGTCGAGGTACGGCGTGTGGATGTGGTGGTGCGACACCCGTCCGGCCGGGCTGTCGGCATCGGGATCGAGCACCGCGGTGGAAAAGCCCATCGCCTGCGCGGCATGCACGAACATGCGGCCCAACTGGCCGCCGCCCATCACGCCGAGGGTGGTCTCGCGGGCTGGGGGTGATTCCAAGGTGCCGGGCAGCGTCATGTCAGCTTCGCGCTCATGGCGCGCGCGGCGTCGGTCTGGCGCGCGCGAAACGCGTTCAGCTTGTCGGCCAGCTCGGGATACTCGGTGGCCAGCATCGCCACCGCGAACAGCGCCGCATTGGCCGCGCCGGCGGTGCCGATGGCAAACGTGGCCACCGGAATGCCTTTGGGCATCTGAACGATGGCATGCAGCGAATCCACGCCTTGCAGGTGGCGACTGGCCACCGGCACACCCAGCACCGGCACGATCGTCTTGGCCGCCAGCATGCCCGGCAGGTGCGCGGCACCACCGGCGCCGGCGATGATCGCGCGCAGGCCGCGCCCCTGCGCCGCCTGCGCATAGGCGAACATCTCGTCGGGCATGCGATGGGCCGAGACGACCAGGGATTCGTGGGGGATGCCGAAGTCGGCGAGAATCCCGGCGGCTTCCTTCATGGTCTCCCAATCGCTGGAAGAGCCCATGACGACTCCGACCAGGGGCAGTGCGCTGTTCAAGGCAGGCTCCTCGAGGTTTTGCCTGATTCGGGGGTCGGTTTCCCAGCCAGGCAAAACCTCGATTTTACGGTGGGCTTGCAAGCCACCGGTCGGCCCTCACCATCGGTCGATTGAAAGGCAACATTCATGATCGACATCACCCAAGACAACCTCGAGTCCGAGCTCATCGCGGAGTCCATGCAGCAACCGGTGCTGCTCGACATCTGGGCGCCCTGGTGCGGCCCCTGCCGCACGCTCGGCCCGATGCTCGAAAAGCTGGAGGTGGCCTACGAAGGCCGCTTCAAGCTGGGCAAGCTCAACAGCGACGACCAGCCCGAGATCGCCGGCCAGTTGAGCAGCGCCTTCGGCGTGCGCTCGATCCCGTTTTGCGTGCTGTTTGTGCAGGGCCAGCCGGTGGACGGCTTTGTCGGTGCCGTGCCGGAGAGCGAGATCCGCCAGTTCCTCGATCGCCATGTACCCAGCATCGATGCGCTCGACGCGCTGGCGGAGGCCGAAGAGGCTGAAGCGCTGGTCGAAGAAGGCGACACCGATGCCGCACTGGCCCGCCTGCAGCAGGCGGTGGCCATCGATCCGGGCAACGACGGCATGCGTTTCGACTACGTGAAACTGCTGCTCGAAATGGGCCGCACCGCGCAGGCACGCCAGGCTTATGAGCCGGTGGTGAGCAAGGCCCTCGGCGATGCACGGCTGGCGGCACTCGGCCACTGGCTCGCGGCCTGCGAACGAGCGCCGGGTTTGCGTGACCGCGTGGCGCTGGAAGCCGCCGTGGCCGCCGACCGCAGGGACTTCGACGCCCGCTTCGAGATGGCGCAGCAGCACTTTGCCGCCGCGCGCTTCACCCAGGCCATGGACGAATTGCTCGAGATCATCCTGCGCGACAAGGCCTGGCGCACCGATCTCGCCCGCAAGACCTATGTGGCCATCCTGGAGCTGATGACCAAGCCCGTGCCCAAGCCCGGCGCCAAAGACAGCAAAGAGGCCAAGGAAGCCGCCAAGGGCACCGTCGCGCTCACCGGCCGATCGGCAGAAGCCGGCTCCGATCCGGTGATCGACCAGTACCGCCGCAAGCTGAGCATGGCCTTGTTCTGACGCGCATCGCGCGCGCCGCGCGGCCGCCTCAGCTGGCTGGCGGCGCCAGGGCCTGGTCGAGCATCGACGCCAGCCGCACCTGATCCGCGCGAAAGGCCACCAGCGCGTCGTCAGCGCGGTTCTGCCAGGCCAACGCCTGATCCAGCAGGCCGCCCGCCCGCGCCACCGTGGCGGCACGCGCCAGCGCCGCCGCGCGATCGTCCGGATGCGTGGCGGAATCGACCAGCTGGCCTGCGGCATCAGTGGCCGCCTCGATATCCATCGGCTGCTGCCCCAGGCGCAGATGGCACAGCGCCATATCGGCCCGCACCCGCGCCACATGCGGGCCGTAGCCCTGCTCCTTGGCTGCTTCGAGATGGGCCTGGTAGATCGCCAGGGCTTCGGCAAACCGGCCCATCACCACCAGGGTTTGCGCACGCATCATCGGCACCACCGATTTGAGCGACGCGGTGCCCACGCCGGCATCGAAGTGGCCGGTGGATTCGGCTTCGAGCAAGGCGCGCGCGGCCTCGGCGGGATCGGCCTGGCCAAACGCATCGGCCAGGCTCACCGCATTGGCCCTGCAGCTCGCGCGGTTGTAGAGCAAGGCGCTGACCATCGAGGTATCGCCATCGGCATTGGCGTGTTCGCGCGCACGCTCGAACCACGTCTGCGCCCGCGTCACATCGCCGGCAAAGTGATACGCATCGGCAGCCACCAGGCAGGCCCTGGCGCGCGCGGAATGGGCGTCGAGCGCAGCCAGTTTGAGCGACTCGGCCAGGTGCCCGACCGCCTCGGGCCAGCGCGCATCGTTCCACTCGGTGATCGCCAGCCAGGCCGCCGCCAGCGCCTGCAGTTGCACCAGACCGGACGATTGCGCCAACGCGTGCGCACGCACAAACCGCTGCTTGGCGCGCGGCGACAGCGATTCGAAATGATCGGCCATGCCCTCGGCCAGGCTGAGCCAGCCCGCCAGTTCGGCGTCGTTCACCGCCGCGGTGCGCGAGCGCAGCTCGTTGACGATGCGCCGGCACTGGCCGATGTTGCCGTGGCGAGCCAGCACGCCGGCCCGTTCGGCGCGCAGGCGATCGCGCACCAGGGGTTCATCCTTGGCAGCATCGATCGCCGTATCGAGCTGGGCCAGCAGGCGGGAAGGCATCTTGTTCTTTTCGGATCTCGTTGGGGCCGGCGGCGCGTGGGCGTCGATCAGCCGATCAGCCGTTGCATCGCTTCGTGGTACTTGGCCGCGGTGCGTGCGATCACCTCGGGTGGCAACGCAGGCGCCGGCGCCTTCTTCGGCCAGGGCTGGCCATCGACCACCGCCTGTTCCAGCCAGTCGCGCACGAACTGCTTGTCGAAACTGGGGGGGTTCAGGCCCTGCTCGAACGCCGCCTGATAGCCTTCGAGCGGCCAGAAACGGGAGGAATCCGGGGTGAGCACTTCGTCCATCAGCGTGAGCTCGCCATGCTCGTCGAGGCCGAACTCGAACTTGGTGTCGGCAATGATGATGCCGCGCGAGAGGGCATAGGCACTGGCTTCGCGGTACAGGCGAATCGACACCTCCCGCACCTGCTGCGCCATCGGCTGGCCGATCATTGCCGCGGCCTGCGCAAAATCGATGTTCTCGTCGTGCGCGCCCGCCTCGGCCTTGGTGGCCGGGGTGAAGATCGGCTCGGGCAGCGGGCTGGCATTGCGCAGGCCGGCCGGCAGCGCCACGCCGCACACCGCACAATGGCTGCGGTATTCCTTCCAGCCCGAACCGGCCAGGTAACCGCGCACCACCGCCTCGATCGGCAGGGGCCGCAGGCGCTTGACCAGCATCGCGCGGCCGCGCACCTGGTCCACTTCGTCAGCGGCGACCACGCTCTCCGGCGCCTGGCCGGTGAGGTGATTGGGCACCACCTGCGCCAGCCGCTCGAACCAGAATAGCGCCACCCGGGTGAGCATCTCGCCCTTGCCCGGAATCGGCTCGCCCATCACCACATCGAAGGCCGACAGGCGATCGCTGGCGATCATCAGCAAGCGATCGTCGCCCACCGCATAGTTGTCGCGCACCTTGCCACGGGCCAGCAGCGGCAACGACTTCAAGCGACTCTCGAGCAAGGGCTGGACTGACACGTTGGCGGCCTTGGAAAGGAAGGGAGCCCAACGCCCGCTTCGCGCATCGACGAATGGCGGCCGGGCCGTGAAACTGAAGGTGCCGAATTGTAGGCGCCGACCTGGTGCCGGACGCCGCAAACAGAGAACCCGGCCAGGGCCGGGTTCGTGGGCTCGACAGACGCCGAGGCCTCAGACGACCATCTGCGCCAGCTCGCCCTTTTCGTAGCGCGCCGCCACCTGCACCAGCGATTGCGGCTTGATCTTCGCGGCCTGGCCGGAGCAGCCAAACTCGACATAGCGCTGCATGCAGATCTTCTTGGCCGCTTCGCGCGCCGGCTTGAGGAAGTCGCGCGGATCGAACTTGCTCGGGTTTTCGGCCAGGTACTTGCGCACGGCGGCCGTCATCGCCAAGCGCACATCGGTATCGATGTTGATCTTGCGCACGCCGTATTTGATGGCTTCCTGGATTTCTTCGACCGGCACGCCGTAGGTTTCTTTCATGTCACCGCCAAATTGGCGGATGACTTCGAGCAGATCCTGCGGCACGCTGGAGCTGCCATGCATCACCAGGTGGGTGTTGGGGATGCGGCGATGGATTTCCTTGATGCGGCCGATGGCGAGGATGTCGCCGGTGGGCTTGCGGGTGAACTTGTAGGCGCCGTGGCTGGTGCCGATGGCGATGGCCAGGGCGTCGAGTTGGGTGCGCTTGACGAAGTCGGCGGCCTGCTCGGGATCGGTGAGCAGCTGGTCCATCGTCATCGTGGCGTCGGTGCCGTGGCCGTCTTCCTTGTCGCCCTTCATTGTCTCCAGCGAACCGAGGCAGCCCAGTTCGCCTTCCACGGTGACACCCAGCTTGTGCGCGGTATCGACCACCTTGCGGGTGACATCGACGTTGTAGTCGTAGCTGGCGATCGTCTTGCCATCGGCCTGCAACGAGCCATCCATCATCACCGAGCTGAAGCCCAGCGCCATCGCGCCGTTGCACACATCCGGGCTCTGGCCATGATCCTGGTGCATCACCAGCGGCACGTGCGGCCAGCTTTCGACGGCGGCGAGGATCATGTGCTTGATGAATGGTTCGCCGGCGTATTTGCGCGCCCCGGCGCTGGCTTGGAGAATCACCGGCGCGCCGACTTCATCGGCGGCCATCATCACCGCCTGCACCTGCTCGAGGTTGTTCACATTGAACGCCGGAATGCCGTAACCGTTTTCAGCCGCGTGATCCAGCAACTGCCGCAAAGACACAAGAGCCATGGAGTTCCCCTCAGAGGAGTGGTTAAGAAGCGAAGCGAATCCGAAAGGGTGCCTGCGGCGGTGTGGAGCCTGGGCGATCGGTGTCAGCCCGCCGTAACCACGCCGTAACTATGTAAATTCTAGCGCCCAGCTCTGTGGCGGCGCGGGCTGAATCCCTGCGCGGAAACGGTCTTTGGCCTCGCCACAACAAACAAGCCGCCCACGGGGGCGGCTTGTTTGGCGAAGTCGGCGGGTCGTCAGTTGACCTGGCAGACCTTGAGCATGTTGGTGCCGCCGGGGTAGCCCATCGGCTCGCCACAGGTGATCGCGTAGGTATCACCCGGCTTGAGCACGCCACGCTCCTTGAGCAGCCGCTCGGCATCGGCGAGCGCGGCGTCGCGGTCGTCGAACTTGGGCATCAGCAGCGGGCTCACGTTGCGGTACAGCGCCATGCGCGCTTCGCTGCGCGGCTTGGTGGTGAGGGCGTAGATCGGCACATTGATGTTGTGACGGCTCATCCACAACGCGGTGGATCCGCTTTCGGTGAGGGCAACGATAGCCTTGCAACCGAGATGGTGCGCAGTGAAGATCGCGCCCATGGCGATCGATTGATCGATGCGGCCGAAGCGCTTGTTGATGAAATCGGTATCGAACTGGGTG
>JANMAS010000275.1:0-17597 GCA_031359975.1 Burkholderiales bacterium
GCCGGCGACATTCAGGTCGTGCAGCTTGAAGTCACAGAAGGCAACGAGCCGGCTGTCAAGCTGTATCGTGAACTCGGCTTCGCGCCGTTTGGCCTAGAACCCATGGCAGTCCTCACACCTACCGGCTTCAAGTCCAAGGTACACATGTGGTTCGGCATCGCTGGCCCCTGAGTCACCGAGTCCCTGGCGCATGTCGCTGAAGCGCAGAGTGCGCCTTCGTGAATATCTGGAGCAACTCTAGAATCGCCACTCGACTGGGGCTTGATCATCCCATCGAGCGGACGTTCAACGGGCCGCATTGAGCCCATCAGGCGTCGTCAATGCCCTCATTTGTAGCGCTGCTGCGCGGTGTCAACGTCGGAAAGGCCAAACGAGTTCCGATGGCTGAACTTCGGGCGTTGCTGTCGGGCTTGGGCTTCACGAATGTGGCCACGCTGCTCAACAGCGGCAATGCTGTTTTTCATGCCACCATGGGCGCACCGGCCAAGCACGCGGCGAACATAGCGGCCGCAATTTCGAGCCAACTTCATGTCGACGTGCCGGTCATCGTGAAGTCGGCGAGCGAGCTTGCCACGATCGTTGCAGAGAACCCGATCCGTGCCGAAGATGACGAGCATTCACGCTTGCTCGTCGTCTTCGTTCAAGACGCCAAAGCATTGCCTGGCCTCGCGGCCATCGAATCGCTCGTGGTGCCTCCAGAACGGTTCGAGATACGCAAGAATGCCGCCTACCTGTTGTGCGCCGCGGGCATCCTGGAAAGCAAGGCTGGTGCGGCCCTCCTGGGCAAGGCAGGCAAGTCGGTCACCACAAGAAATTGGGCTACCGTCATGAAACTGCAGGCCCTGGCAAGTGAGACCAACACCTAGCCGAGCGGTGGAGCGAATCGGGGCAATCGGGTTCGCATCATTGCCTCGGTGATCCACGAAACACGGAGCGGTTCACACACCCATGACCCACCCTGAACTTCAGACCCTCAGGTCTGTCATCGATGCGATCGATGCAGACATCGTTTCGCTCCTGTCCAGGCGCTTTCGCACCACCGAAAGCATCGGGCGACTCAAAGCCAAGGGCTCGTTGCAGCCGGTCGATCCGGATCGAGAGGCCGCTCAGTTCGTTCGGATACGGGAGCTTGCGCAGACGAACGACATCAACCCGGAAATGGCTGTGGCGGTTTTCCGTATCATCATCGATGAGGTCGTCAGAAATCACCGTGTTGCCTAGGCATTCCGCCGAACGGACATTCCCTGGCGCGCAACCTGGCGATGCTTGGCGCCAAGCCGATGAATACCTTTGCGTGCAAGATGCCCATGAAGATCGAACTCGACGACCTTTCTCGCGCTGAGATCCAGGCGCTTCTCAACGAGCACCTGCGCAGCATGTACGAGCTCTCGCCACCGGAGAGCGTGCACGCACTCGATCTTGACAAACTCCGCAAGCCAGACCTCACGTTCTGGTCTGCCTGGGAGGGCTCGCAACTGCTGGGTTGCGGAGCGCTGAAGGAACTCGATGCGAAGCACGGCGAGATCAAGTCCATGCGCACGCCCGAGGCACTTCGGCGCCGAGGCGCCGGGCGCGCCATCCTGGCGCATGTCATCGAAACGGCCAGGTCACGACGCTACGAACGCCTGAGCCTGGAAACTGGCTCGATGGAGGCATTCCGGCCCGCTCAAAGGCTCTACGAAAGCTTTGGCTTCACAACCTGTGAGCCCTTCGGCGCGTACGCCGAAGACCCGAACAGTGTTTTCATGACCATGCGCCTGTAGGCAAACTGCCGGCTCGACGCCCATCAAACAAACGACTGAGATGTTCCCGATCTGTGACCTTTTCGGTGCTGGGAAGCTACGCCGCCAGGCTTTCCACTGGCCTTGCGCGCCACCCAAGGGCGACCACCTGGCTCAACTTCGGCGCCGGGGCAACGTTTGTCGCGTCGGGTGTCTCGATCCTTGCCTTGGGCAACCGGCGATGACACCATGCTGACGTGTACCTGCCATGGCGGCGCCCTGCACATCGAGGTGCGGAGACGGCCGCAACTTCGAGCAGTTTCTCGACCAGCGCCTGTTCGCATTGGCCCCACCAGGATCACTTTCCGCCCATGAATCCATCGCTCAATGCCATCCTGATCTATGCGCGAGACATGCGGCGCACCGCTGATTTCTACCAGCGCTTTTTTGGGTTTACAGGCGACGCCGAAGTGGTCGAAGGCATCATCGAACTCACCGCACCGGGTGGCGGTGCACGTCTCATGATTCATCAAGCCGCAAAAAGCGTGAAACTGGGCCAGGTGGGCGTGAAGCTCATCTTCGATATCCAGGATATCGAAGGCTTCAAGCAGCAGTGCGCCGCGCTGGGCCTCGAATTCGGCAGCACCCACCATGCCAATGGCTATTCATTTGCCAACGCCAAGGATCCAGACAAAAACTCGGTGTCGATTTCCAGCCGTGCGTTTCGCGGCGCCGCCCACTGATGCTTCGCGCACGACGGGACACACCATGCCGATGCTGATCTCGGTGCACGACGATGTACCAGCGGCTGACGCTCAGATCGTTGACGACGGCCTCGAGACCGCCAACGTCGCGGCGGCTCCGCTGCACGACGTACGCCCCGTGAGCTGCTTTGCCCGGCTGCCATCCGGCGCCGTGGTGGGCGGCGCCGTGGGCCGCACCTGGGGCATGTGCTGCGAGTTGCAGCAGCTATGGGTGGAGCCGGCGCATCGCCGCCACGGTTTGGGTGCCGGGTTGGTCAGCGCCTTCGAGCAGCGCGCGTTATCCAGGGGATGCCGTACCTTCTATCTGGAGACTTTCAGCTTCCAGGCGCCCGCGTTTTATCGGGCACTGGGTTATGAAATCAGCTTCGAGCTGCACGGGTTTGCGCCCGGTGTCGTCAAATTCGGCATGGTCAAGCAAGTGGCATGAAAGCATTTGCCAATCCCGCCGTCGAACGAATCTTCACCGCCTATCCGCCGGCCGCGCGCAAACGCCTGCTGCGCTTGCGCGAACTCATCTTCGACACCGCCGCATCGACCGAAGGTGTCGGCGAACTCGAGGAAACCCTCAAGTGGGGTGAGCCCGCTTACCTCACCACGCAGAGCAAGAGCGGGAGCACCCTGCGCATCGACTGGAAGCCCGCGCAGCCGGCGCAGGTGGCGATGTACTTCAACTGCCAGACCACCTTGATCGATACGTTTCGAACGCTGTTTCCGAATGAACTCCGCTTCGAGGGCAACCGGGCGATCGTCCTCCGCAACGATGACGCCCTCCCCCGCGATGCCGTGTGCTGGTGCATCGCCGCAGCCCTCACTTACCATCGCGCCAAGAGAGTTGCCGCCTAGCGGCCTCCGACAACCGAAAGCGATTCCATGCCGAGACATCTGCCGCGCTACAAGGCGTACCTCAACCGCCATGCGGCTCATTGGGCTGGCTTCGGGCTGGCTGCGCTGCTTGCCGCATCCGCGCAGGCCGACGATGCGGGTCTGCTGCGATGCAGCCAGACGGCAGACACCACCCAGCGTCTGGCCTGTTATGACGCGCTGGCGGCGCAGGTGAAGCAGCGCCCGGCCACGACGGCCATGGCCGCGCCTGCGCCCGCGGCCGCGCCGACCGAAACCTTTGGCATGAAGGTGGACACACCCAAGGCCGAGACGGTGGATGCGATCGACACCCGCCTGAACGGCCGCTTCAACGGCTGGAAGGCCGGGCAGACGTTTTCACTGGCCAATGGCCAGGTGTGGCAGGTGGTTGATGGCACCGTGGGTTTTGGCGAGGCCGACAACCCGGCGGTGACGATCCGGCGCGGGGTGCTCGGCGCTTACTTCATGGAAGTGGAAGGCGTGCGGCGCTCACCAAGAGTCAAGCGAGTTCAATGATCTCCGCACACACAGTGACCGCGACGCCGGCACCATGAAAAAGCTTCCCCTGCAGATTGCCACCGCGATCCTCGGTGCCATTCCGGTGGCCACCGGCATCATCGGTTTGTTCGGCATTCACGATCCGATCTACGCCTCGGCGGCGCTGCCCGAACACGCGCTGCTCGACAGCAACCTGCGGTTTCTCAGCGGTATCTGGCTCGGCCTGGGCCTGGCCGTGTATTGGATGCTGCCCAACATCGCCAAGCACACCACCTTGTTCCGGGCGCTGTGGGGGATGATCTTCATCGGCGGATTGGGGCGCTTGCTGTCGATGTTTGCGGTGGGCTGGCCGCCTGCGCCCTTCATCGGCTTCACCGTGCTCGAGATCGTCGGCGCGCCCTTGTTCGTGGCCTGGCAGACGGCGGTGGCCAATCGATACGGCTTCTCGGGGTTGTCCCGGTCGTCCTGAGCGTTCGTTTGGCGTGTGGGCCGAGCCGCGATGGACGCTGGGCACCGCCCGGGCGCCGCAATGGCAGAATCGCCCTTCTCCGCAGCCCCTGGATCCACACCATGAACCGCTGTGTTCGACGCCGCTTTCTGGCCGTCGTCTGTTTGTCGTCGGCCCTGGCGACACCCCTGCCGCAGGCGCAGGACATGCCCCGGCGCGTGTTCCCGGCCCAGGCCCTGCGCGCCAAGATCGTCATCGGCGTGCCGCCGGAGCTCACCGTCAATGGCGCGCCGTACCGGCTGGCCCCCGGCGCGCGGATCCGCGGCGAAACCAACATGCAGGTGCTTTCCGGCGAGCTGGTCGGCTTGTCGCTGGTGGTGCACTACACGCTCAATCAAGACGATCAACTGCAGGATGTGTGGATCCTCACCGAGGCCGAGCGCGCCAACATCCCCTGGCCCGTCACGGTGGAGCAAGCACAAAGCTGGGCCTTCGATCCGCAAACACAAACCTGGACACGCTGAGCGCGGCACCGATCATGAGCAAAAAGGTTTTCATCCGCACCTTCGGCTGCCAGATGAACGAGTACGACTCCGACAAGATGCTCGATGTGATGCGCGCCGCCGAAGGCTACGAGCCCACCGGCGATGTCGAAGAGGCCGATCTGATCCTCTTCAACACCTGTTCGGTGCGCGAAAAGGCGCAGGAAAAAGTGTTCTCCGATCTGGGCCGCGTGAAACACCTGAAGGCCCGCGGTGCGCTCATCGGCGTGGGCGGCTGCGTGGCCAGCCAGGAAGGCGCAGCCATCATCGATCGCGCACCGTATGTGGACGTGGTCTTCGGCCCGCAAACGCTGCATCGCCTGCCTGGCCTGCTGCGCGATCGCAACGCGCAGCAACGGCCCCAGGTGGACATCAGCTTCCCCGAAATCGAAAAGTTCGATCACCTGCCGCCGGCCAAGGTGGACGGTGCCAGCGCGTTTGTCTCGATCATGGAAGGCTGCTCGAAGTACTGCTCGTTCTGCGTGGTGCCCTATACCCGCGGCGAGGAGGTTTCGCGGCCTTTCGACGACGTGCTCACCGAAGTGGCCGGCCTCGCCGCGCAGGGCGTGAAGGAGGTCACGCTGCTGGGCCAGAACGTCAACGCCTATCAGGCCGACGACACCGATTTCGCCACGCTGATCGAGTGCGTGGCCGAGATCCCGGGCATCGAACGCATCCGCTACACCACCAGCCACCCGAAAGAGTTCACCCAGCGCCTGATCGACGTGTACGCCCGCGTGCCCAAGCTGGTGAACCACCTGCATCTGCCGGTGCAGCACGGCTCCGATCGCATCCTCTCGGCCATGAAGCGCGGCTACACCACGCTCGAATACAAAAGCACCATCCGCAAGCTGCGCGCGGTGCGGCCCGGCATCCGCCTGTCATCGGATTTCATCGTCGGCTTTCCCGGCGAAACGCAGGCCGATTTCGACGCCCTGATGAAGCTCGTCGACGATGTCGGCTTCGATGCGAGTTTCAGCTTCATCTACAGCCCACGGCCGGGCACCCCGGCGGCTGCGCTGGCTGACGACACGCGACGCGAACTCAAGCTGCAGCGCCTGCAAACGCTGCAGGCGGTGATCGAGGCCAACCAGCGCCGCATCGGCAGCTCGCTGGTCGGCTCGTGCCAGCGCATCCTCGTCGAAGGCCCGAGCCGCAAGGATGCGGCCGAGCTGATGGGGCGCACCGAGTGCAACCGGATCGTCAATTTCAAGGGCGGCCGCCGCCTCGTCGGCCAGATGATCGATGTGACGATCACCGACGCCTACCCGCATTCGCTGCGCGGTGACGTGGTGCGCCAGGATGTGGGCGCCGATCTCGATGCCACGCCGGCCTGAGCCGGTGGTTCGCAGGCCGGCCGCTGCAAGCCGATGCCGCTGACGCTGAAGGCGCTGGCGCTGCTGCCGTGGTCGGCGCTGATGGTGCTCAGCTCCGACAAATCGTTCATCGACAACCCCGTCCTCGGCTCCAGACGCCTCAACACCTGGGGTCTGCACAGCTGGCGCCTCACGCAGGCGCATCGCGCCACCTGGGCACGGCGCCAACGCCTGGCCGCGGCGGTGGCCCCGGACGATCGCGTGGCTTTCGCCCGCGACGGCTTCGTCGTCCGCCACGATCTGTTGCCGCGCGATGATTTTCGGCGTCTGCGCGACATATTGATCTCGCGCCCCGCACCGGCTCGCGAGATGGTGCAAGGCGACACCGTGACACGCCGCATCGCGGTCGACCGCGATCGCCTCGTCGACACGCCGGCCCTGCTGGCCCTGCTGCGTCACCCCGCCTGGACCGCCCTCACCCGCTACGTGGCCGGCTACGACCAGGACCCGTGGGCCTACCTGCAAACCATCCTCACCCAAACCCGCGAGGCGGCGCCCGACCCGCAAACCACGCTGCATGCCGACACCTTTCATCCCACGATGAAGGCGTGGTATTTCCTCACCGATGTCGAGATCGAGGATGGGCCGTTTTGCTACGTGCCCGGTTCGCATCGGCTGACGCCGCAGCGGCTGGCCTGGGAGCGTGCGATGAGCCTGTCGGTGGCCGCGTCCGGCGATCGTTATTCGGCACGCGGCTCGTTCCGCATCGCCGATGGCGCGCTGGGCGCATTGGGCCTGCCGTCGGCGCGCCGCATGGCGGTGCCGGCCAATACGCTGATCGTGGCCGACACCTTCGGCTTTCATGCCCGTGGCCACAGCCAGCGTGCGGCCAAACGCATCGAAGTGTGGGGCTATGACCGGCGCAACCCGTTTTTCCCCTGGAGCACCGACGGCCTGCTCGCGCTGGCGGGCCAGACCGACCGGCGGGCACAGCTCTACTGGCAGATGCTCGATGCGCAAGAGCGCTTCACCGGCCGGCGCAACCCCTGGCGAGACGCCGGACTGCTGGCGCCTGACGCACCCGCCAGGTGAGTCCTCGCCGGCGCGGCGAACTCACCGCGAACGCCGCGCGAAACCTGCCCACCACAGGCCCGACGCGCAGGCCAGCACCAGCATGGCGTAGGTGGCCATCGCGCCATCGCTGCCAAACAGCACCAGGCCGACCAGCGAACTGATGGCGCCGGCGCCCACGCTCCACGGCAGCAAGCGGCGCATGGGCACCGTAGCCAGGGCGCGCCGCCAGAACAGCTTCACCAACAGGCTGGCCAGCAAGCCCACGCCCAGCGCAGGGGCGAAGAAGTTCAGCAGGTGAATCAGGGCGTCGATCGGTCCCATGCGGTTGCGGAAGGGTAGGGTTGGGGTAGGGCTGGCACGGTGTGGGCCCACTCGGGCTTTCACCCTCCGTGGCGGGGGCGCAAATCATACAATCGCCGCATGGGGATGTTTGCTCTCGGGCTAAACCATCAAACCGCGCCAATCGACTTGCGTGGCCGCTTTGCGTTTCCGCTCGAAGCGCTGAGCCCTGCTCTGCAGGGCCTGCGCAACCAACTCGCCCGCGCTACCCCCGAAGCGGCGATCCTGTCCACCTGCAATCGCACCGAGCTGTACGTGGCTGCGCCTGAGGGCGTTACCGATGCGCGCGCCTTGCTGGCGCCTTCGATGGATTGGCTGGCTTCGCATGGCGGCGTCAGCGGCGATTGGCTGAACCAGCATACCTACGTGCGCGAAGGCCGCGAAGCCGCCAGGCACGCGTTTCGCGTGGCCGCCGGGCTGGATTCGATGGTGCTGGGCGAGCCGCAGATCCTGGGTCAGATGAAGGATGCGGTGCGCCATGCCGATGCCGCCGGCACGCTGGGCACCACGCTGCACCAGCTCTTTCAGCGGTCCTTCTCGGTGGCCAAGGAAGTGCGCAGCTCCACCGAAATCGGCGCGCATTCGATCAGCATGGCAGCGGCGGCGGTGCGGCTGTCGGCCCAGCTGTTCGAAGACCTGCGCGATGTGCATATTCTCTTCGTGGGTGCCGGCGAGATGATCGAGCTGGTGGCCACGCACTTCGCGGCGCGCGAGCCCAAGTCGATCTCGGTGGCCAATCGCACGATGGAGCGTGGTGAGCTGCTGGCGGCACGTTTTCGCGGCCAGGCGATCCGGCTGGGCGACTTGCCCGCCCGTCTGCATGAGTTCGACGCCATCGTCTCGTGCACCGCGAGCACGCTGCCGATCATCGGCCTGGGCGCGGTGGAACGGGCCTTGAAGGCCCGGCGTCGGCGGCCGATGTTCATGGTGGATCTGGCGGTACCGCGCGACATCGAAGCCGAAGTGGCGCAGGTGCCTGATGTGTATCTGTACACCGTCGATGATCTGTCGTCGATCGTGCAGGCCGGCGGCGAAAAGCGCCAGGCCGCGGTGGCGCAGGCCGAAGCGATCATCGATGCCGGCGTGCAGAGTTTCGAGCACTGGCTCGGCCAGCGCGCCAGCGTGCCGCTGATCCAGGCGCTCAATCGCCAGGCCGATGACTGGCGCCAGGCCGAGTTGCTGCGAGCGCGCAAGATGCTCGCGCGCGGCGACGATGTCGAGAGCGTGCTCGAAGCCCTCACCCGTGGCCTCACCCAGAAGATGCTGCACGGTGCGATGGCCGAATTGAACGGCGCCGAAGGCGAGCGCCGCGAGCAGGCGGCGCAAACCGTATCGCGCCTGTTTCTGCGCCCCACAGCCCGCGATCCCGCCGACGACGGGCGTTAGCGCCGATCCTTGCGTTTGCTGCCGTGCGCCCCGCTGCCGGGTGCACCCACCCCACGCTCCGATCCCCACGCCCCGATGAACGACTCCCTGCGACAACGCTTCGAACGCTTGGCCATGCGGCTGGACGAGCTCGATGCCAACCTGGCCGATCCGGCCACCGCCGCCGATGTGCAGCGCCTGCGCGCCATCTCGCGCGAACAGGCCGAAGTGGCCTCGCTGGTGGTGCGCTTTCGCCGCTACGAACAGCGCGAGCGCGATCTGGCCGCCGCCCGGGAGATGCTCGACGACCCCGAAATGGCCGATATGGCGCGGGAAGAAATGGGCCAGGCCGAGGCCGACATGCGGCAGCTCGAAGCCGAGCTGCAGGCGGCCCTGCTGCCGCGTGATCCCGACGACGAACGAAACAGCTTCATCGAAATCCGCGCCGGCACCGGCGGCGAAGAATCGGCGCTGTTTGCCGCCGATCTGCTGCGCATGTACCTGCGCTTTGCCGAGCGCCAGGGCTGGCGCTGCGAGATCCTCAGCGAGAGCTTGTCGGATCTGGGCGGCTACAAGGAGGCGGTGGTCAAAGTGGCTGGTACCGATGTGTATGCCCGGCTGAAATTCGAATCCGGTGGGCATCGCGTGCAGCGGGTGCCCGAAACAGAAAGCCAGGGCCGGGTGCACACCAGCGCCTGCACCGTGGCGGTGATGCCCGAGCCCGATCCGCACACGCAGATCACCATCAATCCGTCAGACCTGCGCATCGACACCTTTCGCGCCAGCGGCGCCGGCGGCCAGCACGTCAACAAGACCGACTCAGCGATCCGCATCACCCACCTGCCCACCGGCATCGTGGCCGAGTGCCAGGACGATCGCTCCCAGCATCGCAACAAGGCCAACGCGATGGCGGTGCTGTCGGCCCGGCTGAACGACCGCGAGCGCACCGAACGCCAGGCCAAGGAAGCCGCCACCCGCAAAAGCCTGATCGGCTCGGGCGACCGCTCCGATCGCATCCGCACCTACAACTTCCCCCAGGGCCGCCTGACCGACCACCGCATCAACCTCACGCTGTACAAGCTCGCCAGCGTGATGGATGGCGAGTTGGGTGATGTGGTGGCGGCGCTGCAAGCCGCCCGCGCCGCCGAGCAATTGGCCACCCTGGAAGCCGGCGGCTGAGGCTGAAGCCCATGCCGAGCGATATCCGCACCGCCCTGCAGCAGGCGCGCGCGTTGGGCATCTCCCGGCTGGATGCGCAAGGCCTGCTGGCGCACCAGCTCGACGTGCCGCGCACCTGGCTGCTCACGCACGACGACGCGCCGCTGGCAGACGCTGCTCAAGCCCGCTTCGACGAAGGCTGTCGCCACCTGGCCGCCGGTATGCCGCTGGCCTACCTCACCGGCATGCGGGAGTTTCACGGGCTGATGCTGGCGGTCTCGCCCGCCGTGCTGGTGCCGCGGCCGGATACCGAAACGCTGGTCGATTGGGCACTGGCCCTGCTCCACGCCCAGCTCGGTGCCCTGGCCGCCTGGCCGCAGCCCCGGGTGCTCGACCTGGGCACCGGCAGCGGCGCCGTGGCGCTGGCCTTGAAACATCGCTGCGCCAGGGCGGACGTCACAGCCATCGACGTCAGCGCCGACGCCGTGGCCATGGCCAGGCACAACGCCGCACGGCTCGACTTGGCCGTCCAGGTGCTGGCCGGCCACTGGCTGGAGCCGGTGGCCGGGTGCCGTTTCGAGCTGATCGTCAGCAATCCGCCCTACGTCGCCCTGGGCGATCCGCACCTGGCGGCGCTGACGCACGAGCCGGCACTCGCGCTGATCTCGGGCGCCCAAGGGCTGGACGCGATCGCGCACCTGGCCCGGCACGCGCCGCACCACCTGAGCGACGGTGGCTGGCTGCTGTTCGAACACGGTTGGCAACAAGATGCCGACGTGCGCGGTTTGCTGGTCGAGCGTGGCTTTGTGTCGGTCGAGACCCGCCAGGATCTGGCCGGGCAGCCGCGTTGCACCGGCGGGCGCTGGGCTGGGTAGCGCGTTGGCGTGGGGGCGGATGTGGCCGATCTCCCGATATCCCCCCAATCCGAGTCGCATTTCCCACCCACGCCGACGCTCAGCGGCGTAGTATTTCCTGACACCCGGCCTGTCAGGCACATTGCCCGCAGGGCCTGGTCGAGGAGATCTGCATCATGGGTAAGCGTTCGCTCCAGGTCTTGGTGGCCCTGACGGTGAGCGCCGCGCCGATGCTGGCTGCGGCGGAGGGACTCAGCGATATCCGCAGCGACACACCCTGGTCGCAATGGCGGGCGCGGATCGGGCTCTCGCTCAGCGGTGGCACAACAGCCGATCCGGCACCCCTGTCCACCGCCCACGTGCAGGCCCTGCACGTGTTGGGCGACTACTACTTTCTGGCATCGGGAGCGGCCGGTGCCGCGCCGCCCAGCGGTCTGCGCGCCACCAGCGGCCTGCTCTTTGGCGGCGGCGCCAGCGGCCTGGTGCTGCCGGGCCACGGCGGCAACGGGCTGTTGGTGCAGCGCGGGCCTTTGGCCATGGCCGGGGTGGATGCCGCCGGGGATCTCAGCGGCGCGCCGTCGCCGTACGTCGGCATCGGCTACAGCACCACGTTCCTGCGCAACCGCTGGGGCCTGTCGGCCGATCTGGGGCTGATCACCCGTGCGGGCGGCAACGCCGTCCGCCTGGGCTATGCACCGTCCAGCGGGCAGAACCTGGCTGATCTGCTGCGCAACCCGCAGGTTTCGCCCATCCTGCAGCTCGGCGTGTCGTACACGTTCTAGAGGCTCGCATCGGCGGGTGGCCGGTGCGGCACCAAGCCCCTGCCTGGGCGCACCGCGCTGGATTCGCTTATAAACGGGTGTTGCACCAATTCAGTGACGGATCACCCCATGGACGACGCTCAAAAACGCATCGACGACATCGTCAAGGCCCACCCTGTCGTGCTGTTCATGAAAGGCAGCGCGCAGTTCCCGATGTGCGGCTTTTCCGGCCGCGCGGTGCAGATCCTCAAGGCCTGCGGCGTGAACGAGTTCAAGACAGTGAATGTGCTGGACGACGAAGGCATCCGCAACGGCGTCAAGGAATACGCCAACTGGCCGACGATTCCGCAGCTCTACGTGGGCGGTGAGTTCGTGGGCGGCTCCGACATCATGATGGAGATGTATCAGTCCGGCGAGCTGCAACCCCTTTTCAACAAGTGAGCCTGCCCGGCCGCCCGAAAGACGAACAGCGCAGTGCGAAGCACGGAGCTTGACGGGTGAGCGCCTCCCAGGCGAGTGCTCCGGCCCAGCGGCGCCTCGTCATCGGAGTCACCGGCGCCTCTGGCGCGGTATATGGCGTCAGGCTGCTCCGGCGCGCTCGCGATCTCGGAGCCATCACGCACTTGGTCGTCACACCCGCCGGTGTGCTCAGCGCTCACCATGAACTGGGTTTGACGCGCGAGGCGCTGCATGCGATGGCCGACCATGCGCATGCGATCGGCGAGGTGGGCGCCTGCATCGCCAGCGGCAGTTTCTCGGCCGACGCGATGATCGTTGCACCCTGCTCGATGAAAAGCCTCGCGGCCATCGCCCACGGTTTCTCGGACAACCTGCTCACCCGCGCGGCGGATGTCACGCTCAAGGAGCGTCGGCGCCTGGTGCTGATGGTGCGCGAAACACCGTTCAACCTGGCGCACTTGCGCAACATGACGGCCGTCACCGAAATGGGCGGCATCGTGTTTCCACCGCTGCCGGCGTTTTACAACAAGCCGTCGACCATCGATGAGCTGGTCGACGACACCGTCGAGCGTGTGCTCGATCTGGTGGGCCTGGTCGCCGCCCGACCCAAGGCTTGGGCGGGGCTCTGACGGCCGGCTGAACCCGGCCGATCAGGCCGATCAGGCCCTGAGTTCCCAGGTGCGCCGCGCGCCGAACACGGCGGTGGGGTATGGCGCCCGACCCCGGCTGCCGTTGTAGCGGCCCAGCGCCAGAAACATGTCGCCCTTCTCGATGCCGAGGTAGTGGCGCAGGATCACGCAGCCGAAGCGCAGGTTGGTCTGCATGTGGAACAGGCGGCTGGCATCGCCATCGCCGATGCTGCGTGCCCAGAAGGGCATCACCTGCATGTAGCCCCGCGCGCCCGCCACGCTGATGGCGTATTTGCGGAAGGCGCTTTCCACCTGCACCAGGCCCAGCACCAGCGCCGTTTCGAGCCCGGCTCGGCGGCTTTCGTACCACACCGTCTCCAAGAACTCGTTGCGTGTACGGGCATCGGGTTTGCGACGTTTGAGCTGCTCGCCCATCGCCGCCTGCCAGGCCAGGTAGGCCGCACGATCCTCGGGCTTGTCGAATTCCGCCTTGGGCGGCGCGGCGTCGCTCACCGCCGCCGAGAGCGCGGTGCGCACCGCGTCGGCGAGAGGTTCTTCGATCTGGGCGCCGGCATGCGCCGCATCGAACGGCAGCGCAAGCCCGGCCGCGACGCACGACAGGGCGGTGCGCCGGGTGACGCCCATCACGTCCCGGCTCACGCCGCCGTGGGAGCGCCGATGCGCCCGATCAACGCGCCCAGCACATCGGCGGCGGCCACCTTGCCGGCCTGCGCCTCGCGCCGGCCCTGCACCTCGAACTGGCCTTCCTTCAGGCCACGATCCGAGATCACCACCCGGTGTGGAATGCCGATCAGCTCCCAATCGGCAAACATCGCGCCGGGCCGCTCGCCACGGTCGTCGAGCAACACATCCACGCCTTGCGCAGCCAGCTCATCGTGCAGGCGATCGGCGGCGGCCTTCACGTCGGCGCTGCGGTCGTAGCCGATCGGGCAGATCACCACAGTGAACGGTGCGATCGACTCCGTCCAGATGATGCCGCGAGCGTCGTTGTTCTGCTCGATCGCGGCGCCCAGCAGGCGGGTGACACCGATGCCGTAACAGCCCATCTGCATCAGCTGCGGCTTGCCGTTTTCGTCGAGGAAGGTGGCGTTCATCTTCTCGCTGTAGAACGAGCCGAGCAAAAACACATGGCCGACTTCGATGCCGCGCTGGATCGCCAGCACGCCCTGGCCGTCGGGCGACGGATCGCCGACGACGACATTGCGGATGTCGGCCACCAGCTCGGGCTCGGGCAGATCACGGCCCCAGTTGACGCCGGTGAAGTGGAAGTCGGCGGCGTTGGCGCCGCAGATGAAATCGCTCATCACCGCCACGCTGCGATCGACCACCAGCTTGACCGGCTGGAGCAGGCCGATCGGGCCCAGGTAGCCCGGCTTGCAGCCGAAGTGGGCATCGATCTCGGCGCCGGTGGCAAAGCGGAAGCCGCCCGTCAAGCCCGGCAGCTTGCCGGCCTTGATCTCGTTGAGCGAGTGATCGCCGCGCACGAGCAGCAACCACACGGTGGTGCGGGCGACGTCGCCGTTGGCGCCCAGCTCGTCGGTAGCCAGCACGAGCGACTTGACGGTGTTCGCCAGCGGCACCCCGAGCAGCTCGGCCACGTCTTCGCAGGTGCTCTTGCCGGGTGTGGGCGCTTTTACCAGCGCCGCGCTCGGCGCGGCGCGGGGCGACTGCGGCGCCAGGGCCTCGGCCATCTCGATGTTGGCGGCGTAGGTGGAGGTGGGGCAGTAGATGATCGCGTCTTCACCGGTATCGGCGATGACCTGGAACTCGTGCGAGCGCACGCCGCCGATGGAGCCGTTGTCGGCAGCCACCGCGCGGAAGGTGAGCCCCATGCGCTCGAAGATGAGCGTGTAGGCCGCGAACATCTGGTCGTAGCTGCGGCTGGCGGCTTCGATGTCGCGGTCGAAGGAATAGGCATCCTTCATCGTGAACTCGCGCCCGCGCATCACGCCGAAGCGGGGCCTGCGCTCATCGCGGAACTTGGTCTGGATGTGATAGAAATTTCGCGGCAACTGGCGATAGCTGCGCAACTCCTGGCGGGCGATGTCGGTGATCACCTCTTCGCTGGTGGGCTGGATCACGAAGTCGCGGTCGTGCCGGTCTTTCAGGCGCAGCAGCTCGGGGCCGTACTTCTGGAAGCGGCCGGATTCCTGCCACAGCTCGGCGGGCTGAACCACCGGCATCAGCAGCTCGATGGCGCCGGCGCGATTCATCTCCTCGCGGATGATGGCCTCCACCTTGCGGATCACCCGCAAGCCCATCGGCATGTAGTTGTAGATGCCGGCGCCCAGGCGCTTGATCAGGCCGGCGCGCATCATCAACTGGTGGCTGGTCACCTCCGCATCGGCGGGGGCTTCTTTCAGCGTCGAGACGAAGAACTGTGTGGCTTTCATTCGGGTCGAAGATGTCACACCACCGCAGCCCGCTTGGGGTTATCGAGGGTCGTCCGAACCCGGGCAGCCGATGCAATAATGACTTCAGTTCAAGAATCGGGGTTTGATTATGCTCGACAGGGAAGGCTACAGGCCTAACGTCGGCATCGTCCTGCTCAACGCTCGCAATGAGGTTTTCTGGGGCAAGCGCCTGAGAACCCATTCATGGCAATTCCCCCAAGGGGGTATCAAGTACGGCGAGACGCCCGAGCAGGCCATGTTCCGGGAGTTGCATGAAGAGGTCGGGCTCACGCCCGAGCATGTACGCATCCTGGCTCGCACACGCGATTGGCTTCGCTACCAGGTGCCCGATCACTTTGTGCGCAAGGATGCGCGCGGCCACTACAAGGGCCAGAAACAGATCTGGTTCCTGTTGCGTCTGGTCGGCCGCGATTGCGACCTGGATTTGCGCGCCACCAATCACCCGGAGTTCGACGCCTGGCGCTGGAACGAGTATTGGGTGCCGCTGGAGGTGGTGATCGAATTCAAGCGCGATGTCTACCAGATGGCGCTGACCGAGCTCTCCCGCTTCCTGCCGCGCACCAACACGCACCTGCGTTACCTGCGCGCCGGCATGCGCGGCCGTCAGCAAGACGCGATGGCGGTTGAACCGGGCGCGCCCGAGGCACCGCAGACCGAATAGGCCACCGGTCTCGAGTGGCCGCACGGCGGTGCCGTCCAAGGGCGCCGCCTACAATGCCGGCATGGCAATTTCTCCTGTTCCCGAGCTCGTCGCCGAGCTGGCCGCCGGCCGCATGGTCATCCTCGTCGACGAGGAAGACCGCGAAAACGAAGGTGATCTGATCCTGGCTGCCGATCTGGTGACGCCGGCCGCGATCAACTTCATGGCCAAGTACGCCCGTGGCCTGATCTGCCTCACCCTCACCCGCGAGCGCTGCGAACGTTTGCACCTGCCCCCGATGACGGCGCGCAACGGCACCGCGCTGGGCACGGCCTTCACCGTGTCGATCGAGGCCACCGAGGGCGTATCCACCGGCATCTCGGCAGCCGACCGCTCGCGCACCATCCAGGCTGCTGTGGCGCGCGAGGCCACGGCATCCGACCTGGTGCAACCGGGCCATGTGTTTCCGCTGCAGGCGCAGGATGGCGGCGTGCTGATGCGCGCCGGGCATACCGAAGCGGGTTGCGATCTCGCGCGCATGGCGGGCTTGTCGCCCGCATCGGTGATCTGCGAAGTGATGAACGACGACGGCACGATGGCGCGCCTGCCCGATCTGCAGAGGTTTGCCGGCGAACACGGCTTGAAGATCGGCACCATTGCCGACCTGATCGCCTTTCGCAGCCAGAACGAATCGCTGATCACCCGCGTCGCCGAGCGGCCCTTGCTCACGCCGATGGGCTCGTTCGACAGCGTGGCGTACCGCGACACCGCCGGCGGCCTGCACCTGGCCTTGCGCCGTGGCCGCTGGACCGACACCGACGAAGTGCTGGTGCGGGTGCATGAACCCTTCACCGCCATGGATCTCCTCGACAGCGGCACCACCGGCCACTCGTGGCCGCTGGGCGCGGCGCTCTCCACCTTGCAGCAGGCCGACCGTTCGGTGGCCGTGCTGCTCAACTGCACCGGCAACCTCGACGCGCTGCTGCCGCAGGCATTGGGCGAATGCCCGCCCCTGGCCAGACGCGGCAGCAAGCCGATGGATCTGCGCACCTATGGCGTGGGGGCCCAAATCCTGCGCGACATCGGCGTACGCCGCATGAAGCTGCTCGGCAGCCCGCGACGCATGCCCAGCATGACGGGCTACGGGCTCGAAGTGACCGGTTTCGAACCCTCGCGCTCCGTCGCGTAAGGACACACCTCCCCATGCAAGACGCCGACAAAGGCCAGGCGGGCGATCTCGATGGCGAAGGCCTCGCGATCGGCATCGTGCGCGCCCGCTTCAATGCGCCCATCACCGATGCCCTGGCCGCCAGTTGCCTGGCTGAACTCACCGCTCTGGGCGTACAGGCCAAGCACATCACCCATGTTTCGGTGCCCGGCGCGCTCGAAATCGCGCTGGCCCTGAACGCCATGGCCGAGAGCAACGATTTCGACGCCTTGATCGCACTCGGCTGCGTGATCCGCGGCGAAACCTACCACTTCGAGCTGGTGGCCAACGAAAGCGGCGCCGCCGTCACCCGCGTCGGCCTCGACCACCACATCCCGATCGCCAACGCGATCCTCACCGTCGACACACAAGCGCAAGCGCTGGAACGCACCGACGACAAGGGCCGCGACGCGGCGCGGGTGGCTGTGGAAATGGCCAATTTGTTGGGCGACTTGCTATGAGTTCCAGCACGGCGGCGGCGCCGGGCAAACGGGCGCCGGCTCGATCGGCGCGGCGGCGCTCGCGC
>JANMAS010000279.1:0-6257 GCA_031359975.1 Burkholderiales bacterium
CCCGCAACTCCAGGTTCCATGGCCAGGCGATCGCGCTGCGCATCGCCATGAGACCTGACGGAGCGGATTGTTCAGGGCAGTTGTGCACGCCAAAGCCCGGAAATGCAGGCGCTTTGCCCTTCAGTCCCGGCCAGTGCGGCAACGCCCCGTCCGTATCCTTCGAACTCAGTCTCTCGCCCGCACGGGCGACCGGCGGGGCTTTGACCACCGCCCGCCCGCATCCGCACTCGAGGTAGTCCTTTCTTTGAGCACCGACACCCCTTCAGTGGCCGCTTCGGCCACACGCCCTACGCGAGCCTCGCGCAGCTGAAATCGATTTCGACCGAGAAAAACGCGGTGCAGATCGATCTGTCGGTGTTCCAGAACGCCATCGCCTTCCCGCTGGCGGCGATGACGACGTTTGCGCCGCCCGACCTGCGCCTGTCCGCTGGCAGCGCGGCCCAGGATACGGGCGAGGTGTTGCCCAACCTGAACGACGGTTTCAGCGGCGCGGCGCCCGATGCCGGTGCTTACGAGATCGGCGCCGCGCTACCGGTGTACGGCCCGCGCTGAGCGAGCTTCAGGTTTGGCCGACGCGGGCCTTCAAGGCTTCGCGAGTGCCGCCCACACCGCCCACACCGCCAGGGCCAGCACCCCCAACCAGATCAGCACGATCACCACCGCGCCCCAGATCAGGCGCGGCCTCTCGTGCGCGCCTTGCTCGGCTTCGAGCAGACGCGCCTCCCACAGCGGCTTGGGCGTGAGCCGTACCACCAAAGCGATGCCCAGGGGGATCAGGATCAGATCGTCGAGCAGCCCCAGCACCGGGATGAAATCGGGGATCAGATCGATCGGCGACACCGCATAGGCCACCACCGCGATGGCCACCCACTTGGCGGCGGGCGGCGTCTCCGGATGCTTGAACAGCTTCCACAAGGCATGCAGGTAGGTGGCCAGGCGGGCGGTGTTGGCGAGGCGCCAGGAGCGCGGAAGCAAAGAAGGCATGGGCGCGATTGTCTGTGCATCCGGCGGCGTGGATGCGAGCGAAGGGCCGGCCGCATTTGATAAGGCGGGTGCGCCTAAGTTCCAAGCCGGGTGCCGCCGCGCTGACGCACAACCACGTAGCACGATAGTGCTACAGTTGAAACGTACTTCAAAAGCTGCGCATGCCAACCACCACCATCCGCCTCGACGATTATCTGAAGGCGCGCATTGCCGCAGCGGCCGAGCACGCTGGCAAGACGTCTCACGCGTTCATTCTCGAGGCCATCGCCCAGACGGTGGAGCGGGTTGAGCTGGACGCAGAGTTCCATCGCGTCGCCGATAAACGCTGGGCCAAGGTGCTGGCCACCGGCAAGACCGTGCCGTGGGATGCCGCCAAGTCGTACCTCGAGGCCAGGTCGCGCGGTGAGCGTCCGGGCAAGCCGGTTGCTCGCAAGCTCGGGCGCTGAACGGTTGCATGGCCCGTATCGAGCTGGCGCCGGAGGTCTTCGACGACTTCGATCGTTTCTTCGACCATCTTTCCGAGTTCGATATCGATCCCGAGGATGCGACAAGCCGCATCGGACACATCATTCAGGCTCTGGAGCTGCTGGCCCACAGCCCGCACATTGGCCGCAAGGTGCGGGGCGGCCACCGCGAGCTGGTGATCGGACGCGATTCGCGTGGCTACGTGGCGCTCTACCAATTCGTGGCCGCTATCGACACCGTGTTTGTTCTGGCCATTCGCAGCCAGCGCGAAGACGGCTACAAACGCGAGCGTTGACGAGCCCGGGTGCGCCCGACCGGAGCCACCACCTCCTCATCCAGCACCGCCTGCGCATCGCGCAGGATGCGATCGAGACGGTCGGCCAGTTTTTCGGTGCTGAGCTGTTCGCGAAAGCGCTCCACCATCAACGGCAGGCTGAACGGGCTGGGTGCGCGCAGGGCGATGGATTCGATGCGCTGGCGCTGCATGCGCTTGAGGCTGGCCGTGAGGCGGCGCAGGTCGAGCTCCTGCGCCAGCACCTCGCGTTCGGCCTGGGTGAGCAGCAGGTTGCCGGCGTCGTACTTGCGAAACACTTCGTAGAACAGCGATGACGACGCCTGCAGTTGTTTGGTGCTCTTCGGCGCGCCGGGATAGCCGGTGAACACCAGCCCGGCCACCCGCGCGATTTCGCGAAAGCGCCGTCGCGCCAACTCGCTGCTGTTGATGCTGGCGAGCGCGTCGGCCATCAGATGGGTGGTATCGAAAACCGACTTGTCGAGCACCGGCGCCAGATCCATCGGCTCGGCCGCCAGCAGCTCGAAACCGTAGTCGTTGATGCTGATGCTGAAGGTGTTGGGTGCATCCCGGGCCAAGCGCCATGCGATCAGGCTGGCGATGCCCAGGTGCACGTAGCGGCCCGCGAAAGGGTAGATGAACACATGATGCCCTTCGCGCGATTGCCAGCGCTCCACAAGCAGCGTCTTCGGCGTGGGCAGGGCCGACAAGCGCATCTGCGCCGCCAGCATCGGCGCCGCCGCCTGCAGCTCGGGCTCGAACATGTCGCCCTGCCGCGCGCCTTGCAGCACCGCCAACGTGGCATCGGCCAGCTCGCTGGACAACGGCATCTTGCCACCCGCCCAGCTCGGCACGATGCCGCGCTTGCCGGTGGCCTTGCGCACGTAGGCCGCCATGTCCTGCGTGCGCACGTACTCGAGCACACGGCCGCCGAACACAAAGTGATCGCCCTTGTTGAGCCGCGCAATGAAGCTCTCTTCAACCTGCCCCAGCGTGCCGCCGCTGAGCCACTTCACCGACATCGACGATTCACCGACGATCGTGCCCACCTGCAGGCGATGGCGCAAGGCGATGCCGCGATCGGTGACCCGGAACACACCTTCCACCGCCACCACGCGGTGGTATTCCGGGTAGGCGCCCAGGCTCTCGCCGCCCTGGGTGACAAAACGGATCGCCCACTGGAACTCTTCACGCGTGAGCGCGCGGTAGCTCCAGGCGCTGCGCACTTCATCGAACAAGGCCTCGGCGGTGAAGCCACCTCCCAATGCGATCGTCACCAGATGCTGCACCAGCACGTCCAGCGGTTTGTCCGGCGCGAAGCGTTGTTCCACCTGGCCCGCCAAGGCCGCGCGGCGCGCCGCCACCGCTTCGATCAGCTCCAGCGTGTTGGTGGGCACCAGGGTGATGCGGCTGGCCCGTCCGGGCTGGTGGCCGGATCGCCCGGCACGCTGCAGCAAACGCGCCACGCCCTTGGCCGAACCGATCTGCAGCACCCGTTCCACCGGCAGAAAGTCCACGCCGAGATCGAGCGACGAGGTGGCCACCACCGCTTTCAGCCGCCCTTCCTTGAGGCCCAGCTCCACCCAGTCGCGCACCGATTTGTCGAGCGAGCCGTGGTGCAGCGCCACCACGCCAGCCCACTCGGGCCGCTCCTGGATCAGCAGCTGATACCAGATCTCGGCCTGCGAACGCACGTTGGTGAAAACCAGCGTGGTGCCGCTGCGCTCGATCTCCTCGATCACCGGCTGCTGCATCTGCTTGCCCAGGTGGCCGGCCCAGCTGAAGCGGCCCGGTTCCTTGGGCAGCAGCGTGTCGATCACCAGCGCCTTGTCGAGCACGCCGCGCACGATGCGGCCCGTGCCGGATGCGGGCCCGCCAAGCAGCGTGTGCATCGCCTCGTCGAGGTTGCCCAGAGTGGCCGAAAGCCCCCAGGCCACGAGGCCGGGATGCCAGCGACGAAGCCGCGCCAGCGCGAGCTGCACCTGCACCCCACGCTTGTTGCCGATCAGCTCGTGCCATTCATCGACGATCACCGTGTGCACACGCGCCAGATCCGCCATCGACGAAGGCCGGGTGAGCAGCAAGGAGAGCGATTCGGGTGTGGTGACAAGCGCTGTGGGCAGGCGCTTGTCTTGCGGCGCGCGCTCGGCGGATGGTGTGTCGCCGGTGCGCAGGCCCACCGTCCACCACGGTGCGAGCGCCGGCAGCGGTGCCTGCAGCGCGCGGGCGGTATCGGCGGCGAGGGCGCGCATCGGCGTGATCCACAGCACCTGCAAACCCGCTTCACCGCCGGCCAGCGCGCGCAGCAGGGCGCCCATCCATACCGCGTATGTCTTGCCCGAGCCGGTGGTGGCATGCAGCAAGCCGCTCTCGCCGGCGGCCATCGCGGCCCACACCTCGTGCTGGAAGGCAAAGGGCTGCCAGCTCTGCGCGGTGAACCAGCGCTGCAGCGTATCGGTTGTGGGCAATACAGCGTCGCCTGACCAGGCGGCGGCACGCGCGGCCCTGCGCCGAGGGGGCGCTGCAGCGCCAGATGCACCGGTCTCAGGCGCCAACGATCCAACCCTCCAGCGCATCCATATCCGTGGGCAGGCCGTGGTTGGGCTGCGTGCCGGCCCAGGCCGCAAGCACCAGGCACAGCACGGCGTCGAGCCGATCGCCACTGGCATCGTCGACGAGCGATTCGCGCTGCGCATGGCCGAGCTTGAGGCGCAAGCCCCAGCGCGATCGGCCCTGCTCGAGTGCGTCGACGATGTCCTTGCGGGTGATCAGGCGATCGGGGGTCTGCTTCGCGCGATCGTCGCTCTTGTACGAGCGGCGCGCCACCAGTTCACGCGCCACCAGGCCGGGGTAGCCTTCGAGCGCGATGCGGGTGGTGTCGCCCTCGTGCAAGCCGGGCAGATGCACACCGGAGTCGATCAGATGCGGCACACCCGCATGCATCATCAGCGCCACCGGCGGATTCACCCACTTCATCGACGGGCTCGATCCGGCCGGCCCGTCGCAGGCCCGGTGCGCGAACTTCGATCCCGCCGGCCGCGCGGCGGTGAACGCCGCGAAGGTGGCGCGAACCTGGTCGCGCGACATCACGCCGTAGTGACGCATGCAGGCCAGCCAGTCGGTCGGCCAACCCAAAGTCTCGACCAGCTCGCGCGGCAGGCCGAAGGGCAGGTCGAACGCACCGAGCCACGGGCCGGGCTCGCGCAGCAGATCGTCGAAGGCCGCCATCGTGGGCAAATCGCTCACGCCTTCGAGCCGCAGCACGCCGTGGGCCAGCCGCCCCCGCGCCACCGTGATCGGCTTGCGGAGCGACGGTGCGCTGGTGAAATCCACGCCGATCAGATGCATGCGCAGCTGCCCTTCACGCCAACGCCAACGCGATCACGCCGAGCGCCATGCACAGCGCACCCGCCACCCGCAGGCCACGATCGCCTTCGCCCAGCAGCCGCCCACCGATCAACGCGACGAACAACATCGACAACTCGCGCGCCGGCGCCACGTGCGACAGCGGCGCCATCGTCGCGGCATACAGCACCAGCACATAACTCATCGGGCTGACCACCGCGATGGCCAGCGCATGGCGCCACTGGCGGCGCAGGGCCTGCATGAAGCCGCCCGGATCGCGCGCCACTTCGGGCAGCAGGAACGGCACTCGCAGCAGGTTGGCAAAATAATCCACCAGGATCGGCGCGAGCATCAGCACCTTCACCGCATAGCCATCGATCACCGTGTACATCGCGATCAGCACGCCGGTGAGCGCGCCCCAGCCGAGGCCGACGCGCAGGCGCAGGCGCGCCCTGGCATCGCCGACGTCGCGCCACAACGCGGGGCCGCCGGCGATCAACACGATGCCGCCGCAGATCGCCAACAAGCCCAGCACGCTGGCCAGGCTGGGCTGCTCGTCGAGCACCACGATCGCGGCCAGGCTGGTGACCATCGGGCCGGTGCCACGCGCCACCGGATACACCACGGTCAGGTCGCTGGCCTGGTAGCCTCGCAGCAGGCAGCGAAAGTACACCAGGTGAACCACGCCGCTGGCCAGCACGATGGCCCAAGGCAACCAGCCCCATTGCGGCACCACCGACCATCCGAACCAGATCGCCACCGGTGCCCACAGCAAGCCCACACCCAGCGCGCACAGCATGGGCAGGTAGGTGCCGCCACCCGCGTGTTTGGCCACCACATTCCAGCTCGCATGCAGCAGCGCGGCGGTGATCACGAGCGCAAGGGCGAGAGGCGGCATCAATGCCCGCCGGGCCGCCCTCGGCCGGAGGCCGAGGGCCTTCGGCAGGCGACAAACAGTCCGCAGGGACTGTTTGTGTCCGGCCTCAGCCCCAAGGGCATTGAGCGCCCCCTCGGGGGGCAGCGAACAAAGTGAGCGTGGGGGCGAGCCATCGGCGCACTCTATCCGCAGTGCCCGATAGCCCTGGCATCATCGGCGATCGATCCTCGTCGATCACCCCATCGCATGCAACTCAACCAGGTCACGCTGCCCGCTCACGACATCGCCGCATCG
>JANMAS010000285.1:0-8679 GCA_031359975.1 Burkholderiales bacterium
CTGCATGGAAACCATCGTCAAGTCAGCCAGAACCGGCAAGATCGGCGACGGCAAGATATTTGTCACCGCGGTCGAGCAGGTGGTGCGCATCCGCACCGGTGAGACGGACGAAGCGGCCGTGTGAGCAGGCGCTAGACGAACCGGTGCCACAGCGCGGCACACCAGATGCCGCCGCAGATCAGCAACGCGATGAAGACCGCCGCGCTGCCGATGTCCTTGGCGCGCTTCGACAGATCGTGATGCTCGTAGGAGATGCGGTCGACCACCGCTTCGATGCCTGAATTGAGCAGTTCCACCACCAGCACCAGCCCGGCTGACGCCGCGAGCAGGGCGGTCTGCACCCAGTCATCGCCGAGCCAGAACGCGCCGGGTACCAGCACCACACACAGCCACACCTCCTGCCGGAAGGCGCTCTCGCCGAGGTAGGCGGCGCGCAGCCCGGCCATCGAATAGCCGGTGGCATTGATGATGCGTTGCAGGCCGGTGCGGCCCTTGAGCGGGTGGGTCATGGCGCGCGGCGAGGTGGTTGGGGGCGCCAGGTGATGAGTTGGGTGCCGCACAGCGTGTCGTGCCAGAACTGCCGATCCCGGCGCAGGTAGGCGAGGGCGGCAAAACCGAGCACCCCGGCTGTGACGATCACCGCAATCGCCAGGCCGCCGTGCAAGCCGGAAAAGTGGATCAGGGCCAGCGAGGGCAGAAACCACATCCACGACAGCAGGTAGCGCACCAGCGCGCGGCCCTGGGTGACCGGGCGGCCTTGCGGATCGGTGAGGCGAACGTGCCACGCCTTCATCGCCACCGTCTGGCCGCCGTGCGTCCAGAACCAGAGGAAGTACACCCCGAGCACCAGAAACAGGAAGATCTGCAAGCCGGTGGTGCCCTGAAGTGCGTGGCGCTGCTGCGTGAGGGTGGAATACAGGTAGCCGGCGATCATGACCACGCCGAACAACAGCACACCTTCGTAGATGAAACACGCCAGCCGCCGTGCCACGCCTGGAATTTCGGCCTGGAACGCGCTGGCCGGTGACGCCCCGGCCGGCAAGGCGGCCGGTGGAACGCCTGTCATTTGTCTTTGTTGGGCTTTTGCGACTTTGGCGATTTGTCCGGCGCGTCTTGCCGCACGGCCGCACCTTGCGGGCCACGCTGTGGCAGCAAGGTGGAGCGATCGACAAAGCCCGGCGTGGCCGCAATCTTGGGCATGCCCGGCTGCTGGTGCGCCGGCGGCTTGGCCTGCTGGGACATCAAGGTGGTGGTGGCCCCGGGATCGGCCTGAATCGTGGACGGTGCCACCGTACGGGGCGGCGGCGCGATGGACGCGTTGTTGCCCACGATGTTGGATTTGCCGACCTGGGCATCGAGCTGGGCGGCGGGGCGCTCGCGCACACGCGGCGAGGGCGGCGGTACCGCACGTTCGTTCAGCTCGCGCCGCTTCTCGGGCGTCAAGGCCTGGTAGGCCTCCCAGCGTGCCTGGCGCTCTTGCGGTGCCAGCTGACGGGATTCCTGGAAGTTGAGCCTGGCCTGGTCGCGCTGCGTGGGGCTCATGCGCGACCATTCGCTCATGCGCGTCTGGACGCGGCTGCGCTCCTCCGGCGTCATGGACTTGAAGCGGGCGGCCATGTCGGCCCATTTCTGCCGCCGCTCGGTGCCCATCGCGGACCAATCGTCGCGCAAGGGCGCAAGCGCGTCGCGCTGGGCCTGGCTGAGGTTGCCCCATGCCGCCGGATCACCCGCTGCCGACTGCGCCAGTACCGGCCACGCCGCACCCATGGCGAAGCTGGCCGCCAACACGATGACGACGCGCCTGAGGCCGCCCATCGGGCGCCTCGGAGGGTTAACGGAACAGGAACGGAACATGTCAAACCACGTCTGGACGGAAAATCAGGCCAATAAGAGCCATTTACAGGGAATCGGCGCCCTTGAGAAACTGCACAAATCCGGCATCGGCATAGGCATCCGGGGGCAGATCGTCAGCCAGCAAGGCGGAATCGATCTCTGCCGTGACGGCCGATTTTTGCTGATCGTGCAGTTGGCCGATGACAAACAGACCCACAACCAGCCCGACGACCGGCGCGATGGAGGCCAGCCAGAACCACCAGCCCGGCTGTGCGCCGAGCACGGCAGCACCGCCCGACCTGCCGACGACGACCGGACGACCCGCCGCTGCCGCGCGGGCCGCGGTGCCGGCTCGCACCACCGCCTGCTCTCGCGCCACGCGCAGACGCTCGGCGATGTCGTGGGGGATCGAATCAGCCTGATCGGACAGCGCGCGGCTGATCCGCAGCGCAAACCTATTGCGAAGATTTTCGCGTTCGGCGCCCGACAACGCGCGCGCCTGCGCCTGGCTGGATTCACGACCCGGGGGAAAAGGAGAAATAGGGGGGTAGTACGGCTGATTCACAGTGAAATTCCCTTCGCGCGGAGGACTTTGGCCAGCGCATGGACCGCCCGCGAGCAATGTGTTTTCACGCTGCCCTCGGAACAACCCATCACTGCAGCCGTTTCCGCCACATCGAGCTCTTCCCAGTAACGTAACAGGAAAGCCTCGCGTTGACGTGTCGGCAACTGTGAAACATGGCTGTCGATCAAGGCCAGCGTCTGCTGTCGCGATACCAGGTCGGCGGCGCTTTCGGATCCCAGGGCGCCATCGGTGGCCGGGATGTTGTCCAGCAGGTTGAAATCGCCGCCTTCGTCGTCGGAGCTTTCGAAGTCCGACATGTTGTGCATCAGCGCGTTGCGCACCTTCTGCCGGCGAAACCAGTCCATCGTGGCATTCGACAGAATGCGCTGGAACAGCAGCGGCAGCTCCGCAGGTGTCCGATCGGCGTATTTGTCCGCCAGCCGGATCATGGCGTCCTGAACGATGTCGAGCGCCGAATCGTCGTCCCGCACGGTGTACGCCGTGCGCTTGAACGCGCGTTTTTCGACACTTTTCAGGAAGTCGGAGATTTCTTTTTCAGTGGCCAAGGCAGGCGCCGACGATCAGTGGTGACCACCCGTGGTCAGCGGGGCGGATTATGTCATCGCGTGACACGGGCGCCACGACACGGCGGCCAGCAGCGCCTGGGCGCCGTCCGGTGCAATAATGCCGCCTCGCACAAATCGCGAATGGGTCCCAAGCCGGACGCCCGACCCGGGCACCGATGTTGTTGATCATGCAGGTTCTGAATCCACCCCACGAGGGCGCGAGGAGGAGCACCGATGGATTTTCGTTAGAGAAATTCTCAAAGGTTTTCAAATGGACATGTCTGCCGCAGAAGTCAAGCGGGCCGCACTCACGTCGAGTAGCGCCCCTTCACATTCCTCCAATCCTTCTCACCCCCGCACCCCCGTCGAGCTCAACGGCTCGGAAATCCTGATCCGCTGCCTTCAGGCAGAAGAGGTCAAGTACATCTGGGGTTACCCAGGTGGCGCGGTGCTGTACATCTACGACGCGCTGTACAAGCAGGAGACCATCCAGCATGTGCTGGTGCGTCATGAGCAAGCCGCCGTGCATGCCGCCGATGGTTACGCCCGCGCCACCGGCGATGTGGGTGTGGCGCTGGTTACCTCCGGCCCGGGGGTGACGAATGCCGTGACCGGCATTGCCACCGCCTACATGGATTCGATCCCGATGGTGGTGATCACCGGCCAGGTGCCGACACCCGCCATCGGCCTGGACGCCTTCCAGGAATGCGACACCGTGGGCATCACCCGCCCGATCGTCAAGCACAACTTCCTCGTGAAGGACGTGCGCGACCTGGCGATGACCATCAAGAAGGCCTTTCACATCGCGCGCACCGGCCGTCCGGGCCCTGTGGTCGTGGATATCCCGAAAGACGTGTCGCTGCACAAGACCACCTTCTCCGGCTATCCGGAACGTGTCGAGATGCGCTCATACAACCCGGTGCGCAAAGGCCATGCCGGGCAGATTCGCAAGGCGGTGCAGTTGCTGCTCGCGGCCAAGCGGCCTTACATCTACACCGGTGGTGGGGTGATCCTGGGCGAAGCGTCGTCCGAGGTGCGCCAGCTGATCGACCTGCTCGGCGTGCCGTGCACCAGCACCCTGATGGGCCTGGGCGCGATACCGGCGAGCGATCCCAAGTTCCTCGGCATGCTCGGCATGCACGGCACGTACGAGGCCAACATGTCGATGCAGCACTGCGACGTGCTGCTCGCCGTCGGTGCGCGTTTCGACGATCGGGTGATCGGCAATCCGCAGCACTTCGCCCAGAACGCCCTCAAGATCATCCACATCGTTATCGATCCTTCGTCGATTTCCAAGCGGGTGAAGGTGGACGTGCCCATCGTCGGCGACGTGAAGGACGTGCTCACCGAACTGCTCTCCCAGCTGCGCGAGCTGCCTCGCCCCGATCGCGCGGCGCTGAGCCCGTGGTGGAGCCAGGTGAACGAATGGCGCAAGGGCGACTGCCTGGCTTTCAAGAACAGCGACGAGGTGATCAAGCCGCAGTTCGTGGTGCAGAAGTTGTGGGAGCTGAGCCGGGGCATCGATTGTTACGTGACGTCCGACGTCGGCCAGCACCAGATGTGGGCGGCGCAGTACTTCCGCTTCGAGGATCCGCGCCGGTGGATCAACTCCGGCGGCCTGGGCACGATGGGTGTGGGCCTGCCGTATGCGATGGGCATCAAGCTGGCCAAGCCGGATTCGGAGGTGTTCTGCATCACCGGCGAAGGCTCGATCCAGATGTGCATCCAGGAGCTCTCCACCTGCCAGCAGTACAAGACGCCGGTGAAGATCGTCTCGCTCAACAACCGCTACCTCGGCATGGTGCGGCAATGGCAGCAGCTGGAGTACAGCGGCCGTTATTCGCACAGCTACATGGACGCGCTGCCCGATTTCGTGAAGCTCGCCGAGGCCTATGGCCATGTGGGCATCAAGATCGAGAAGCCTTCGGAGGTGGAGCCGGCGCTGAAAGAGATGATCCGGCTGAAGGATCGCACCGTGTTCCTGGATGTGCGCACCGATCCGGGCGAAAACGTCTGGCCGATGGTCAAGGCAGGTTGCGGCATCACCGAAATGCTGCTCGGTTCCGAGGAGCTGTGATCGCCTGACGACATGCGGCGGGTGGCGTTACCGCGCCAACCCGTCGGCATGACGGATGACGTTCACCGCATCACCACTCACTTCAACGTTTCGATACTCGGTGCCCGGCGCATCCACGGTTACCGCCGCGGGCGCGCAGGCACGAAGGACGACTCCCATGAATCACGTCATTGCCGTGTTGCTCGAAAACGAGCCCGGCGCCTTGTCCCGCGTGGTGGCGCTGTTCTCCGCCCGCGGCTACAACATCGAAAGCCTCACCGTCGCCCGCACCGAGGATCCCTCGCTGTCGCGCATGACGATCGTCACCGCCGGCTCCGACGAAGTGATCGAGCAGATCACCAAGCACCTGAATCGCCTCGTCGACGTGGTGAAGGTGGTCGATCTCACCGAAGGCCATTTCACCGAGCGTGAACTGATGCTGATCAAGGTGCGCGCGGTGGGCAAGGAACGCGAGGAGATGATGCGCATGACCGACATCTTCCGCGGCCGCATCGTCGATGTCACCGAAAAGAGCTACACGATCGAGCTGACCGGCGACGCCGCCAAGCTCGACGCATTCATCGACGCGATCGATCGCGCCTCGATCCTCGAAACCGTGCGCACCGGCACCAGCGGCATCGGCCGTGGTGAGCGGATCCTCAGAGTCTGAACAAGGAATGAACATGAAGGTTTACTACGACAAAGACGCCGATCTGAGCCTCGTCAAGGGCAAGAAGGTCACCATCATCGGCTACGGCTCGCAGGGCCATGCGCATGCGCAAAATCTCAGCGACAGCGGTGTCAAGGTCACCGTCGGGCTGCGCAAGGGCGGTGCCTCCTGGACCAAGGCCGAGAAGGCCGGTCTGCAGGTGGCCGAAGTGGCCGATGCGGTGAAGGGCGCCGATATCGTCATGATGTTGCTGCCCGACGAGCAGATCGCCGCGGTCTACAAGAACGATGTCGAACCGCACATCCGTGAAGGCGCTTCGGTGGCGTTTGCGCACGGCTTCAACGTGCACTATGGCCAGGTGGTGCCGCGCGCCGATCTGGATGTGTGGATGGTGGCGCCCAAGGCGCCCGGCCACACGGTGCGCAGCACCTACACCCAGGGCGGCGGCGTGCCGCATCTGATCGCGGTGCATGCCGACAAATCCGGCAAGGCGCGTGATCTGGCGCTGAGCTATGCCTCGGCCAACGGCGGCGGCAAGGCCGGCATCATCGAGACCAACTTCCGCGAGGAAACCGAAACCGATCTGTTCGGCGAACAAGCCGTGTTGTGCGGCGGCACCGTCGAGTTGATCAAGGCCGGCTTCGAGACGCTGGTGGAAGCCGGCTACGCGCCCGAGATGGCCTATTTCGAGTGCCTGCACGAGCTGAAACTGATCGTCGATCTGATCTATGAAGGCGGTATCGCCAACATGAATTACTCGATCTCGAACAACGCCGAATATGGCGAGTACGTGACCGGTCCGAAGATCGTTACCGAAGACACCAAGAAGGCGATGAAGCAGGCGCTGAAAGACATCCAGACCGGCGAATACGCCAAGAACTTCATCCTCGAAAACCGCGCCGGCGCACCGACGCTGCAATCCCGCCGACGCCTCACCGCCGAGCACGACATCGAGGTGGTGGGCGAGAAACTGCGCGCGATGATGCCGTGGATCAAGAAGAACCGGCTGGTGGATCAGTCACGCAACTGAGCCTCGTCGAGCACCTCGGGCGGGGGCGCCTACCGAGCTGCCCTGCGCCGAACAAGGATTGTTAACGCGGTAGTCCCCTCTTCGGATGGCGCAAGGCAGCCGAAGAATGGGTTGCCATGTCGACATCAAGCACCTCCCGTTTGCCCGCCTCGCTGATGGCGATGGCCTGGGCCTGTCTCGCCACCGTCTGCACGTCAGCACATGCCCAGGATGCTGCTTTCCCGGGCGGATTGCGCATCAATGGCTTCGGCACGCTGGGCGTTACCTCCGCCCACGCGCCGGATGGCTGGGGGTTCAACCGCGAAGCCTCGCAGCCCGTGAACGACGGTGGCGTGCAGATGCGCGTCGATTCGCGCCTCGGCGTGCAAGCCAACTACGCCTTCAATGACCAGCTGGAGCTGGTCGGGCAGGTGGTCGTGAAGGATCGTGTGGGCCGCACACCACCTTCCGACGCGCTGGAATGGGCCTTTGTCTCGTACCAGCCGGCGGCTGACTGGACGATTCGCGCCGGTCGCATCAACCCGGATCTGTATGCGCTCTCCGACTATCGCAACGTCGGCTTTGCCTACCCATGGGCGAGGCCGAACGTGGAGTTCTACGGATTCCTGTCGATCTATTCGATGCAGGGTGTGGATGTGGCCAAGGTGTGGAATCTCGACGATGTCCGCTGGCGCGCCAAGCTTGCCGTGGCCGGCGGTGCGCACGTGTACGGTGCGGAACGGGAGGCCAGGGGATCGCAAGCCTTCACCGCCATGGTGTCGCGCGAGTCGGCCGGGCTGAAGCTGCGTGCCAGCGTGGTGCGCTTTGATGCACGCTTCAGTTCGTATGTCGATCCAGCCCGGTGGTTGAACTCGCTCGCCGCCCTGCAGGCGCTGCCGATGCCCGACGTGGCCGCGCAGGCGGGTGCCTTGCTGTCGCGCCTGCAGTCCAGTCAAGGCGCGATCACTTACGCTTCGCTGGGGGTGTCTTACGACCTGGATGATTGGCTTCTCGCGGCCGAGATCGCGCGCAGTACGAGCCGCATCCCGCAGGCCAACGGCGCGCATGGTTACCTCAGCATCGGCCGTCGCTTCGGAGACTTCACGCTGTACGGAATGCTGGGTCGGGGCCGCTCGTCGGCGCAGCCGCTGGCGGCGCCGGATTGGGCAAGCTCCCTCGCGCCGCTGATCGGCCCGGATGCCGCGCATCAGGCACAGATGCTCGGTGCGCAGGCCACCTACGCCGTCAATCGGACACGCCAGGATCAGCGTTCGGCGGCGCTGGGCGTGCGCTGGGATCTGCATGCCCAGGTGGCGCTCAAGCTGCAGTGGGACCACTACCGCATCGGTGCCACCGGCAGCGTGCTCTGGAGCCAAGGTACACCACAGCCAGCCAGCGCCAACGTCGGCTCGCTCGTGCTGGACTTTGTATTCTGAGGCCGGCGATGAGGAGCTGTTTCAACCTCCTCCTGGCGGTTGCCATGTGGGCCGGCGCCAATGCAGCCTGCGCGGATATCTATGTGGTGGTGAACGCCACGAGCACACAGCGCAGCCTGTCGCACAAGGAGGTGGTGGACCTCTACATGGGCCGCATGCGCGCGTTCCCCAGCGGCGACTTCGCGCTGCCGTTCGACCTGCCGCGCGACAACGCCGCGCGCGCTGGCTTCTACCTCGCGCTCACCGGCATGAAACCGGCGCAGGTAAACAGCTACTGGGCGCGCCTGATGTTTGCGGGCCAGACCATGCCGCCTCAGCCGTTGCCCGACGAAGCGGCGATGCTCGATATCGTCAAACGCAACCCGAGCGCGCTGGGCTACCTCAGCCAGGAGCCGAACGACAAGGCCGTGCGCGTGGTGCTTGTGCTCAAGGACGTGCGCTGAGCGGCGCGGGCGGTTACATGCGATTCAGGCGTCTGCAGATTCGCTTCTTGCTGGTGGTGATCGTGGGCGCGGCGTCGTTCGCCGCCGCCGCCGGCTGGGTG
>JANMAS010000358.1:0-3994 GCA_031359975.1 Burkholderiales bacterium
AGCTCGTCCACGTACCAGCGTAACGACCGGCGGTAGCGTGCCAATGACCGGTCTTCGGCCATCGCCACCACGTCGAAGAGCAAACCCGCGGCCTTGACATGATCGCCGCCGGTGGCTTCGAGCAGCGCGAGGAACACCCGCAGGGCGCGGTAGTCGGGAAAGCTCGCGATGCCGGTGTCGAGCACGGCCCGCGCATCGTCAAAACGGCCCAGGTTGCGCAGTGTGCTGCCGGCCTGCACGTAGATTTCCGGCTGGCGATCGGCGGGCAGGTGCTGCACGCCGAGTGTCATCGCGCGCTCGTAGTGCGCGATCGCGGCGGCCTCGTGGCCAGCACTGTCGTAGGCGGACGCGATCAGGTACTGCGCATGCGCGTCGTTCGGATGCGCGGCGTCGTGTGCGCGCAGTACGGCATGCCCGCGGGCGACATCGGTCGGGTTGGCGGATTCGAGCAGCGCTTGCAGATCGTCAGGCAGTGTCATGGCACCTCCAGCGCCGCGTGATGCGACGGGCGTAGTGAGCGCGTTTCCCACGCGGCCACGATCAGGAGGATTGCGGTGACGGCGGACGCCAGCGCCAGCGGCGACGCGGCCGTGGCCAGGCTGGAAACCAGCGTCACCAGCGCAAGCAGGGCCAGGCCCACCATGTGGGACAGGGGCAGGCGGCCCCACACCACCGCCTTGAACCAAAGATTGGCAAGCAGAAACAGCGCCGGCCCGCCCACCATCGGCGCCATGACATGGGCGTCGAGGTGGCCCAGCGGATGCGACAGCACCAGCTCGTCGGCCACAGCCCCCACGATGATGCCGGCCACGATCAACAGGTGGATGTAGGTGTAGACCAGTCGGCCCAGCCGCCCCGGATCGGCCGCGCTGGCGATCTGCTCGGCGCCGCGTTCGACGCCGGCATTGAAGTAGATCCACCACATCGACACACTGCCGATGAACGCGACGCCGAACGCCGTCACGGTGGGGCCGGTGGCGGGCACACTGGCGGCGGTGGCGCCTGTCACCAGGATCGATTCGCCGAGCGCGATCATGATGAACAACGCGCAACGCTCGGCCAGGTGGGCACCCTCGATCGTCCAGTCGCTGGTGTGCGACCGGCCCAGGCCCGGCACCCAGAATCCGGCCCAGGCCGATCCGTACTCGATGGCGATCGCCAGCGCCCACAGCGGCATGCGCCATTCCGGCGCGGCCAGCGCGCCGCATATCCAGAAGATCGCCGACACGCCCAGCCAGATCGCCACCCGCTGGAAGTTGCGCGTGAGCGCTGGCTGGGCGCTGCCCAATGCCCACAGCGTGAACAGCGAGCGCCCCACCTGCATCGCCACATAACAAGCCGCGAACAACAGCGCCTCGTCTGCGAAAGCATGTGGCAGCGCGCATGACATCAGCAGCCCGGCGAGCATCAGCGTGAACAGCATCAGCCGCACCGACGCCCGATCCGGATCGAGCCAGTTGGTGCACCACGAGGTGCAGATCCATACCCACCACACAGCCAGGAAGAGCAGGCCCGTTTGCAGCACCCCCTGGAGATTCAGGTGTTCGAGCAAGCTGTGCGAGAGCTGGGTGATGGCAAACACGAAGACGAGGTCGAAGAACAATTCGATGTTCGTGACCTTGGCATGACCGTGCGCGCCGCGATGGCGCAGCGGTCGGCTGGATGGTTGGTGCCGGTGGTCGATGGCCACTGCGCTCTCCCGGGTTGATAGCGTCGGCGCCGATGATAGGTGCGGCTGCTCTACCGCATGCTCGACCCGGCAGCACCTTGAGCGCAGCGGTGCACGCCGCGCCGGGTCTTACCGCCGCGGCAATACGATCGTCGCCCGCAGCCCGCCTTCGCTGCGATTGCCCAGGCTGAGCTGGCCGCCCTGGCGCAGCGTGAGTTCGCGGGCGATGTACAGGCCCAGCCCGGCGCCACCACTGTGGCGATTGCGCGAAGCCTCCACCCGGTAGAAGGGCCGGAACACGGCGTCGAGTTCGGTGGCGGCGATACCGGGGCCGTGATCGTCCACACCGATGTACACGTGGGCCTCATCCTGCGTCACCCAGGCTTGTGCCCGCTCGCCGTAGCGCAGCGCATTGCTGAGCAGATTGCCCACCACCCGTTTCAGGGCGGCGGGGTCAGCCAGCGCAACCGCGCTGTCGCCGGCAAAGCTCACCGCGCCGCCCAGTTCCTGCAGATCATCGACCAACGATTGCACCAGCGCGCCCACGTCCGTGGGCCGCAGCCGCTGCGCGCCGTCCGGATGGTCGCCACGAAACACCTCGAGCACCGAATCGATCAGCTCGTTCATCTCATGCACATCGGCGATGCTGCGTTCGCGCACTTGTGGATCGAGCGTCGGATCTTCCAGGCGCATGCGCAGCCGGGTGAGCGGTGTGCGCAGATCGTGCGAGATCGCGGCCACCATCAGGCTGCGGGCTTCGAACTGCTCGCGCAATTGCTGCGCCATCGTGTTGAACACCTGCGCCGCCTCGCGCACTTCGCGCGTGCCGTGCTGTTCGTCGAGCCGAGGCAGGGTCTGACCACGAGCCACTCCGCCGCTCAGTGCCCGCGAGGCGTTCACCAGGCGGCCCATCGGCGTGGCCAGCCAGCGCGATCCCCACCACGCTGCCAGAGCGATGACGAGCAGCCGGATGCCGTAGTCGATCATCAGATCGCGGGTGGACAATCCGGGCCTGCCGGCATTGGCGGGGCGGACCGCGGCGTATGGCGCTGGATCACCTGGCGGCAGCGACCGTGGCGGCGGTGGCTGCCGCGGAGCGTCTCCGAAGCCTTGCGCCGGCGGCAGCGAAGGCATGATCGGCAAACCACCACCCGAAGCGGGCGCGTCTTGCGCGCGCTCGGGCATCAGCACCCCGCGCACGACCGAAAAAGCGGTGAAGTGGCTGATCACCAGCGCCACCCACATCAGGATGAACAGGCGCTTGCCCAGCGTGTCGGCCCACCACGCTTTCACTGGAGTACCTTCGTGCTTCGCACTCCGGTATTCGCCCTTGGGGCGGCCCGGCGGGCTCATACCGTCACCTCCACATCAAACAGGTAACCCTCGCCGCGCAGTGTGCGGATCAGATGCGGTTCCTTCGGCGAATCGCCGAGCTTCTGACGCAGGCGCGACACGGTGAGATCGATGCTGCGATCGTTCACTTCCACGCCGGGCGCGCGGGTGAGATCGATGAGCTGGTCGCGTGTCAACACCCGTCCGGCACGATCCACCAGCGCCGCGAGCAGGCGGTACTCGGCATTCGACAACGCCACCACCACCTGCGCCGGGGAAACGAGCTGCCGCGTCACCCGATCGAAGCGCCAGCCTTCGAACCGCACCACGCGCGCATCGGTGATGTCGACACGTCGATCAGCCTTGTTCGCGCGGCGCAGCACGGCGTTGATGCGGGCCACCAGCTCACGTGGCTCGAAGGGTTTGCCGAGATAGTCGTCGGCGCCCATCTCCAGGCCCACCACCCGGCTGGCTGGATCGCCCTGGGCAGTGAGCATGATCACCGGCACACCGTGCTGCGATTGCACCCACTGGCTCAGGCTGAGGCCGGATTCGCCGGGCAGCATCAGATCGAGCACCACCACGTCGAAGGTGGCACCGGTCATCAGGCGGCGCATCTCGCGGCCATCGGCGGCCACCGTCACCGTCATGCCGAAGCGTTGCAGATAGTCCTGCAGCGCGCTGCGGATATCCCTGTCGTCGTCGACCACCAGGCAGCGTGTCATCGGCTCCTCCGTGCGAGCGGGGAAGGTACACCATGTCGTTGACCGCTGAAACTCTCCGCTCCGGCCTTTGGGGGGAAAGTGCGGGGCACGCTTGTGGTGGGGCAGTTGGCTCGGGACACGTGCGCCTGCCCTCGCTCGCGGGGCATCGACGCAGCCGGGGGCGGGAGGCGGCGTCAACACCGTGGTGTCGTGCAAAGCGGGTGTCCCACCGCGAATGGGGCCTGCGCCCGTATCCCGAGCCACCTACCCTGGTACCCGCGCAGCACGC
>JANMAS010000361.1:0-5268 GCA_031359975.1 Burkholderiales bacterium
TGATAGTGGTCGAGCATCATCTTGTGGTTTTCGCGGCCGATGCCCGATTGTTTGTAGCCACCGAAGGCCGCATGCGCCGGGTAGGCGTGATAGCAATTCGTCCACACGCGGCCGGCCTGGATGCCGCGGCCCATACGGAAGGCGGTGTTCATGTCGCGGCTCCACACGCCAGCGCCCAGGCCATACAGCGTGTCGTTGGCGATCGCCAGCGCTTCTTCTTCATCCTTGAAGGTGGTCACCGAAAGCACCGGGCCGAAGATCTCCTCCTGGAAGATGCGCATCTTGTTGTGGCCCTTGAAGACGGTGGGCTTCACGTAGTAGCCGCCTTCCAGATCACCCGGCAGCATGCTGCGCTCACCACCGGTGAGGCATGTGGCGCCTTCCTGCTTGCCGAGGTCGAGATAGCTGAGGATCTTTTCGAGCTGTTCGTTCGAGGCCTGCGCGCCGATCATCGTGGTCATGTCCATCGGGTTGCCTTGCTTGATCGCGTTCACCCGCTTGATCGCACGCTCCATGAAGGCTTCGTAGATCGATTCCTGCACCAGCGCGCGCGAGGGGCAGGTGCACACCTCACCCTGGTTCAACGCAAAGAGCGTGAAGCCTTCGAGCGCCTTGTCGAAGAAGGCATCGTCCTTGGCCATCACGTCGGCGAAAAACACGTTGGGCGATTTGCCGCCGAGTTCCAGCGTCACCGGGATCAGGTTCTGGCTGGCGTACTGCATGATCAGCCGGCCGGTGGTGGTTTCGCCGGTGAAGGCGATCTTGCCGATGCGAGGGCTGGTGGCCAGCGGCTTGCCGCATTCGAGGCCGAAGCCGTTGACGACGTTGATCACGCCCGGTGGCAGCAGGTCACCGATCAGCTCCATCAGCACCAGCAGCGACACCGGCGTCTGCTCGGCCGGCTTGATGACCACGCAGTTGCCGGCGGCCAGTGCCGGCGCGAGCTTCCACACCGCCATCAGGATGGGGAAGTTCCAGGGGATGATCTGGCCGACCACGCCGAGCGGTTCATGGAAGTGGTAAGCGTAGGTCTTGTCGTCGATCTCGCTGATGCTGCCTTCCTGCGAACGCACACAACCGGCAAAGTAGCGAAAGTGATCCACCGCCAGCGGCATGTCGGCAAACGTGGTTTCGCGGATGGGCTTGCCGTTGTCCCAGGTTTCGGCGGCAGCCAGCATCGGCAGGTTCTGCTCCATGCGATCGGCGATCTTGTTGAGGATCACCGCGCGCTCCGAAGGCGATGTGCGGCCCCAGGCGCCCTTGGCGGCATGGGCGGCGTCCAGCGCCCGTTCGATGTCTTCGGCGGTGGAGCGCGGCACTTCGCAGAACACGCGGCCGGTGATGGGCGTGATGTTGTCGAAATACTGGCCCTTGGCCGGTGCCACCCACTCGCCGTTGATGAAGTTGCCGTAGCGTTTCTTGAACGCGACCTGATGGCCGAATTTTCCGGGTTCGAGCATGTCCATGGGTAATCTCCAAAGGCTGTGTGGGTAAAGGGCGGTGGTGCCCGGGGGGCGCCGTTCGATGTGCCGACTGCTGCTTGGAATGCGCAGCTTGCGTGCCAGGCGCGTCAAGCCACATGGAGGCTGCTTTTGCGGGGCATAAACGAGGGAAATCACCCGCAGCGTTGTCCCAAAGTGCCACAGCGCAGCCGTCGTGGTGTCTCGTTCCGGGCCGTGTGCCACAGCTGGCACGGCGATTGGGGCACAGCACGAAAGTTGCTACAAATTCATCATGACATTCACGATGATTCAATACACGATGCGGGGCGACAAGCGCTGGCTGTGCGCCGCATGGCTTGCCGGGTTGATGCTCACCGCGATGCCCTGGCCTGTGCATGCGCAAACCGATGGTGATCCGCTGGGCTCACTCCAATGGCCCGACCTGAAACGCGAGTTCTTCGGTGGCGCGCCGGTGCAATTCGACGATCGCGTTCGTGTGCAGGGGCCGGCCTTTGCCGAAGACCCGATGAACGTGCCCATCACCGTATCCGCCGATGGGCTGAGCAATGTGGAGGTGATCACCGTCATCGTCGATCGCAACCCGATCCGCAAGGTGCTCGAGTACTTTCCGGTGGGCGCCTTGCCGCGCGTGAGCTTTCGCTTCAAGCTGGAACAGGCGAGCCCGGTGCGTGCGGCGGTGAAAACTCGCGATGGCGTGTGGCATGTGGGCGGCACCGTGGTCGATTCCAGCGGCGGCGGGTGCACGGCCGCCGGCACGACGCTGCGCGATGCCAATTGGTCGCGCTCGCTCGGTGAGGTGAGTGCGAAGGTGTTTCCGCACAGCGTGCCGGTCGATGGGCGTTTGTCGCAAGACGCCGGCACGCGCGTGCGGCTGCGGGTGATGCATCCGATGGACACCGGCCTGGTGAGCGGCATCCCGGCTTTTTTCGTGAATCGGCTGTCGCTGCGCGATGACGGCGGGCGCGAACTGATGCGCTTGAGCGTGTATGAGCCGGTGAGCGAAAACCCGGTGTTCAGCTTCGTCTTTGCCGGCGCGCCAAAGGGTAGCTTGACTCTGGTGGGCAGCGACAACAACGGCAACCGCATCGCAGGGGCCATCGAATGACGCTGGGCCGGCTGTTGAGCCTGGCGCTGCTGCTGGTGGCCTTGTGCGCGCTGCCCGTGCTGCTGGTGGCGCAGCCGGCGGGGGCCGATGTGGCGCGGCTCGACCATCAACTGCGCGCGCGCGAACTGGCGCGCGATGTCTACGTGGTGGAAGGCGCCAATGCCGACTTCGCCATCGGCAACGGCTGCAACATCATCAACACCGGCTTCATCGCCACCGGTGCGGGCGTGATCGTTGTCAACACCGGGACTTCGCGCCGTTATGGCGAGCAGCTGCGGGCCTTGATCGCACGCACCACGGCGCAGCCCGTCGTGGAGGTGGTGCATCTGAACCTGCACCCCGACTACTTTCTCGGCTCGCAGGCCTTTGCCGATGTGCCCAGGCGGGCCACGCCCGGCACCCGCGCCGGCATGCAGCGCGAGGCCAAAGGCTACGAAGACAACCTCTATCGCGTGTGCGGCGAGTGGATGAAAGGCACCGAAGCGCTGTTGCCATCGGCCGAGGCGGTGGCGGGCGTTCGGCGTGTGGGTGGGCATGAGATCGAGCTCATCGAGCTGCAGGGCCACACCGAGAGCGACCTGGTGCTGATCGATCGCACCGCCGGCGTGGTGTTCGCTGGCGGGCTGGTGTTTTCGCAGCGGGTTCCCACCACCCCGCACGCCCAGGTGCTGCCGTGGCTGGCCAGCCTGCAGCGTCTCGATGCCTTGCCGTTTGCGGCGCTGGTGCCCAGCCATGGCGTGGTGAGTGCGGGTGAGGGCACACAGGCCGGGCATGCGCAGATCGCCATGACACGGCGCTATCTCATGTGGCTCGACAAGGCCTTTGCCGATGCCGCCGAGAAGGGCTACGACATGAACGACGTGTTGCACATGCCCGTGCCTGACGAGTTCCGGCGATGGGCGGCCTTCGGCACCGAGTACACCCGCAACGTGGCCAATCTCTACCCGCGTTACGAGCAGGCGGTGCTCGTCCGATCGCGCTGATCCCGGCGTGTCGGCGTTCACGCGTTGCACTGTCATCCGCCTTGTCACACGCTGGCGCGCGGCGTGTTCGAGGCTGTAGCACCGTGGTGGGAAAACCCGGTGCAAGCGACGAGGCAAACCGGCTGTGGGCAGCCGAAACACGCGCCAACTGCCGCGTTGAACCGGCCCGCACGTTTTTCCCGCCGGTGGCATGCATGTTGCGCTTGAACCTTCCCTGAAGGCAGCGAGACACGCTGCCGGTAACCACCCCCCTGGCGGAGACAAGCATGCAACTGAAGACCCTTCCCACCCTCACCACCCTGGCCGCCTTGAGCGCCATCGGCAGCCTGACACTCGGCTCGCTGACGGCTCAGGCGGCCGTCACCGAGCAGATGATTCAGGATGCCGATAAAACCGGCAACGAGGTCTTGTCGTGGGGCCTGGGCACACAGGGACAGCGCTATTCGGCGCTCAAGCAGGTGAGCACCGCCAACGTCAATCGCCTCGCGCCGGTGTGGGCGTTTTCGTTCGGCGGCGAGAAGCAGCGCGGACAGGAATCGCAGCCGCTGATCCACGGCGGCAAGATGTTCGTCACCGCGTCCTACTCGCGCATCTTCGCGCTCGATTCGGCCACCGGCAAGAAGCTGTGGAAGTACGAACACCGCCTGCCCGAGGGCATCATGCCCTGCTGCGATGTCGTCAACCGCGGTGCCGCGCTGTTCGACAACCTGGTGATCTTCACCACGCTGGATGCGCAGATCGTGGCGCTCGATCAGGCCACCGGCGATGTGGTGTGGAAAGAGAAGATCGACGATTACGCGGCGGGATACTCATCCACCGCCGCGCCGCTGATCGCCAACGGCCTGCTGCTCACGGGTGTGTCCGGCGGTGAGTTCGGCGTGGTCGGCCGCGTGGAAGCGCGCGACCCCAAGACCGGCAAGATGGTGTGGTCGCGCCCCACGGTCGAAGGCCACATGGGCTACACCTTCGACAAGGATGGCAAGAAGGTCGACAACGGCATCTCCGGCACCGCCAACAAGAGCTGGCCGGGTGATCTGTGGAAGACCGGCGGCGCCGCCACCTGGCTCGGCGGCAGCTACGACGCCAAGACCGGCCTGGCCTACTTCGGCACCGGCAACCCCTCGCCGTGGAACAGCCATCTGCGCCAGGGCGACAACCTCTATTCGTGCGCCACGGTGGCCATCGATGTGAAGACCGGCCAGATCAAGTGGCACTACCAGGGCACGCCGAACGACGGCTGGGATTTCGACGGCGTGAACGAGTTCATCACCTTCGACATGGATGGCAAGCGCGTGGGCGGCAAGGCCGATCGCAACGGCTTTTTCTACGTGCTCGATGCCACCAGCGGCAAGCTGGAAAACGCCTTCCCGTTTGTCAAGAAGGTGACCTGGGCCACCGGCATCGACCTGAAGACCGGCCGGCCGAATTTCGTGCCCGAAAACCGGCCCGGCGATCCGACCGCCGGCGCCGACGGCAAGAAGGGCAACGTCGTCTTCGCGGCGCCGAGCTTCCTCGGTGGCAAGAACCAGATGCCGATGGCCTACAGCCCGGATACCAAGCTCTTCTACGTGCCCGCCAACGAGTGGGGCATGGAGATCTGGAACGAACCCGTCACCTACAAGAAAGGCGCGGCCTACATGGGCGCCGGCTTCACGATCAAGACCCTCAACGACGACTACATCGGCGCGCTGCGGGCGATCGACCCGAAGACCGGCAA
>JANMAS010000398.1:0-4449 GCA_031359975.1 Burkholderiales bacterium
CCGCCAGCGTCGGCGTCGCGCGATCTCCAGGCCCACCTGGCCCGCCAGCCTCGGCCCGCCCGATGCCGGCCCGCAGCGTGGCCGGCAGAAAACTGCGCAAGGCCTGGCGGCTCTGAGGCGAGGCAGGGTCCAGCGCCAACAGCTTGATGCGGCCGCGCTGCGCCGGCGTCAACTCGGCGAGCCAGGCCGAGGGCTGGGCATCCACCAGCACCAGCACGTCGGTGCGGCCGGCCGCGAGCGCGGCCAAGGCCTCGGGCCACGGCTGGGTGCGTGTTTGCGTGGTGGGCAACGCGATGCCGAACAGGCGCTGGTAGAGCACGGCGGCGGTGGCGGGTGCACCGCCCGGGCCGGCGGGGCCTACGTTGATCCGGCTGTCGCGTATCTCATGGATGAAGGCCAAAGGCGAGTCGGCGCGCACGATCACATGCAGCTCTTCGGGGAACAGCGGGGCCACGATGCGCAACGCGGGCGATGACGGCGACGACGGCGACGAGGGCGGGGTGTGGGCCGCCTGCAGCGCGTCGTAATGGATGATCTGCAAGGCCGGCTGCGCATCCGCACGAGCCGCGTTACCCGTGTTGCGCATCAGCTCGGCGGCGGCCTGCGCATCGGTGCGTTGCTCCGGGCCCGTGCGAACCCGCCACGCGGGCTGCGCCACCACCGGCACCGGTCTCACCGCCGGCGGCGGCACCTGCGCAATCGGCCGGGGTGAAGGGACAGCCGGCCCAGGGCTTTGCGGTGCGATCGCCACAGCCAGCACCAGCACTCCCAGGGCCATCATCACGCCCAGCACCGCGGGCCGCCCGCGTTGAAACGGATGTGCAGCGACCGCCCGTGCGTGTGGGGCCGACGGTGGGAATGGGGGCGGCGATGACCGCGATTCAGGCGCTTTGACCGACACGGCTGCAACAGCTGCCACGGCTGCCACAGCCGCCGCGACCGATGCCGCCGCAGCGGCCGGTTCGCCCAGCGCCGGCAGGGCAGGCAGGCTCAGCCAGTTGCGCTCCAGCGCCGGCAGGTCGCGATGGAATCGCTCCAGCAGCGGCCGCGCATCGTGGCGCATCGCGATGAGAAAGTTGGCCGAAAGCGAAGGCTGCTTGAGCACCCGCACCCACTCGTCGGCAAACTCGCGGCTGCCGGCCGCATCGGCCGGCTCGCGCAGATAGCGCTCGAAGCCGTCGAGCACAAACAGCAGCCGCGCATCCTGCTCGCGGCTGAGCGCGGCGATCTCTTCGCACAGCGAGTATTCGGGCTCGGCCGGGCCTGCATCGTCACCACCGCCTGCGCCCACACCCGCCACCGCCACGGCGGCGGCCTTGCCAAACGCCGCGCGCAGGCTGCTGCGCAGCTGCGCCAGCGGCTCCTCGCCCCAGGCGTTGACATAGATCGCCACCTCGTTGGCACGCGGTGCGCGCTCGCTGCCGCCCACGGGCCGCCGCCGATCCGGCGCCGCAGCCGGCCCGGCGCCCCGATGCGCGGCCGCAGGCAGCGGCGGCTGGCCACGATCGCTGGCGCGCCGGCGCAGCCTGGGCAGCACACCGTCGCGCAACAGGCGGCTCTTGCCCACACCCGCTTCGCCGCACAGCAGCGTGAGCCGCGACGAGCGCAGCATGGCCGCCAGCAACTGCGCTTCGCGTTCGCGCGGGCGCCAGGCTGTTTCCATCATCGGGGGCGCGGCAGTCGCCATCATCTCCTTCGCTGCGCGACGCGCGAATGGCGTCGATACCTCCCTTTTGTACGCAGCGCTGCGGCCAGCGGATGCGCGCTGCCGCTCCAGGGTTATCCCTCTGCATTCGGCCGCTCAGGTGCGATTCAATAGCAAACGTTGGCGCAAACGTTTGCGCAAAGGTTTGCACAAAATTCTGTGCAGACGTTTGCACCCCACCGTTTCACCGGCCACCCTGAGATCGAGCCGATCCAGGCAAACCCATCCAAGGAGACATGTCATGACCCACCGCAGTGCCCCCCGAAACACCCCGCGCCGAACCGCTCTCGTGGCCGCGGCCCTCGCCTTGCTGATCCCCGTGACGCAGGCCCAGGAAGCGAAGCCGCGCGTAGGACTGGTGATGAAGTCGCTGGCCAACGAGTTCTTCAAGAACATGACCGAAGGCGCGCTGGCCCACGAAAAGAAGCGCGGCGATTTCGCGCTCAAGGCGGTGGGTATGCAGTCCGAGACCGACTTCGATGCGCAGACCGCGGCGGTAGAAAACTTCATCACCCAGAAGTACGACGTGATCGTGATCGCGCCGGCCGATTCGCGGGCGATGGTTGCGCCGATCGCCAAGGCCCTGAAGGCCGGCATCACGGTCGTCAATTTCGACGTGGCGCTGGATCCGGCCGCCATGAAGAAGGCTGGCCTGGACCTCGCCTTCGTGGGGCCGGACAACCGCGCCGGCGCCAAGATGGCGGGCGATGAATTGGCCAAGGCCGTTGGCGTCGGCGCCAAGATCGTGATCATCGAAGGCAACCCCGGCGCCGACAACGCGCTGCAGCGCAAGCTCGGCTTCGAAGACGCGGCCAAGGCCGGCAAGCTCACCATCGTGGCCTCGCAAACCGCGCATTGGGAAACGGAAGAAGCCAATGCGGTGTTTACCAACATCCTCACCGCAAACCCCGACATCAAGGGCGTGATGGTGGCCAACGATTCGATGGCGCTCGGCGTGGCCAAGGCGATCGATGCGGCCGGCAAGGCGGCGCAGATCAAGGTGGTGGGCTTCGACAACATCCCCGCGATCCGCCCGTTGATCAAGCAGGGCAAGGTGCTCGCCACGGTTGACCAGTTCGGCTCGGAGATGGCGGCCAACGCGATCGACTACGGCATCAAATCGCGCAAGGAGAACAAGCCGCTCACCGGCTGGGTGAAGACGCCCATTGAACTGGTGACCGCGAAGAACGTGAAATAAGGGTGGCGGGGCCGCAAGGCCCGCCTCCGCCCGCCATGACAAAGTCATCCCACCCCAGCGCCGCACTCGAATTGACGGGCCTCACCCGCCGTTATCCCGGCGTGGTGGCGCTCGATCATGTCGACCTCACCTTGCGGCGCGGCGAGGTGCACGCGTTGGCCGGCGAAAACGGCGCCGGCAAGTCGAGCCTGATCAAGCTGCTGTGCGGCGCCGAGCGGCCAGACGGTGGCGGCATGCACCTCTTCGGCCAACCGTATGCCCCGCGTGTGCCGATGGATGCGATGCGCGCCGGCATCCGCGTCGTGCACCAGGAACTGCACATGCTCGACGAGTTGTCGGTGGCCGAAAACCTGCTGTTCGAGCACCTGCCGCGCAAGCGCCTGGGCATGCTCGACCGGCCGGCGATCGACCGCCGTGCCCGCGAACTGCTGGCACTGGTGGGCCTGGACGATCTCGCCCCGACCACCCGGGTGGCCAGCCTTGGCATGGCACAACGCCAGCTGATCGAGATCGCCAAGGCGCTCTCGGGTCAGAGCCGCATCGTCATCATGGACGAACCCACCGCCACGCTCACGCCTCGCGAAACCGATCGCCTGCTGGCGCTGATTCGGCGCCTGCGCGATGGCGGCGTCACCGTGGTGTTTGTATCGCACCATTTGCAGGAGTTGTTCGATGTGTGCGACCGCGTCACCGTGCTGCGCAACGGCCGTGTTGTGGATACCCGCCCGATGGCGGCCACCACGCCCGATGAATTGGTTCGATTGATGGTGGGGCGCGATCTGGCGCAGCGCACACCGCGCAGCGCGTTCCGGCCCGAGCCCGATCGCCCGCCGGCCTTGCGCGTGGAAGGGCTGCGGTTTCGTGGTCAGCATGGCGGCGCGACGATCAACTTCAGCTTGCGATATGGCGAGATCGTGGGCCTGGCCGGCTTGGTGGGCTCCGGGCGGACGGAAACCGTGCGCGCGATCTTCGGCGCCGATCCGCTGGCCGGCGGGCAGGTGTGGCGCGACGAGCGGCGCGTGCGCATCGACAGCCCTCGCGACGCGCTGGCGCACGGCGTCTGCCTGGTTACCGAAAACCGCAAGGACGAAGGCCTCTTGCTGGACATGCCCATCCGCTTCAATCTCAGCCTCGCGCACCTGGGCGCGCTCTCGCGCGCCGGGCTCATGCAGGCTGATGCCGAGGCGCTTGCCGCGCGCCGCATGGTGAGCGAGTTGCAGATCCGCCTGGCCTCGATCGCGCAGCCGGTGCGCGAGCTGTCGGGCGGCAATCAGCAAAAAGTGGTGCTTGGCAAGTGGCTTCTGCGCGAGCCCCGCGTGCTGCTGCTCGACGAGCCCACCCGCGGTGTCGATGTGGGCGCCAAGGCCGAGATCCACGGGTTGCTCGAACGCATGGCCGCCCAGGGTCTGGCGGTGCTCGTGGTGTCGTCGGACCTGCGCGAACTGATGAGCCTGTGCGACCGCATGCTCGTGCTCAGCCGAGGCCGGCTCACCGGTGATTTGCCACGCGCCGATTTCGACGAAGAAGCCATTCTGGCGCTGGCCTA
>JANMAS010000445.1:0-4815 GCA_031359975.1 Burkholderiales bacterium
CATCATGGATGCTGACTTCGCCACGGAAACGGCCAACCTGAGTCGAGCGCAGATCCTGCAGCAGGCGGGTAACGCGATGGTGGCCCAGGCCAACCAGTTGCCCCAGCAGGTTCTCACCCTGCTGCGTTAAGTTCGCAGGGCCACCCAGGCCGGCAGCGAATCCCGCAACGCCCCGCCAGGCCCCTCGCCCGGCGGGGCGTTGTCATCTCAACGCAAAACTGAAGGGTCTTGACGCCGCTTATCAACGTTTTGCGGCATGAAGCACGTTCCCACAATCCAGTCATCGCCTATCGCTTCGAGCGGCGTGGTCCGGAAGCACAGCCCTGCGAGGCCCGTTCGCCGGAAGTTGTGGATTTCCATCTGGAGTGCTCATCATGCCCCAAACGATCAATACCAATCTCGTGTCGATGAATGCCCAGCGCAATCTCAACACCTCGCAAATGGCGCTGTCGACATCGATGCAGCGCCTGTCATCCGGCCTTCGCGTCAACAGCGCGAAGGACGATGCCGCCGGCCTGGCGATTGCCGAACGCATGAACGCCCAGGTGCGCGGCATGAACGTGGCGGTGCGCAACGCCAACGACGGCATCTCGCTCGCGCAAACCGCTGAAGGCGCACTCGGCAAAGTGGCCGATTCGCTGCAACGCATGCGTGAACTGGCGGTACAGGCGCGCAACTCCACCAACAGCGACGCCGACAAGGTATCGCTGGACAAGGAGTTCGGCGAGCTGGCCAAGGAAGTGCAGCGCGTGATCGGCGGCACCTCGTTCAACGGCAAGAACATTCTCGGCGCCGATTCCGGCTCGCAGACTTTCCAGGTGGGTGCGAACACCACCACCAGCGATTCGATCAACATCACCACGACGAATCTGTCGTCGGCGCCGGCGGTCACCACGGTGGCGGGCACCGACAACACCGGCGCGGGTCGCGCGGTGATCGATTCGACGGCCGACGTGGCCGCCATCGGCACGGTCATCGAGGATCTCGATGCCGCGCTCGATCTGGTCAACAGCGAACGGGCCACCCTCGGCGCGTCGCAGAGCCGCTTCGAGGCGGTGATCAGCAACCTGCAGGTGTCGGTGGAAAGCCAATCGGCCGCCCGCAGCCGCATCATGGATGCCGATTTCGCGATGGAAACGGCCAACCTGAGTCGAGCTCAGATCCTGCAGCAGGCGGGCAATGCGATGGTGGCCCAGGCCAACGCCCTGCCACAGAGCGTTTTGCAGCTGCTGCAGCGCTGATCTCGCCAAACCCCGCCAAACGGGCCGTGAGGGTACTCACGGCCCGTTTCAATTTAAGCCGCTGAAATCGATTCAGCTTGTTGCCCAGCCAGCCGATACACCGCTCAAGCCCGTTTCCCTTTTGAGGTACTCCCATGGCCACCATCACCTCCACCGGCATCGGCTCCGGCCTCGACGTTGCCACCATCGTCGGCTCGTTGATGGCGATCGAGAGCCGACCGCTCGTGCAACTGCAGGCCGATGCCTCCAGCCTCAGTACGCAGCTCTCCACCTTCGGCCAGATGCAAAGCCTGACCGCGACGATGCGCGACCGCGCCGCCGCGCTGGCGTCGGTCACGATGTGGAACCGCACCACGGCCGCGTCGTCGAACGTCGCCTTGGTGGGTGCCTCGGTGACCGTGGGCGGCAATGCCGTGGCGGGTGCCTACAGCGTGGCGGTGCAGCACCTGGCCACCAGCCAAAGCCTGACCAGCCGCACCTTCGCGGCCACCAGCGATCTGGTCGGCGCGGGCACGCTGACCATCGAACAGGGCACCTGGACCGGCGATCCGCCCACCGCCTTCACCCCCAAGACAGGCGGCACCCCGCTGGCCATCACCCTCGATGGCACCGATACGCTGGCCACCTTGCGCGACAAGATCAATGCCGCCGGGGGTGACGAATCCGCCACCATCATCACCGATGCCACCGGCTCGCGGCTGTCGATCCGGTCCAAGTCCACCGGCGAGGAAAACGCATTCCGCATGAGTGCCGCCGAGACGACGGACGACGGCGTGGCCGCAACCGGCCTGTCGGCCTTTGCGTACGATCCCAGCGCCAGCATCGGCAACATGACGCGCAACGAAGTGGCCACCAACGCGCGGGCCACCATCAACGGCATCGACATCGTCTCGGCCAGCAATACGCTGGCCAATGTCGTCGATGGCCTCACGCTGACGCTGTCGGCCGAGACCACCGCCCCGGTGCAGGTGAACGTGACGGCGGATACCGCGGCGGTGAAGACGGCGATCAACGACTTCGTCACCGCCTTCAACGCGCTCGCCAGCTTCATCAAGACACAGACGAAGTACGACGAAACCTCGAAGGTGGGCGGGCCCCTGCAGGGCGACGGCACGGTGCTCGGCTTTCAGGCCCAGCTGCGCGGCGTGATCAACCAGTCGAGCACCGCATCGTCGACCTGGTCGAGCCTGTCGGAGATCGGCATCACGATGCAGACGGATGGCACGCTGCGCACGGACAGCAGCAAGCTCGACGTGGCCCTCACCGATCTGCCTGAACTGCGCAAGCTGCTGGCCACCGATGGCACCACCACCGAGAACTCCGGCTTCATGGATCGCTTCCGCGACCTGGGCGATGCATCGCTGAGCGTGGATGGCACCTTCGATTCGCGCACCGACAGCATCAATGCGCGGCTGGAGTCCAACAAGGACCGCCAGGAGCAGATGGAAAACCGTCTTGAGATGACGAGCGCGCGCCTCAACGCCCAGTACCAGGCGCTGGACGCCGCCATGGCCACGCTGAACGCGCAATCGAGCTTCGTGACGCAGCAGCTGGCTGCACTCAGTGTGAACTACTCGGCCTGACGAGCGGCGCATGACCGGCGGATGACCGCGCACCTCAAGTCGAGCGGACGGGCCGCCGATATCTGACATATCGGTTGCATCCACACTCAGCGCACACCATGTACTCATCCGCTCATGCCTCCCCGTTCGGTCGCCCCATGGCACACGCCCAGGCATATCGCCAGATGGGCGTTGAAACCGGGGTGGCAGTGGCCTCGCCGCACCACCTCATCGCGATGTTGTTCGACGGCTTCCTCGATGCGGTGACGCAGGCGCGTGGCGCCATCCGCACCGGCAACGTGGTGCTCAAGGGCAGGGCGATCACCCGCGCGGTGCGTATCGTCGACGAGGGTTTGAAATCCAGCCTCGACCTCAAGGGCGGCGGCGAACTCGCCACCGACCTGCGCGCGCTGTACGAATACGTGACGATGCGTCTGACCCAGGCCAACCTGCGCAACGATGAATCCCAGCTCGACGAATGTGTGCGGCTCATCCAGCCCCTGCGCGATGCCTGGAGTTCGATCGCCGCCGAAGTGGATGGCCGGCCCTACTGAATCAACGAACCTCCTGCCCGCAGGCGAGACGCACACCATGAACGAAACACTGCTGAGCTTCTACGAGGCGATCGAGCGAGCCAGCCACGATATGCTTTCCGCCGCGCGCACAGGCAACTGGGATCAGGTCGTCAAGCTCGAAGGCGCCTGCGCGGTGCTGATCTCGCAGCTTCGCCACGCCGCCCGCGCCCACGATCTGGCACCCGAGGCGGTGAAGGCCAAGTCGCGCATCATGCAGCGCATCCTGCTCAACGACGCCGAGATCCGCCACCTGGCCGAGCCCTGGCTCGAAGACCTCGACAACCTGTTGGCGGGCCGCCCCAAGACCTTGCATTGATCCGGCTGACGCGGGACACTGCCTGCCAGCGCATGCCTGTGCGTTCACACGGAGGCCGTGATGAGTGAATTCACCCGTCCGATGTCGCTCAGCCCCGGCGGCGATGGCGATTCGTTCGACGAGTTCCGCGAGCGCGATCCGGTGGCCGTGCACGCCATGCTGAAATCCCTGATGGACCGCAACGTGGCGCTTCAGCTCACCACGCCCGACGGCATCCACTACACCACGTCCATCTGGTCGCTCGATGAAGGCAAGCGCATTGCCTTCACCGGCAAGGTGCTCGATCCCGCGGTGCATCGCCTGGTCGAATCCAGCGAAGTCTCGGCGGTGGGTTATCTCGACATGGTCAAGCTGCAGTTCGAGCTGCACGGCTTGATGCTGGTGCACGGCGGCAGCCAGTGCGTGCTGCAGGCCGGTGTGCCGACCGAGGTATTCCGCTTCCAGCGGCGATCCGGATTTCGCGTGCGCACACTCGATCGCAGCTCACCCACCGCCACCATGCGCCATCCGTCGATTCCCGACATGGAAATCGCGCTGCGTGTGCTCGATGTGAGCATCGGCGGCTGCGCGCTGTTCGTGCCCGACGACGTACCCCCGCTGTGGCCCGGCTCCGAAGTGGCCGGCGTGCGCATGGAGCTCGACGCGCAAACCAGCTTCGTCACGGCCCTGGCGCTGCGCCACGTGACCTGCATCCAGCCCGATGTGAAGGGCGCTCGCCTGGGTTGCGAATGGCTGCGCCCCGAAGGCGGTGTCGATCGTTCCCTTCAGCGCTACATCGATCAGACGCAGAAGCGGCGGCGCATGATGGCGCTGGAGTAAACCGGCGCGGTGCCGGCTTATCGCGCCAGCCTCAACAGACAGGGCGCGGCGCGCGGCACCGTGAACACCCGGCCGAACTCGAAATCGATGACCCAGGCGTTGGCGGGTTGGCTCACATCGGGCGTTGAGGTGCAGAAGTTGCCCACCGGCGTTTTCGGGAAGACGAGCTTATCGGTCGCCGGTGGGCTGTTCTCACGACGAATCAGCCAGTTCATTTCCTTGACGTTGGGCACATGCCATGCAACGCCGGTGGCTTCGGTTTGGGCCACCGCATGCGCCAGCGCTTGTTCCGGTGTGAACAG
>JANMAS010000497.1:0-1546 GCA_031359975.1 Burkholderiales bacterium
CGGCCCCGCGCCGGGCTTGCCGATCTGGCCGGTGGCCAGGTGCAGGTTGATCAGCGCGGTGTTCTTGTCGGTGCCACGCGCGCTCTGGTTCAGGCCCTGGCAGTAGAGCGACAAGGTGGGCTTGCGCGGCGCGCCGCTGTCGCCCAGGCCGCCGAACCAGCGCGCCGCCTGCACGATGTCGGCCTCGGGCACGCCGCAGATCTTGGCGGTGTGGGCCGGCGAGTATTCGCGCACCACATCGCGCAACGCGTCGAAGCCGCTGGTGTGCGCGGCGATGAAGGCCTGATCCGCCAGGCCTTCCCACAGCATCAGATGCAGCAGGCCGTGGCACAGCGCCACATCGGTGCCGGGCAACAGCGGCAGGTGCAGATCGGCACTGGCGGCGGTTTCGGTGCGACGCGGATCGGCCACGATCACCTTCATCGCCGGGTTGGCCGCACGCGCATCTTCGAGGCGGCGAAACAGCACCGGATGCGCCCAGGCCATGTTGGAGCCGGTGATGAAGATCGTGCCGGCGTGGGCGATGTCGTCGTAACAGGCGGGTGGCGCATCGGCGCCCAGCGAGGCCTTGTAGCCGGCCACCGCGCTGCTCATGCACAGCCGCGAGTTGGTATCGACGTTGTTGGTGCCGATCAAACCCTTGGCGAGCTTGTTGAAGACGTAGTAATCCTCGGTGAGCAGTTGGCCGGAGAGGTAGAAGCCCACCGCATCGGCGCCGTGTTCGGTGATCACGCCGGCAAACTTGTCAGCGGCCAGATCCATCGCCGCATCCCAGCTGATCGGCTCGGGCGCCTGGCCGCGCTGCAGGCGCCGCAGCGGCTGCAGCAATCGCGTCTGGCGGGTGATCGACGCGCTGGCTGTGAGGTGCAGCGTGCTGCCCTTGGTGCACAGCCGGCCGAAGTTGGCCGGGTGATCTGGATCGCCGCGCACGCCGGTGATCTGATCGGCCTGGCTCTCGATGATGACGCCGCAACCCACACCGCAGTACGGACACGTTGACTTGACCTCAGTCGCTTGCATGGGGAGCGAAGCAGGCCCGCTCAGGCCGGGGTGGTTTCGACATCGAGGGCATGCGTGCGCAGCTCCTGCGCATCCAGCGATACCTGCCCTGCTTCGAGCTTCACCGCAAAACGCGGCGTGCAGCCAGCGTCGGGCACCCGGGCGCAGCCGTCATCCAGGCCGATCGTCCAGTTGTGCAACGGGCAGGCCACGCCGTCGCCGAACACGATGCCCTGGCTCAGCGGGCCGCGCTTGTGCGGGCATTGATCGAGCAAGGCAAAGACACGGTCGTCGGCGGTGCGGAATATGGCCACTTCGGTGGCCCCATCGCGCGCCACACGTCGTGAGCCAAGGCGCGGAATGTCGTCGAGCCGGCAGATGGTGACCCACTCGTTCATGACACAAGCTCCATCATCGCCACCGGCTTGAACTGCCGCGTGTCGACGCTGGCCTTCTCGAAGTCGAACCATGGATCGGGCTCGCCATCGAGCGAGAACTGCAGGCGTTCCCACAGCGCCTTGCGGCCTTCGGCGTCTTCGAGGATGCG
>JANMAS010000498.1:0-1600 GCA_031359975.1 Burkholderiales bacterium
CCGGTTGACTTTCGCTCGGCCGCATCGGCCAGTGCGGTGTGCAGCTTTTGCCGCAGCACGCTGGTGCGCGATGGCGATGCGCTGCGCCGCATCGGCCAAAGCGCCGAGGTCTTCGACGACCATTCCCCCCTTCAGCTCGGCGCCTCGGGCAAGCTGCAGGGCGTGGCCTTCACGCTGGTGGGCCGGCTGCAATACAGCACCGCCGACGGCACCTGGAACGAATGGCATGCGCTGTTCGACGTGGGCGGTGGCGACAGCGACACACCGCCCCGCAGCGCCTGGCTGAGCGAAGACAACGGCGCCTACGTGATCGCGTTCGACCGGTTGCCGCAAGGCGCGCTGCCGGCGCCGGCCGATCTGCGCGCCGGCTCCCACGTGGCGGTGGACGGCGGCGCCTGGGATGTGGCCTCGATCGTGCAAGCCAGGCTGCTCGCCGCGCAAGGTGAACTGCCGCGCCCACCGAAGCTCCAGAGCGAGTTCACGGTAATCGACCTGCGCAATGTGCAAGGCGAAGTGGGCACGCTCGACTATGCCGAGCCACAAAGCCCGCAATGGTCGATCGGTCGCTCGATCACCTTGATCGAACTGGCGATGCAGGGCCTGCGCGAGGTGAGCGAAAAGACGCTCGCCTCGCGCGCCGTGGCCTGCCCGAGCTGTGGTGCGTCGCTGGCCGTGAAGCTGGCCACCACGCAGTCCATCACCTGCGGCCAATGCCATGCGGTGGTGGATCTGGTGGGCCCGGACGGCCAGGGCGTGGGCGCGGATCTGGCGCACTACGCGCAGGCCAATTCGGGCGAGTCCGGCATCGAACCGCAAATCCCGCTAGGCAGCACCGGCCGCTTTGCCTTCGGCGCCACCGACGAGTTGCCCTGGCAGGTGGTGGGCTACCTCGAACGCTGCGATCTGCCCGAAGCCGACAGCGACGACGAACAAACCTTCTGGCGCGAATACCTGCTCTACAACCAGACCGCCGGATTTGCTTTTCTCGTCGATGCCGAAGACGGCTGGAGCTGGGTGCGGCCGATCACCGGTGTGCCTTCGGGGCGCGGCGACACGGTTGAATGGCAAGGCATCCGATACCGCAAGGGCTACGACTACGCCGCCAAGGTGACGTGGGTGCAAGGCGAGTTCTACTGGCGCGTGCGGCGCGAGGAGCGCGCGCAGGTTACCGATTACGCGGGCGACGGCGCGGGCAGCGGCAGGCGCCTGTCGCGCGAAGCGGTAGGCCAGGAGGTGACCTGGTCGGCCGGCGAGGCGATGGATGCCGCGCTGGTGGCCGATGCCTTCCGCCTGCCGCCCTCCGCGCGCCCGGCGATCCAGCGCGACGCCGCGCCCGCGTCGATGGTGAACGTGGGCTCCGCGCTCGGGGGCTTCAGCAAGATGGTGATCGTGTTCATCGCACTGGTGGTGATGATGATCGTGCTCTCACGCTGCGACAGCGACAACTGCGACAGCACGCGCCAGACGTTTGGCGCCACCAGCAACGAATACCAGCAATGTGTGCGCACACGCGGCAGCGGTGGCAGCTACGGCACCAGCGGTGGATCGTGGGGCGGTTACTCGAGCGGCGGCGGGCACAAGTGAAGCCGCCGCCATGGAT
>JANMAS010000505.1:0-2040 GCA_031359975.1 Burkholderiales bacterium
CGGCCCCGCCGGCAGCAGCAGGCCGTTGCCGGCACCGCGGCGGTCGAACACCACCACCTCGACATCGCGGGCCAGGGCGAGGTGCTGCAGGCCGTCGTCGGCCACCAGCACATCGATGCGCTCATCCTCGGCCAGCAACGCCTTCGCGGCGGCACTGCGCGCGCGCGCCACCATCACCGGCACGCCGGTGCGCAGATGGATCAGCAGCGGCTCGTCGCCCACATCGGCGGGGCGCGATCCGGCGGTCACGCGGGCGGGGGCGTCGCTGTCGCGGCCAAAACCGCGCGAGATCACGCCCGGATGGTGGCCGTGCCTCAGCAACCATTGCACGATGGCGATCACGGAGGGTGTCTTGCCGGCACCGCCGACGATCAGGTTGCCCACCACCACCACCGGCACCGGCGCGCGATAAGGCGAAACGACACCGATGCGATAGGCCATGCGCCGAACGGCGGTCACAGCCGCGTACAACCCGCTCAAGGGCAGCAGCAAACCCGCCAGCGCATCGCGCCGGGGCGACCACCACACACGCGTCAGCACGCCGGCCAGCGCGCGTGACAGCGGGTTGGCGATCACTGTGCCGTGGCGCCGCCGAGCTGCGCGGCGAAGGTGAGGCGTTGCAGGCCGGCGCGGCGGGCCGCGTCGAGCACGTTGATCACCGATTGGTGCGCGGCCAGCGCATCGGCCGAAATGATGAGCACCGGATCGTTTCTTGTGCTGGCGGCCACGCGCAAGGCTTGCGCGAGCGTGTCGACCTGGCGGCCTTCGACCGCGATGTGGTCGATCGCGTAGCGGCCGTCGCTGGAGACCGAGATGATGATCTCGGCCGGCCGCATGGGTGGCGGTTCGGCCTGCGCGTTGGGCAAGGTGATCTGCAGCTCGGTGAACTTGGAATAGGTGGTGGACAGCATCAGGAAGATGAGGATCACCAGCAGCACATCGATGAACGGGATCAGGTTGATCTCCGGCTCCTCGATGCGGCGGCGCTGAAACTTCATCGCGCTGCTCCGACGGCGGCGCCCGCCCGCGCCGCATCCCGCTCCACGATCGCCGTGAGGAACGGCACCATGCGCTCGCAGGCCTGCTCCATCTCATGCATCAGGTCGTCCACCCGCGAAGAAAAATAGCGATGGAACAACAACGAAGGGATCGCGATGACGAGCCCGAATGCGGTGTTGTACAGGGCGATCGATATGCCGTGGGCCAGCAGCGCCGGGTTGGAGCCGCCGGTGGGGCTTTGCGAGCCGAAGATCTCGATCAGGCCGACCACCGTGCCCAGCAGCCCGAGCAAGGGCGCGGCCGATGCGATCGTGGCCAGGGCATTGAGGTATCTCTGCAGCCGATGAGCGGCGATGCTGCCGGCGTTTTCGAGCGCCAGGCGGATGCCGGCGGTGCCACCCTGCGGATCGATCGCCGCCGCGCGAATGCCGGTGGCGAGCACCGTGCCGAGGATCGAGTTGGCCGCCAGCTTGGCCACCACATCCGGGCCCGGCAAGCCGTGCCGGATGACGCTGAGCACTTCGTCGATCAGCGTGGTGGGTGCGATGCGGGTGGGGCGCAGCGCCATGAATCGTTCTGCGACGAGCGCCAGGGCCACGATGGAGCAGACGATAAGTGGCCAGATCGGCCAACCGGCCGCTTGTATGATCGAAATCAACGCTTCCCTCGAACGTGCAGCCGTCGCGCGGCGACCGCGGATTATGGCTTGGTGCCAAGGCGGCAAAAAATCTCCACTGCAACGGTGGACAAGCTTGTGGACAACTCCCTCCCGAGGGCTCACAGGCCGCGAAAATGCTGGCCTTTCAACAGATTGCCAAAAAATTGAGCAGTAGAAAAGACTGTGAAATCAAAGACATATCGCACTTTGACAGGATCGTGACAGTGTTTGGCGCGCCAATCCATGGTCATCAACAAGCTGTGGAGTTCCGGCATGTGGGATGACGACAGCCCGCCAGCGCCCGCGGCATCACAGTTCGCTGCGCCGCAGCAAAGGGCATGGACGGTCTCGGCGCTGCTGCTGGCCGCCAACGATGCCTTGGC
>JANMAS010000509.1:0-2695 GCA_031359975.1 Burkholderiales bacterium
ACAAGCTGCGCAAGCTGCCCATCGTCAGCGAGCGCGGCGCCAGGCTGTTGCTGTCCGATGTGGCCGAGTTGCGCATCAGCGATGGCCCACCGATGCTGCGCAGCGAAAACGCCCGCCTGGCGGGCTGGGTGTACGTGGACATCCGGGGCCGCGACCTGAAATCTGCCGTGCTGGCGATGCAGCAGGCGGTCGGCCAGAAGGTCGCGCTGCCGGCGGGTTATTCGATCTCGTGGTCGGGGCAGTTCGAGTTTCTGGCGCGGGCCACTGCCAGGTTGAAGCTGGTGCTGCCGTTCACGCTGCTGATTATTCTGGTGCTGCTGGTCATGACCTTCAAACGCCTGGGGGACGCGCTGCTGATCATGGCGACGCTGCCGTTTGCGCTGGTCGGCGGCATCTGGCTGCTTTTCCTGCTGAGCTACAACCTGTCGGTGGCCGGTGCGGTGGGTTTCATCGCACTGGCTGGCGTGTCGGCCGAGTTCGGGGTGATCATGCTGCTGTACCTGAAGCAGGCCTGGGACGCGCGCATCGCCGAGGGCAAGACCAGTACCGCCGATCTGCTCGACGCCATCCGCGATGGCGCGGTGTTGCGCGTACGCCCGAAGGCGATGACGGTGGCGGTGATCCTGGCCGGCCTGTTCCCGATCATGTGGGGCACGGGCACCGGCAGCGACGTGATGCAGCGCATCGCCGCGCCGATGGTGGGCGGCATGATCACCGCGCCGCTGCTGTCGATGTTCGTGATCCCGGCGGCTTACCTGCTGATGCGGCGGCGGCGTGAACGCCGGGCGCTGCCGGTGGTCAGCGACATCGAACAAACGGCGTGATGATTCGGCGCGGCAGCCCGGCTCAGCGTTTCAGGGTGAACTGCAATGATGCGGGCTGCGCCGACTTGTTGGTCCACATCCAGCAGTAGTCCTGATCCAGATTCACCGGCAACGTGCCGCCGGATTCGGTGGCTCCCTTCATCTCGGCGGGGAAGATGACTTCCTTGCCCTGGTGATAGTGGATGTTGAAGTCCATCGCCGCGCCGGCCTTGAACGTCCAGGCCACCGCCTGGCCCTTGCGCAGCTTGCCGCACACCTCGGCAAACTTGCCCGCTGCGACGGTCATCGCCCGCTCCATGCGGCCGCCGCTGTCCCAGCTGATATCGACCACCTGGGCCCGGGCCGGCCGGGCGGTGAGCAGGGCTGCCAGCGCGATGGCGCCGAGGGCGGGCGCATGCAGAATGCTTGTCATCGGAATGTCCTTTGTGCGGGGCGCCGTGGCGCAGGCGCTAGTTGACGGGCTGGATGTCGGTGACCACCAACGCGGCATCCGTCTTCTCCACCTTGAAGCGCACCTTGTCGCCGGCTTTCACCTTGTCGAGCAGGGTGGGATCCTTGACCTGAAAGACCATCGTCATCGCCGGCATGTCGAGATGCTTGATCGCGGCGTGCCTGATTGTGAGCTTCTTGGTTTCGGTGTCGATCTTGCGGATTTCACCATCGGTCATGTCGGTGGCTTGAGCCACGGCCAGCGGCGCGAAGGCGGCGGCCAGGAGGGCGGAAAGCAGAAATTTCTTCATGAAAAAACCCTGGTTGCGTGGACGAACGGCGCGCGGATTCAGCGGGCTGCGACGGTGATCTTGCCGACCATGCCCGCCTGGTAGTGGCCGGCGATAAGGCAGGCGAAATTGAACTCGCCCGGCCGGTTGAAGGTCCACACGATTTCGCCCGTCTTGCCGGGTGGAACATGCGCCATGTAGGGCTCGCTGTGCTCCATGGTCGGAAACCTCAGCATCAGCGCCGCGTGCTCGTCGTTTTCCTTGGTGGTGCCGATGACAAACTCATGCAGCACCGCACCGGTGTTGGTGATGCGGAACCTCACCGTATCGCCCACCTTCACGTCGATCTTGTCGGGCGAAAAACGCATCGTGTCGAGCATCCCGACATCGATGGTCCGGCGGGCGGCCTTGGCGTCACCGGCGATGCCCCAGTCTTTCTGTTCCTTGGGGAGGGGTTGCGCGGGTTTGTCGTGCTTGGCATCGCCGTGCGCGATGGCGATGCCGTTGAAGGCGAGCAGCGCAGCCAGTGCGAGGGTCTTGATTGAAGTCATGGTTTCTTTCGTTGCTCAGTGGCCGGCATGGCCGCCGGCGGGTTTGCGGGCTTGCGCTTCCACATCCTGCGCAGGCCTGGCCTTGGGCGGCATCGACGTGCCACCTTCGGCCTTGATGCGCGCGGGCTCGGCCAGGGCGCCCGTCCATTCGTGGGCCACCGTGCCCGGCGGTGGCTTGAACCATCCTGGATCCCGGTAGTCGCCGGGTTTCTGATCCTTGCGCACCTTCAGCACGCTGAACATGCCGCCCATACCCACCGAGCCGTACGGCCCGGTGCCGGTCATCATCGCGGCGGTGTTGTCGGGCAGGGGCATCTCCATCTCGGTCATGTCGTGCATGCCACGTTCGCCCATCACCATGTAGTCGGGCACGAGGCGGGTGATCTTCGACACCACCTCGCTGTGGTCCACGCCGATCATCGTGGGCACGTCGTGCCCCATCGCGTTCATCGTGTGGTGGCTCTTGTGGCAGTGGAAGGCCCAGTCGCCCGGTTCGTCGGCGAGAAAGTCGATCTGGCGCATCTGGCCTACCGCGATGTCGGTCGTCACCTCCGGCCAGCGGCCGCCCTTGGGCGTGGGCCCGCCGTCGGTGCCGGTGACG
>JANMAS010000532.1:0-2076 GCA_031359975.1 Burkholderiales bacterium
AGAAAGTGCAACCGTAAGCAGATCGCGTGACGGGGCGCGAGATTCATCTCGCGCCCGCGCCGGCCGGCCCCCGCGGGCCGGCTTGGTCTGCGCTCAGCGCGCCATCATCTCGCCCAGGCGGATCGCGCCGGCCGGCGCCCACGCCGGATTGAACGCCAGCGGCCCGTTCGGCCTGTTCGGCATCAACATCACCACGGTCGAGCCCAGCAGGAAGCGGCCCATCTCCTCGCCCTGCGCCAGCGTGATGGCGGAATCGTCGTAGCGCCACTCGCGCACCGTGCCGGGCCGCGGCGGGTTCACCACACCATGCCACACGGTGGCCAAGCTGCCGACGATGGTGGCGCCCACCAGCACCATCACAAACGGGCCGTCGTCGCCATCGAACTCACATACCACGCGCTCGTTGCGGGCAAACAAGCCCGGCACGGCACGGTCCGTGGCCGGATTAACCGAGAACAGATCCCCCGGCACGTGGATCATGCGGCGCAGCCGGCCGGCGCACGGCATATGGATGCGGTGGTAATCCTTGGGGCTGAGGTACAGCGTGGCAAACCAGCCCGATTCGAAGCGTGCCGCCAGCGCCGCATCGCCACCGACGAGCGCGCGTGTCGAATAACGATGCCCCTTGGCCTGGAAGATCTGGTCGCCATCGATGCGCCCGAACTGGCTGATCGCGCCATCGACCGGGCAGATCCAGCGCGCGGCGGCCAGCGGCCTGGCGGCGGGTGTCAGCGCCCGCGTGAAAAACGCATTGAAGGTGGCGTAGCGGGTGACATCGCCCTCGGCGGCCTCGTGCATGTCCACCGCATATCGGCGCACGAAGCGCCGGATGATCCAGGTGGTGATGGGCCCGCCGGCCGTTGAAGCCACCCAGCCCCCGAACACGGTGATCGCGCGCTTGGGCAACAGGGTTTGGAAGAGCGCGGTGGAACGTTCCGACACGGCAGGCTTGGGGGTTTGACGACGGCGGACTTTACACGCCGACGGCACCATCCTCCGGGCGGGACCCCGGCTGCATCGAACCGAAACGATGCGCATACAGGCGCGTGAACTCCACACCGAGCAGGAACACCTGCGCCGAGTAATACACCCACACCATCATCACCACCAGCGATGCGGCCGCACCAAAGCCCGAAGCCACGCTGCTGCGCGCGAGGTACAGGCCGATCAGGGATTTGCCGATGGTGAACATCAGCGCGGTGATCGAGGCACCCATCATCACATCCGGCCACAGCAGGCGCACACGCGGCATCCACTTGTAGATCATCGCAAACAGCACGGTGATCATCACGAAGCTCGCCGCCAGATCGATGGCATCGGCGATGCCCAGCCCCTCGCCCACCCACGGCCGCCACCAGGTGCCCAGCGCGGCCAGGCCGGCGCTGATCACCAGCGACACCGTGAGCAGGAATCCGATGCCCAGGATCATGCCGAGCGACAGCAACCGGGTGCGCAGCAGGTTCCACAAACCCGAGCGCTGCGGCGGCGGCGGCGTGCGCCAGATGCGGTCCATCGCATCCTGCAGCTCGGCAAACACGGTGGTGGCGCCGATCAGCAGCGTGGCCAGGCCCACCAGCGTGGCCAGCCAGCCCGCGGCGGGGCGGTTCACGCTCTGCAACAGCGCTTCCACCGCACGCGCGCCTTCGTCGCCCATGAGGCCGTTGAGCTGGCCCATGATTTCGCCGCGCGCCGCCTGCTCGCCAAACACCAGGCCCGCCACCGCGATCACGATCAGCAGCAGCGGTGCGATCGAGAACATCGTGTAGTAGGCCAGCGCCGCGCCCATGCTGGGGGCGTGGTCGTCGAGCCAGGCATCCACGGTGTCGCGCAGCAGGTGCCAGGCCTCCCGGGGCGAGATCGTTCTGAGGCGGCGGCGCGGGGGCGGGGGTGGCGACGGGGGCGAAGCGAGGGCGGTATCGAGCGTCATCGTGGGCACATCAAGCATGGATGCCTATACAGTACACCGAGACGCCCCCGTCGCCGCCGATGCCCACGCCAACCGCCCTGCTCGACCCCTTCGCCCTGCTCAACGATCGGCAGCGCAGCGCCGTGACGCACGGCCGTGGCCAGGCATCG
>JANMAS010000569.1:0-2109 GCA_031359975.1 Burkholderiales bacterium
CGTAGTCGCAGCGTTGGTGCAGCGCGCGATAGACCGCGATCAAGTCCTGCACACCGCTGACCTTGCAGCTGATGATGATCTGGTCGGGGTTCATGCCCAGCTCGCGGGCGTAGCTGGCCGATTGCAAGGCCGACTGAATCAAGGCCTGATACATCACCTGCTTGGCATCCCAGGGCTCGGCGCGGGCAGCGTTGTCGTCCATCATCGAGGCCAGCAGTTCCTGGTCGAGGCTGCCCCAGTTGACGCCGATGCGCACGCATTTGTCGTGCCGCATCGCGGCTTCGATCATCTGCGCGAACTGGCGATCGCGTTTGTCGCCCTTGCCCACGTTGCCGGGATTGATGCGGTACTTCGACAGCGCTTGGGCGCAATCCGGATAGTCGGTCAGCAGGCGGTGGCCGTTGTAGTGGAAATCGCCGATCAGCGGCACATCGACGCCCATGCGATCGAGCTGCTCGCGGATGTGCGGCACCGCCTGCGCCGCTTCCGGGGTGTTGACCGTGATGCGCACGAGTTCGGAGCCGGCCTGGGCGAGCTCTTTCACCTGGATCGCGGTGCCGATGGTGTCCACGGTGTCGGTGTTGGTCATCGACTGCACACGCACCGGCGCATCGCCACCGATCGTCACCACCCGATCGCCCCACACCGCACGCGCCTGACGGGTGAGATGACGACGCGGCGCCGCCGAGGTGATGTCGCTCGGTCCAGCTTCGGCCGGGAGGCTCTCGCGTTGCGTCGGCAGGTGATTCATCGTTTCGCTCATTTCAGGTCGATGCGCGCCACGTTGTCGCGGGTGACAGCAGCCAGATCGACCGACTGCCCGCGAAAGTTCATCGATGTAGCCGCCGCGTTACCTATTTTCACGCGCATCGGCAAAGCCCCGTCGATGCCCACGGAATCACCGGCCGCCAGGGTACGCGCCAACAGCGGCTGGCCGTTGCGATCGACCACCTCGATCCATGATTCGGCGCTGGCATGCAGCACCAGAACGGCTTCGGAAACGGGTGCGGCAGCCACGGGTTCGCTGGGCGTGGAGTGCACCGTATCGACCACCACATCGGGCACCGACGCCGCCGGTACCGGCGCATCCGACAGCGTGGCCAGGCCAGCCGATGCCACCGCATCCGGTGTGGGCGCAGCGGCGGGCTCGGTCACGGGGCGGGTGTCCGGCGTGGTCGAAAACCAGGTGGCCCAGCCAGCAAGCCAGCTCGGCATCTCCAGGCGAACCGGCAGGACGAAGATGACGGCCGAGGCGACCACCAGCGCCGCGGCAGCCCAAACAAACGGCTTGCCGAGCAGGCCGCGCCAAGGCGACTCCTCGCGCAAGGCGCGTTCGCGGAACGGCGTGTTGAGCCCGTCGGCCACACGCTCGATGGCATGTTGGCGGCCCGCCGGCAGCTGCGCAAGCACCGGTTTTGGATCGATCTTGAGCGCGCGGCACATCGTTTGCGCCAGCGCACGGGCAAACGCGGCGTCGTGCAACTCGTCGATATGCCCCTTTTCGAGGGCATCCAGCTTGCGCGCCGGCACCTTGACGATATTGGCCAAGGTCTCGAGGTGCAGGCCCTGCGCCTCGCGCGCGGCGCGCAGCATCGCGCCGGCCGACAGGCCCGTTGCGGGGCTGACGGTCGGTGCGTTCGTGCCGGGCACAGGCTCGTTGCGCAGATCACTCATCGAACCGGCCTCGATCGAGTTGAAGCGCCTGCGGCGACTGCGGAAACCGGTCGCGCAGCCGGTTGCCGAAGTCGCGCACCCCGGCGGCGTTGCCGAGGCGGTTTTCGATGCGAGCGGCCAGCCACAAGGTCTGCGCACTGACCAGATCGGGCTGGGTGTTGACGCGGCGCACATAGAAGCGCGCGCGCTCCATCTCGCCACGGCGATAAAGCACTTCGGCAAGGTTGACGGCGGTGGTCGGGTTGCCCGGATCGATTTCGTAAGAACGCGACAAGGTGCGCTCGGCCGCTTCGAGCGAGCCCGCGCGGGCCAGGCAGATGCCCTGGATCAGCAGCGTGCGTGAGGCATCGTTGTAGGAGGGCTGGGCGAGCGCGGTGGTGAACTGGGTGTCGGCCTCCGCGTAACGCCGCCGCTGACACAGGAACCAACCGTAGT
>JANMAS010000573.1:0-19362 GCA_031359975.1 Burkholderiales bacterium
CTGCCGGCGATCGTTCATGGCTCTCGTGGTCAGTTCCACGCCGCCGGGAGCAACGATTGGTATCCACTGCCCCTGACTGGTCAACACGCCGTGGGACTCAAGGCCGTCGTCCAGATCCAGAAACGTCACCAGCACGTCGCCGTTAGCGTTGATCTTGGAACCTAGCGCCCACTCGTAAGGCGCCGGCGGTTCGATCACCTGCATCGTGTATTGCGGGGCTGCAGCGAGTGCGACGGTGGTTGACATCACCAGCGCCAGCGCTGTTGCCGTCGCCCGACGGTAAGTGGGCATATGCATCGTGAACTCCCTGATTGTTGTGGGTACTGTCGCTGGCCAACACATGGGTTGTGCGTGGAACTGACCGGCGCAGCCTACCGCCGCCGACAGCAGGGGAGGCCAGCGGTGGGGGCGGTGGATTTAGGTCACTCAGAGGCCAAGCCAGGCGCGCGATGCTGAGTTCGAGCGCACTGACGGTTATGTCGGCTGACTCGTGTGGGTCGCTGGGACTACCTTGCTGGCGTCACCGGCGTGAGGATCACGCCCACACGCACCGCGCCGGCAACGCGTAAAGCGAGGCCGGCAATCGCGCCACTGTCGTTGATGTCATAGCCTTCGATAGTGTCGAACACCGGTGACCCCGGCACGAGTGAGTCCTGCAGCAGCACCGCGCCGACTTCTTCGCTCCAGTAGACCCCTTTGTTTCCCCCTGCGGATCTATCCGAGCACACCACTTCATTGTGGTTGTTGATCGCATAGGGCTGGCCCTGCAATCCGATGCCACGCAAGCCGTCGCGTGCCGTCCAGATGGCGATCTCGCCGGTGCTCCGTTCGGATGCCGCGCTCAGCAGCACGGTACCAATCTCGTTGAGGTCGTATCCGTGGCTGCCCGGCCGGCCTGGAATATCACGAAGGTCACCGAGCCGAATCGGTTCGTGGTGCGGGCGCAGCACCACCGCGTTGTAGCCCGACGAATACGGATTGCCGAAACTGATCGTGCCCACGATCTGATTCTTGTTGTTGATCGCCGCGGCCGACCCCGACAAGTGGGGCTTCATAACCTGCATGCCGCCTTCGGCAGTCCAATAGAACGCTCGGTTAGGTCCGTATCGTTCGCCCTGGGATACGGTTCCGACCACCACACCCCGGTTGTTGATGCCGGACGGTCGCACACTGAAGTAGCCAGCTGCCGGGTCAATCGCCTGCCAGCCGGTCGTAGGCGACCAGATGAACGCACCATCGTTGGCAATACCCACCACCTGCTGCAGATCGTTGAGCGCGGAGGTTTGCATCTCGATTCCCGCGGGTGGCACGATCTCCCAAAAATGGCCATCGGCCGTCAACATCCCCCACGACTCCAGCCTGTCGTCGTTGTCAAAGAAATTCACGAGCGCATCGCCGTTGGCGTTGATCTTGGTAGCAAAGGTTAGTTCGTAAGGTGCTGTTGGTTCGATCAGTTGCATCGTGTACTGGGGGGCAGCAGCTTGCGCGGCGGTGACTGACATGAACAGCGCGAACGCCGTTGCCGCCGTCAGACGGTAAGTGGGCATATGCATCGTGAACTCCCTGATTGTTGTGTGCGCCGTTGCCGGCAAAGAGATGGATTGTGAGTCGGGCCAAAAGGCATCGCCACAGCTACTGTTGGGGGTGAACACCAAAGGGCTGAAGCTCTATGGTTCATCGGCCACTCGCGCTGATCGTGCTTGTCGCCGCGCGGCAGCGCGTCAGCGATGGGATGCCGGGCGTGGGGTTGCCGGATCGGCGGCGGGCGGTGGTTTCGGCCGCTACCCTGTCCCGCTTTGGCCATTCATCAATTCGTCTGACAGAATCAACCACAATCCACCGAACCGCTTTGAAGCCTTGGGACGACGTGGCCATCGACCTGAAACAGCTCTCCGCACACCTGAAGCTTTCGCCCACGACGGTGAGCCGCGCGCTGAATGGCTATACCGACGTCAGCGAATCCACGCGTGTGCGGGTGGCGCAAGCCGCCAAGGAGCTGGGCTACCAGCCCAATCTCACTGCGCGTCGCCTGGCGATGGGGCGCACCGAGGCGGTGGGTCTGGTGTATCCGCTCGACGCCGCCGACCTGGGCGATCCGCGCTTTCTCGAGGTGATCGAAGCGCTGGCCGATACCTTCGGCCAGGCGGGTCTGGATTTGCTGCTCGTCTCGTCGCGCGAAAAGGCCGAGATGCGCACGTATGAACGCCTGGTCAGCGGCCGCCGTGTGGATGGCCTGATCGTCGCCCGGACGCGTGTCTGCGATCCGCGCATCGACTACCTGCTGGCCGCCGGCATTCCGTTCGTGGCCTATGGGCGCACCGAGCCGCCGGCCGACTTTGCCTGGTTCGATTTCGACAACGAAGCGGGCGCCGCGATGGCTGTGCGCGAGCTGATCGCGTTGGGGCATCGGCACATCGCGTATGTGCACGCGTCGCTGAGCCTGAATTTCGCTTCGCAGCGTTACACCGGCTACTTGCGGGCCATGCACGACGCGGGCTTGTCGGCGGCGCCCGAGTGCACCATCGCCGCCGGCATGAATCGTCGCAACGGCTACGCCGCGGCGCAGCGCCTGTTGGCCTTGCCCGTGCGGCCCACAGCCATCATCATCGACAACAACCTCTGCGGTGTGGGCGTGATGCGCGGCCTGCTGGATGCGGGGGTGGTGATCGGCAAAGACATATCCGTCGTCGTGTACGACGGAGTTCCCGCCGACACGCTGCTGCTGGGCCAGCAGGTGGCGGCGGTGGATCAACCCACGCCGCAGGATACCGGCCTGGTGATGGCGACGATGCTGATGGCGCTCATCGATGGCAAGGCGCCCGAGCAGCGCCAGGTGCTGCGCCAGCCACGGTTTGTCGGTGGCAATTCGATCGGGCCGCCGCTCGCTGATTGAGCTTGCCGGTTGGGCCCGTCGATTCAGCCTGCCGGCAACGCGCCGCTAGATCATGCCGCCCGCGCACTCCAGCCACACCACGTCGTAGGGTTCGAGCCGCAGGCCGCCGCGCAGCGCGTGTCGCGCGCCGGTGATTCGATCAACGGCGTATTCGGGCAGCGCCGAGAAAACAACCGGGGCGATGTCGCGGGTGAATTCGCTGAAATTGGCCAGCACCAGCACCTGAGAATCGGTTGCGCTGCGCGTGTAGCCCAGCACGCTGGCAACACCGCTGCGAAAGCCGACGAGCCGGCCACCGGCGAAGGCCGTGGTGCGGCCGCGTGCGTCGATCATGCGGCGCAGCCCGCTGTGGATGGCCGCGGCCGGCGTGCCTGGATCGGGCCGCCGCGCGGCGGTGGCCGGTGAACGTGTGGGCCGGTGTACCCAGCGGCTGTCGTCCGCCTTGCCGGGCTCGCGCAGATAGGCGTGATCGTTCAGCATGCCGGCTTCGTCGCCGAGGTAAATCAGCGGGATGCCGCCGCTGCTGAGGATCACGCTGTGCAGCAGCAGGCCGCGGCGCACGGCAAACGGATCGCCCTGTTCGAGGCCGGTGAGCGAAGCGCTGGTGCCGCAGATGCGGCAATCGCCGGTGGCGGGGTTGTCCTGGAAAGGCACGCCGCGCGCAAAGCTGCCCTCGAAGCGGTTGACGTAGAAGCGGTTGAGGAACTGCCGGTGATCGAAACCGTTGATGCCCAGGCGCGCGGCGTCTTCGTCGGCAAACGTCCAGCCGATGTCGTCGTGGCTGCGCACGTAGTTCACCCAGGCCGTGCCATCGGGCAGCGCGTGGCGCTCTTCCAGCGCCTGCTGCAGCAGATTGGTTTCGCGCGTGGCCAGCGAGTTCCACAGCAGGGCCATCTGCAGCGGGTTGTAGGAGATCTGGCACTCCTGCGGCGCGATGTACTTCACCACGTCGTCGGGGTGCACGATTGCCTCCGATTTGAACAGCAGCGATGGCGCCGCGATGCGCGCCAGCGCGTTGTAGGCACGGATCAGCGTGTGGGCTTCGGGCAGGTTTTCGCAACTCGTGCCCAGGCGCTTCCAGATGAACGCCACCGCGTCCATGCGCAGGAAATCGACACCGAGGTTGGCGATGAACAGCATCTCGCCGGCCATCGCGGTAAACACCGCCGGGTTGGCGTAGTTCAAGTCCCATTGATAGGAATGGAAGGTGGTCCACACCCAGCGGCCATCGGCCAGCTGCGAGAAGGCGCCGGGGTGTTCGTCGGGGAAGATTTCGCGCACCGTGCGCTCGTAGGCATCGGGCTGCTCGCGGTTCGGATAGATGAAGAAAAACGCGCTGTGCGCGGCATCGCCGGCGCGGGCGGCCAGCGCCCAGTCGTGTTCGTCGGAGGTGTGGTTGAAGACGAAGTCGAGCACCAGCGAAATGCCCTCGCGGCGTAGCGAGGCGGCGAGGCGGCGCAGGTCGTCGATGTGGCCGAGCGAAGGCTTCAGCGCGCGGTAGCTGCTGACCGCATAGCCGCCATCGCTGTGGGGGTCCGGGCACAGGAACGGTGGCATCAGATGCAGATAAGTGAGCCCCAGTTCCTTGAAGTACGGGATCGCCGCTTCGATGCCGTCGATGTTGCCGGCGAACAGATCCACGTAGCACACGCCGCCGAGCATGCGTTGCGACTGAAACCACGCCGGATCGGCGTCGCGATCGGCGTCGAGTTGCTTCAGTTCGGGTGCGCGCGCGCACCACTGCATCCAGGCGGTGCGCAGCAGGTCGAGCGCGAAGGCATCGAAATCGGGCCGCGCGCCATACAGGCGCGCCAGCTCATCGCGCAAGGCGGGCAGGTGCTTGCGCAATCGGCGATCGAAGGCGGGCCAATGGGGGGCATCAAGCGGGCTTGCAGCCGCGATGGCGTGCGCGCCATACCACCAGCGAACGAGTTGTTCGTCGGGGGTGTTCCAGGGGCTGGGCGCGGTGGGAGCGTGTGCGGGCTGCATCGGTGTGTTCATCGGGTGAGGATGTGACGTTGGCGGCGCTAATAACCCAAGAGGGAAAACACCGATAGGGATTCAAATCGCTTTGGATAGAGTTTAAAGCGCTTTAAATCACAGGCTCTGCCATCATGCACGCCGGCGTCGGACACCCCAGACCACCCGCCGATCGTTCGCACACCGCATTGATTCCACTGGGTTCCAAGGAGACAAGATTGAGTTCAAACATCACCCGTATTGCCGCCGCCTTCGTGCTGGCCTTCGGCGCCGCCGCCGCGGCACAGGCAGCCACCGTCACCATTGCCTGCGGATCGGTGGGCATCGATTTCGAGCTGTGCAAGAAGCACACCGACGAATGGGCCAAGAAGACCGGCAACACCGTCAAGCTGTTCACCGCGCCGAATTCGACCACCGACATCCTGGCCCTGTTCCGCCAGATGTTCGCTGCCAAGTCCACCGACCTCGACGTCATCATCGTCGACGTGGTGTGGCCCGGCGTGATCAAGGATCACCTGCTCGACCTGAAGAAGTACAGCAAGGGCGCCGAGGCGAATCACTTCCCCGGCATCGTGGCCAACAATACCTCCGAAGGCAAGCTGCTGGCGATGCCCTTCTTCACCGATGCGGGCCTGCTCTTCTATCGCAAGGATCTGATCGAGAAGTACAACCTCAAGGCCCCCACCACCTGGGAAGAAATGGCCGATGTCGCCAAGAAGATCCAGGAAGGCGAGCGCAAGGCCGGCGCGGCCGATTTCCAGGGTTTCGTGTTCCAGGGCAAGGCTTATGAAGGCCTCACCTGCGACGCGGTGGAATGGCTGACCAGCTACAACGGCGGCAACATCGTCGATGCCTCGGGCAAGGTCACCGTCAACAACCCGAACGCGGTGGCGGCACTGAAGATGGCCAAGTCGTGGATCGGCACCATCAGCCCCACCGGCGTGCTGAACTACGCCGAAGAAGATGCCCGTGGCGTGTTCCAGAACGGCAAGGCGGCGTTCATGCGCAACTGGCCGTATGCCTGGGCACTGGCCTCCGGCGCCGACAGCCCGATCAAGGGCAAGGTGGGTGTCATGCCGCTGCCCAAGGGCGGTGCCGACGGCAAGAACGCAGCCACCCTCGGCGGCTGGCAACTGGCGGTGAGCAAGTACTCCAAGAGCCCGGATGCATCGGCTGATCTGGTGATGTATCTCACCAGCGCCGAAGTGCAGAAGGATCGTGCCATCAAGGGCTCGTTCAACCCGACCATCATGGCGCTGTACAAGGACAAGGACGTGCTCGCCGCGAACCCGTTCTTCGGCAGCCTGTACGACGTCTTCACCAGCGCCGTGCCGCGCCCGGCCACCGCCACCGGCGCCAAGTACACGGAAGTCTCCAGCTCGTTCTGGAACGCCGTGTCCGACGTGCTGTCCGGCAAGGCCACCGCTGAAGAAAGCCTGAAGAAGCTGGAAGGCAAGTTGAACCAGATCAAGCGCGGCAAGTGGTAAGCGTGCGGATCAGCGCACAGCGCTGATACGGTGCCCGGCGCGGCCCATCCCCTCGGGGGCGGGCGGCCGGGCGTCTTTCGAGCCGAAGATGCTGAGGGTTGGATCGGCCATGAATAGCAAGACGCGCACTGCCTGGACATTCCTGGCGCCCATGATCATCACGCTGCTGCTCGTGGCGGCGTGGCCGCTCGGGCGCACGATCTGGTTCAGTTTCACCGACGCCAACATCAACGATCCGACGATCTCCAAGTTCATCGGTTTCGACAACTACTTCGGCGAATACGGCCTGTTCTTCAACCCGAACAACGGCGACGGGTTCTGGGCCAGTGACTGGGGTGCGGCGATCCGCAACACCCTCACGTTTTCGTTTGTCTCGGTCACGTTGGAGACGATCTTCGGCCTCGGCGTGGCGATGCTGATGAACCAGCAGTTCAAGGGCCGCACGCTGGTGCGCGCCTGCGTGCTGATCCCCTGGGCCATCCCGACCATCGTCTCGGCCAAGATCTGGGGCTGGATGCTGCACGACCAGTTCGGCGTCATCAACGACATCTTCATGGCCGTGGGGTTGATCGATCACAAGATCGCGTGGACGGCCGAGAGCCAGTACGCGCTATGGACGGTGGTGGCGGTGGACGTGTGGAAAACCACGCCCTTCATGGCTTTGCTCATCCTGGCTGCCTTGCAAACGCTTCCGGGCGATTGCTACGAAGCGGCGCGGGTCGATGGCGTGCATCCGTTGCGGGTGTTCTGGAAAGTCACCTTGCCGCTCATCTGGCCGGCGCTCATGGTGGCGGTGATCTTTCGCCTGCTCGATGCGCTGCGGGTGTTCGATCTCATCTACGTGCTCACCTCCAACAACACCAGCACGATCAGCATGTCCGGCTTCGTGCGACGAGAGATGATCGACAACGGCTACATGGGCTATGGATCGGCCGCATCCACCGCGCTGTTCCTGATCATCGGCCTGTCGGTCGTGGCTTACATCAAGCTGGGCCGCGTCAAGATGTCGGAGGACACCTGATGAATCGCAATCCCGTGGGCGTTGCCGTCCTGTATGTGCTGGCGATCATCGTCAGCGTGTTTTCGGTCTTCCCGTTTGTCTACGCGATCTCCACCTCGCTGAAGACCGGCAGCGACCTGTTCAATTCCAGCCTGTGGCCCACCAATGGCAGCCTGGCCAACTACGTGTCGCTGTTCACCGTGGCCGAGCAGCCGTTCGGTCGTCACCTGTTGAACTCGATCATGGTATCCACCACGGTGGTGGCGCTGTCGGTGTTTCTCGGCGTCACGGCGGCCTATGCGCTTGGCCGCATCAACTTCAAGGGCAAGGGCCTGCTGTTGATCACCGTGCTGGCGGTGTCGATGTTTCCGCAGGTGGCGGTGCTGGCCGGCATGTTCGAGATGATCCGCGCCATCGGCATGTACAACCGGGCGCTCGGCCTGGTGCTGCCCTACATGATCTTCACGCTGCCGTTCACCGTGTGGGTGCTCACCACCTTCATGAAGCAGCTGCCCAAGGAACTGGAAGAGGCCGCGATCATGGATGGTTGCGGCCCCTGGCGCATCATCTTCGAGGTCTTCATGCCGCTGCTGTGGCCGGCCTTGGTATCGACCGGCCTGCTGGCCTTCATCGCGGCGTGGAACGAGTTCCTGTTTGCATTGACCTTCGTGATCGACAACAACGAGCGCACCGTGCCGGTGTCGATCTCGCTGATCAGTGGCGCCAGCGCCTACGAAATCCCCTGGGGCAAGATCATGGCCGCTTCGGTTGTGGTCACCTTGCCGTTGATTGCGCTGGTATTGATCTTCCAGCGCAAGATCGTGTCTGGTCTTACCGCCGGGGCCGTGAAGGGCTGATCCAGCCGTCCCGCAGCCCTTATCCCCGCACTCACCCACGAGCACGCCATGTCCCGCATCGACTTCAATCAGATCAACAAGCGCTATGCCCCCGGCCTGCCGCTGACCATCTCCAACGCCAACCTGACCATCGACCACGGCGACTTCTGCGTCTTCGTCGGCCCTTCGGGCTGCGGCAAGTCCACGCTGTTGCGCATGGTGGCCGGGCTCGAAGACATCACCTCCGGCGAGTTGCAGATCGAAGGCAAGCGCATGAACGAGCTGCCGCCGGCCAAGCGCGGCGTGGCGATGGTGTTCCAGAGTTATGCGCTGTATCCGCACATGACGGTGGGCGAGAACATGGCGTTCGGCCTGCGGGTGATGGGCGCCGACAAGGGCGAGATCGACAGAAAGGTGAAGGCCGCGGCCGACATCCTGCAACTCACGCCGCTGCTGGAGCGCCTGCCCAAGGCTTTGTCCGGCGGCCAGCGCCAGCGGGTGGCGATCGGGCGCGCGATCGTCAAGGAGCCGAAGGTGTTCTTGTTCGACGAACCGCTGTCGAACCTCGACGCCGCCCTGCGCGTGCAAACCCGCCTGGAGATCGCCAAGCTGCACCACGATCTGGGCACCGCCAGCATGATCTACGTCACCCACGATCAGGTGGAGGCGATGACGCTGGCCGACAAGATCGTGTTGCTGCATACCGGCAAGCTGATCGAAGAGCGAGGCAGCGTGGCGCAGTTCGGCACACCGATGGATCTGTACCACCGCCCGGCCAGCCTGTTCGTGGCCGAGTTCATCGGCTCGCCCAAGATGAACATCCTGCCGGCCAAGATGGTATCGGCCGAAGCTGGTTATGCCGATGTCGAAGTGGCCGGCCAGCGGGTGAAGGCGGCGGTCGACGCGCGCGGCATCGCGGCGGGCTCGGCCATCCATATCGGCATCCGGCCGGAGCATGTGTTCATCGGCGATACCGGCGAGGGCGCGAGTTTGGCGGTCACGCTGCGGCACGTCGAGCGTCTGGGTGATTCGTCGTTGTTGTATGTCGATACCGGCACTGGCGGCCCGGCCACCTTTACCGTGCGCGTGGAAGGCTCGGTGGTGCGCTCGGCCGGCGACAAGATCACACTGCGTCTGCTGGCGGATCAGGTGCACCTGTTCGACGGCCAAGGCCAGGCGCGGCAGCGCACGGTGCAAACGCCGGCCTGACCCTTGACTGGATTCCAGGGTGCGCACACCATCCCCGTGGGCACCCGATCGGTTTGACTGCCCAGCGGCACGAGGTCATCCACTTCAGTGCCGCGGCCGATGCGATTGTCGACATTCGTTTGCTTAAGCTGCGTGCTATCCAAGCATGAGTTTTTTGTCTGAGCCAGCCATGTCCACCACCACGTCCGCCCCATCTTCCGCCTTGGCCCATCCCCCTCACGGCGCCCGCCTCCTGGCCGACGTCGGCGGCACCAATGCCCGCTTCGCCTGGCAGGTGGATGGCAGCGCCCCGATCGACGACGTGCACACGTTGCCTGCGGCTGATTACCCCTCGCTCGCGGATGCCATGCGCCGCTATCTCGAGCTCATGGGCCGGCCCGCGCCGAAGGCCTGTTCGATTGCCATCGCCAACCCGGTGCTCGGCGATCAGGTCACGATGACCAATCACCACTGGACGTTTTCCATCGCCGCGCTGAAGGCCGAGTTTGGTTTCGACCGCCTGCTCGTGCTCAACGATTTCACCGCGCTGGCACTGGCCTTGCCGGCGCTGAAGGCCGATGAACTGCGCCAGGTGGGCGGAGGCGACGCCAAGCCCGGTACGGCGATTGCCCTGATCGGCCCCGGCACCGGGCTCGGGGTTTCCGGCCTCGTGCCCACCGGGCGCCACGACGGCCGCCAGGATGCGGCCGGCGCGTGGGTGCCGCTGCAAGGCGAGGGCGGCCACATCACGCTGGCGGGCCGCACGCCGCGCGAGCAGCTGGTGCTCGATCACATCGCCGAGCGCTACGGGCACGCCTCCGCCGAGCGCGCGGTGAGCGGGCAAGGGCTGGTCGACATCCATCGTGCCCTGCGCGCCATCGATCACCCGTGGGAGCCCAATCTGCCGCTCGCGGCAGCCGACATCACCACCCGCGCGCTGAGCGAGGGCGATGCCATGTGCCTCGAAGCCTTGAACCTGTTCTGCGCCTTTCTCGGCACCGCCGCCGGCAACCTGGCCCTCACGCTCGGATCGCAGGGCGGCGTGTTCATCGGCGGCGGCATCGTGCCCCGCCTGGGCGCATGGTTCGATACCTCGCCCTTCCGCGCACGCTTCGAATCCAAAGGCCGGTTTGTGAGTCTGCTCGCCGAGATCCCGGTTTACGTGATCCAGGCCCAGCGATCGCCCGCCTTGCTCGGCGCCTCCCGCGCGCTCGATTCGTCTTCCTGTTTTGCCGGTGAGGCATGAGCCTACGGGATAGACCAATGACAACATTTGATGCGCATGCGGTTTCCGCCCTGATGGCGGGCGAGCACGGTGAGCCGTTTGCGGTGCTCGGGCTGCAGGCCAGCGCCTCACCGCCGGGCAGCTGGGTGATCCGCGCCATGCTGCCGGGAGCCATCGAAGCCGATGTGCTCGATCGCGTCAGCCGCCAACGCGTGGCGCCGATGGATCGCGTGGCGGGTTCGGATGTCTTCGAGGCGCGCCTGCCCACCGGCATGGATCACCTGAGCTATCTGTTCGATGTGGAATGGGGCAGCCACCGGCAGGTGATCGAAGATCCGTACCGCTTTCCCACGCTGCTGGGTGCGATGGATGCGTGGCTGCTGGGCGAGGGCACGCACCATCGCCCGTATGAGCAGCTGGGCGCCCATCCGCTGGAGCTCGATGGCGTGGGCGGTGTGCGCTTCGCGGTGTGGGCGCCGAATGCGCGACGTGTCTCGGTGGTGGGTGGATTCAACAACTGGGATGGCCGCCGCCATGTGATGCGGCGCCGTTATGAATGCGGCGTGTGGGAGATCTTCCTGCCGCATGTGCGTGTGGGCGATCTGTACAAGTACGAGATCAAGGATAGCCAGGGCGGCCTGCATCTGAAGGCCGATCCGGTGGCCTTTGCCGCCGAGCTGCGCCCACAAACCGCATCGGCGGTGCGTGGCTTGCCGCCGGTGGTGCCGGGCAGCGCCCATCGCCAGGCGGCCAACCGTTTCGATGCGCCGATCAGCGTGTACGAGGTGCATCTGGGCTCGTGGCGCCGTGTGCCCGAGGAGGGCGATCGCTGGCTCACCTACCGCGAGCTTGCGCAGCAGCTGGTGCCTTATGTGCGCGAGATGGGTTTCACCCACATCGAGCTGCTGCCCATCAACGAACACCCGTTCGACGGCTCCTGGGGTTACCAACCCACCGGCATGTACGCGCCCACCTCGCGCTTCGGCAGCCCGGAGGATTTTCGCCATCTGGTGGAAGTGGCGCACGCCGCCGGCATCGGTGTGCTGCTCGATTGGGTGCCGGGGCACTTTCCCACCGATGCGCACGGGCTGGCGCAATTCGATGGCACACCGCTGTATGAACACGCCGATCCGCGTGAAGGCTTCCACCAGGATTGGAAGACGCTGATCTACAACTACGGCCGCACCGAGGTGCGCAACTTCCTGGTGGGCAACGCGCTGTACTGGATCGAGCGCTTCGGCATCGACGGCTTGCGCGTCGACGCAGTGGCCTCGATGCTCTATCGCGACTACAGCCGCGAAGAAGGGCAGTGGATACCGAACCGATTCGGTGGCCGCGAAAACCTCGAGGCGATCGACTTCCTGCGCCGCACCAACCACATCGTCGGCAGCCAGCGGCCCGAGGCGATCACGGTGGCCGAGGAGTCCACCGCCTTCCCCGGCGTGTCGCGGCCACCCGAAAGCGGCGGCCTGGGCTTTCACTTCAAGTGGAACATGGGCTGGATGAACGACACGCTGTCGTACATGCAGCAGGATCCGGTGCATCGCAAGTATCACCACAGCAAGATGACCTTCGGGCTGGTCTACGCCTTCAGCGAGAACTTCGTGCTGCCGCTCTCGCACGACGAAGTGGTGCATGGCAAGGGTTCGCTGTTGCAGCGCATGCCCGGCGACGAATGGCAACGCTTTGCCAACCTGCGCGCCTACTACGGCTTCATGTTCGGCCACCCAGGCAAGAAACTGCTGTTCATGGGCGCCGAGTTCGCGCAGCACAACGAATGGAACGCCGAGAGCAGCCTGGGTTGGCACTTGCTGCAATACCCGTTGCATGCGGGCATTCAACAGCTGGTGAAAGACCTGAACGCGCTGTATCGCAGCCAGCCCGCCCTGCACGAGCTCGATTTCACGCCGGATGGTTTTGCCTGGATCGCACACGACGACGCCGAAAACTCGGTGATCTCGTTCACCCGTCACGCGGCCGATGGCACCCACCTGGTGGTGCTGTGCAATTTCACGCCCGTGACGCGCAACGGCTATCGCGTCGGCGTGCCCTCGGCGGGTACCTACCGCGAGTTGCTCAATACCGATGCCGCGCCCTACGGCGGCAGTGGTGTGGGCAACGGGGCGCTATCGACACAAGCGGTGCCTGCGCATGGCCGCGCGCAATCGCTGGAACTGGTGGTTCCGCCGCTGGCTGCCTTGTTCCTGGCGCTCGATCGCCAACCGGCCTGACCGCGGAGGAGTTCCCCCATGAGCATCGTCACCCACGCCACCCAGCCGTTTGCCGGCCAGCAGCCCGGTACCTCCGGCCTGCGCAAGAAGGTGGGTGTGTTCCAGCAGCCGAACTACCTCGAAAACTTCGTGCAGGCGCTGTTCGATGGCTTCGACGATGCGGCCGGCCATACGCTGGTGCTCGGCGGCGACGGCCGCTATCACAACCGCGCCGCGGTGCAGACCATCCTGCGCATGGCCGCCGCCAAGGGCTTCGGCCGCGTGCTGGTGGGCTGCGGCGGCATCCTCTCGACGCCGGCCGTGAGCTGCGTGATTCGCAAGCATCAGGCGTATGGCGGCATCGTGCTCTCGGCCAGCCACAACCCGGGAGGGCCGGACGGCGATTTCGGCATCAAGTACAACGTGGCCAACGGCGGCCCGGCGCCTGAAAAGATCACCGAGGGCATCTATGCCCGCACCCAGACGATCCGCGAGTTCCACGCCAGCGACGCCGCCGATATCGACATCGAATCGCTGGGCACGCGCAGCGTCGAAGGCATGACGGTGGAGGTGATCGATCCGGTGGCCGACTACGCCGAGCTGATGGCGCAGTGTTTCGATTTCGCCGCCATCCGGGCCTTGTTTGCCGGCGGCTTTCGCATGCGCTTCGATGCCATGAGCGCGGTGGGCGGCCCCTATGCCAAGGCCATCATCGAAGGGCAGCTCGGCGCGCCGGCCGGCACGGTGGTCAATGCCGAACCACTGGAAGATTTTGGCGGCCTGCACCCGGATCCGAACCCGGTCAATGCCGAGGATCTGATCGCCCACATGGCGGCCGCCGATGCGCCCGATCTGGGCGCCGCCAGCGATGGCGATGCCGATCGCAACATGATCGTCGGGCGCAACTTCCCGGTGGCGCCTTCCGACAGCCTCGCGCTGCTGGCCGCGCACGCCACCGTGGCGCCGCGTTATCGCAACGGCCTGGCCGGCATCGCGCGCTCGATGCCCACCTCCACCGCCGCCGATATCGTGGCCAAGGCGCTGGGCATCCCCAGCTTCGAAACCCCCACCGGCTGGAAGTTCTTCGGCAACCTGCTCGATGCCGGCAAGGTGACGCTGTGCGGCGAAGAGAGCTACGGCACGGGCTCCGATCATGTGCGCGAAAAAGACGGCCTGTGGGCGGTGCTGTTCTGGCTCAACATCCTCGCCGCCAAAGGCGGCTCGGTGGAATCGCTGGTGCGTGCGCACTGGGCACAACACGGCCGCAACTACTACTCCCGCCACGACTACGAAGCCATCGAGAGCGTCGCCGCCAACACGCTGATGGGCCAGCTGCGCGAGCGCTTGCCCGCGCTGGCCGGCCGGCCGCTCGATGGCCAGCTTGTCGCCCTGGCCGATGATTTTGCCTACACCGATCCGGTGGACGGCTCGGTATCGAAGAAGCAGGGCGTGCGCATCATCTTCGACGATGGTTCACGCATCATCTTTCGCTTGTCGGGCACCGGCACCGAAGGCGCCACACTCCGTGTTTACCTGGAGAAGTACGAGGCCGATGTCTCGCGGCAGAATGTACCCACGCAGCAGGCGCTGGCGTCGCTCATCGCGATCGCCGAGCAGGTGGCGGGCATCGTGGCGCATACCGGTCGCCGCGAACCGAGCGTCGTCACCTGATCGGGCAACGCTCCACCTCGCATCCCCACACCAGCCACCGCCGATCCACCCAGCATCCATTTCCGATCACCCATCTGCGACTGTCACCGGGGCCCCCCACGACAGTTTCGCGCCCCGCCGAAGGGGCCGACGGTGCAGCCGTCCCCGGGGGGCGTTCACTCAAGGAGACAAGCATGCAGAACCTCGAAGGCAAGGCGTCCGTCCAACTCAGCCGCCGCACCTTTGCGCTGGTGCTCGCGGGAGGCCGCGGCTCGCGCCTGAAGCAACTCACCGATCGGCGGGCCAAGCCGGCGGTGCACTTCGGCGGCAAGTTCCGCATCATCGACTTCGCGCTGTCGAACTGCCTCAACTCGGGCATGCGGCGCATCGCAGTCGTCACGCAGTACAAATCGCACTCCTTGCTGCGCCACCTGCAGCGCGGCTGGAGCTTCATGCGCAGCGAGCTGAACGAATCGGTGGAACTGCTGCCCGCCCAGCAGCGCATCAACGAAGAGCAGTGGTATCGCGGCACGGCCGATGCCGTCTACCAGAACCTCGACATCATCCGCAGCGATCTGCCGCCCGAGTTCATCGTGGTGCTGGCGGGCGATCACATCTACAAGATGGATTACTCCATCATGCTGGCCGACCATGTCAAATCCGGCAAGGGTGTGACCGTGGGCTGCCTGGAAGTGGAGCGCCAGGAAGCCAAGGCCTTCGGGGTGATGGCCATCGACGAAAACCGCCACATCACCGACTTCGTCGAGAAGCCAGACGATCCGCCGCACATGCCCGGCAACCCCAATGTGGCGCTGGCCAGCATGGGCATCTACATCTTCAGCGCCGAGTACCTGTACCGGCTGCTCGAAGAAGACGTGGCCGACGACAAATCCAGCCACGATTTCGGCAGGGACATCATCCCCAAGGCGGTGATTGAAGGCCAGGCGCTGGCGCACCCGTTTTCGATGTCGTGCATCCCCAATCCGCCGCACCAGATTTCGTACTGGCGCGATGTGGGCACGGTGGATGCGCTGTGGGAGGCGAACCTCGATCTCGCGTCCACCGATCCGCAGCTCAACATGTACGACCGCAACTGGCCGATCTGGACCTACCAGGAGCAGCTGCCGCCCGCCAAGTTCGTGCACGACGAAGAGGGTGGACGACGTGGTACCGCGATCAACAGTCTGGTCTCGGGGGGGTGCATCGTCTCGGGCGCGCAGATCTCGAACTCGGTGCTGTTCTCCAACGTGCTGGTGCGCTCATGGGCCAAGGTGGATCAGGCCGTGGTGCTGCCGGATGTGGACATCGGCCGCCATTGCCGCCTGAGCAAGGTGGTGATCGATCGCCGCTGCACGCTGCCTGAAGGGCTGGTGGTGGGCGAAAACGCCGAAGACGACGCGCGCCGCTTTTATCGCACCGATGCAGGCGTGGTGCTGATCACCCGCGAGATGCTGCAAAAGCTGTGAGCCCGAATTTTCGGAGCGCGCAAGCCAACGCGAGGATGTCGAACCGCCCATGAAAGTACTGCAGGTCTGCGCGGAGATCTTTCCGCTGCTCAAAACCGGTGGGTTGGCCGACGTGTGTGGCGCACTGCCCGCGGCCCTGGCGCGCCAGGGCTGCGAGATGCGCACCCTCGTACCGGCCTTTCCGGCGATCCGGCGCGGCGTGCCGGATGCCAAGCCGGTGTCCACCGCGTTTGGCATGCCCGAAGGCACGGCGTTGCTGCGCGGCAGCCTGCCCGGCGGCGAAGCCATCTATCTGATCGACGCCCCGCAACTGTTCAACCGCGAGGGCAATCCGTATGCCGCCGCCGATGGCCAGGCCTATGTCGACAATCACGTGCGGTTTGCGCTGCTCGGGCGTGTGGCGGCGTTGCTCGCCGAGGGCCTCGATGGTGCATGGCGGCCACAGGTGGTGCACGGGCACGACTGGCATGCGGGCCTCGCGCCGGCGTATCTGAAAGCGGCCCAGGAGCGCAGCGGGCGGCGCACGGCAGGGTGTGTCTACACGGTGCACAACCTGGCCTACCAAGGCACCTTTGCGGTGGACGTGATGGGCGCGCTCGGCCTGCCGTGGCATTTTTTCTCCCCCGATGGGCTGGAGTACCACGGGCAGGTGTCGTTCATGAAATCGGGCCTCGTGTATGCCGATCGGGTGACGACGGTGAGCCCCACCTATGCGCGCGAAATCCAGGGCGAAGAGCAGGGCTGCGGCCTCGATGGTGTGATGCGCAAACGCGCGGCCGATCTGATCGGCATCCTCAACGGCGTTGATGACGCGGTATGGAACCCGGCCACCGACGTCGAAATATCGCAGCGCTACGACGTGCGGCGCCTGAAAGACAAAGCAGTCTGCCGCGCCGAGCTGCAGCGGATGTTCGGTCTGGCGCCGCGCAACGATGCGCCCTTGTTTGCGGTGGTGAGCCGGCTCACCGAGCAAAAGGGTTTCAACCTCATCCTCGCCGGCCTGGCGGAGCTGGTCAGCCGGGGTGGGCAGATGGTGGTGCTGGGCAGCGGCGACGCGGCGTTGGTCGATGCCCTGAAACAGGCGGCGGCGGCTGATCAGGCGTCGATCGGTGTCAAGGTGGGCTACGACGAACCCCTCGCGCATCGCATCGTGGCCGGCGCCGATGTGTTGATGGTGCCCTCGCGCTTCGAGCCGTGTGGCCTGACGCAGCTTTATGCGCTGAAGTACGGCACCTTGCCGCTGGTGCGCCGGGTGGGCGGTCTGGCCGATACGGTGGTGGATTGTTCGCTCGAAAACCTAGCTGACGATATCGCCACCGGGCTGGTGTTCGACCGTTTCGACGTCAACGATTTCAATGCCGCGGTGCGGCGTGCCTTTGCGCTGTACGGCCGCCCGGCCGAGTGGCGCAAGGTGCAAAAGCGCGGCATGGCGCAGTCGTTTGGCTGGGACGCGGCAGCGGCGCAATACCTGGCCGAATACCAGCGCGTGGCGGTGGCGTAGCGCCAGGCCTTCTCAGTGCAGGCCGGCCGGTGTCGGATGGGTCTGCAGCACCGAGACCACGCTGTCCGACACCCCGCCCGCCTCGATTTCCTCGGGAGTGGCTTCGCGCCAGTCGATCACCTTCAGGTTCAGGCGCAACGCCATGCCGGCCAGCGGATGGTTGCCATCCAGCACCACGTGATCGGGGTAGATTTCGGTGAGGGTGTAGATCAGGTCGGTGGGCATGCCGGTGGTGACGCTGCCCTCGGGCAAGCCATCGAACTGCATTCCCGTTTCCACATGCTCGGGGAAGTTCGAGCGTGCTTCGAAGCACACCAGTTCGGCGCGGTAATCGCCAAAGGCATGCTCGGGTTCGAGGTGCAGGCTGGTTTCGAAGCCCCTGTCCTGCCCGGCCAGGGCTTCTTCCACTTTGGGCAGCAGATCGTCGCCACCGAAAAGGAACTCCACAGGCTCGGTCAATTCATCGATCGGCTCGTCATGGGCATCGGTCAGCCGCCATGTGAGACTGACCACGCAAGGTGCGGAAATAGGCATGCGGAGATGATCGCATACCCCCATGTGAAAGCGGGCGGCCGGTAGGCCAGGCGCACCCTGGGCGTGGAGAATCCAGGCATGCCAATCGATGAACCGAATGCCTTGCTGGGCGGCTTGTCGCCCAGCGCCTTCATGCGCCGCCATTGGCAGCGCAAACCGTTGCTCATCCGCCAGGCGATGCCCCGGGTGGCGCCGCCGGTGAGCCGGTCCGAGCTGTTTGCCTTGGCCGCGCGCGATGACGTGGAATCCCGGCTGGTGGCGCACACCGAGGGAGCCTGGTCGCTGCGCCACGGGCCGTTTGCCCGCCGTGCGCTGCCGCGCCTGTCCAGCCCGGGCTGGACACTGCTCGTGCAAGGGCTCGATCTGCATGTGGACGCCGCCCGCGCCATGCTCGATGCGTTTCGCTTCGTGCCCGACGCTCGGCTAGACGACCTGATGGTTTCCTACGCCAGCGATGGCGGTGGGGTGGGCCCGCACATGGATTCGTACGACGTGTTCCTGCTGCAGGTGGCCGGTCGCCGGCGCTGGCGTGTGGGGCGGGTGACCGACGACACCCTGGTGCCCGGCGCTCCGGTCAAGCTGCTGCGCAATTTCGTGCCCGAAGCGCAGTGGCTGCTCGAGCCCGGCGACATGCTCTACCTGCCGCCCCGATGGGGCCACGACGGCGCGGCCGAAGGCGAGTGCATGACGTGTTCGATCGGCTTTCGCGCACCCTTGCGCGGCCCGCTCGGCGCCGAGTTGATCCATCGTATGGCCGACGCGGTGGAAGCCGGCGAGGATGAGCGCCTGTACCGGGACAGCGCATCAGGCGCCACCCTGCATCCGGGCCGTATCCCCGCCGCCCTGCAAACCTTCGCCGCCGATGCCGTGCGTCGCGCGCTGTCGCCGGAAGATGCGCTGGCGCGTGCGCTCGGCGAGTGGCTCACCGAGCCCAAGCCGCTGGTCAGTTTCGAGATGGGCGATGCGCTGCCGCAAGCCCGTGGTGTGATGCTCGACCGGCGCACGCGGATGATGTATGACGATGGCCATGTGTTCATCAATGGCGAAGCGTTTCGTGCCTCCGGCCGCGATGCGCGCCTGATGCATGATCTTGCCGATCGCAGGCAGCTTGCGGCTGGCGATTTCGCCCGATTGAGCGCCGGCGCGCGCGAGCTGGTCGCGCAATGGGTTGACGATGGATGGTTGCGCGCGCTCTAGGTGCTGCCACTCGAAGGAAAATGGTCTTTGGTATCTAAAAAGCCGAACACCTCTGCCTGTGTTGACTTTTTGCGCACCTGACCTTGCCCCTGGAATCCGTATCCCATAGCCGAGTCACGAATTGGCTTGTTTGGCCTGAGCCGCGAGCCAGTCTTGCTCGAACCGCATCGGGCTGACGTAGGCCAGCGTCGAGTG
>JANMAS010000575.1:0-5740 GCA_031359975.1 Burkholderiales bacterium
CTCCATGACGAGCCAATTCCTCATGACGCCAGCCATCAATAAGTCTCTCCCGGAATTCGAAGCGTTTGCTACGGGGGGAGTGAAGTTCACGCCAGCGGCTTACCAGGGCCGCGCTGTTGTTCTTTACTTCTACCCCAAAGACAACACGCCAGGTTGCACCACCGAAGCGATGCAGTTTCGCGATCACCACAAGGAGTTCGTGAAAGCGGGCTCCGTGGTGTTTGGCGTGTCGCGCGACAACATGGCCTCGCACGAGAAGTTCAAGCAGACGCTTGAGCTGCCCTTCGAGCTGATTGCCGATACAGAAGAGAAGCTTTGCCACATGTTCGGTGTGGTGAAGAACAAGATCATGTACGGCAAGAAGGTCAAGGGCATCGAGCGCAGCACCTTCCTGATCGATGCGCAAGGCGTGCTCCGCGCCGAGTGGCGCGGCATCAAGGTGGCCGGCCATGTCGACGAGGTGCTGAAGGCCGTCAAGGCCCTCAAGAAGGGCGCCCCGGCCACGGCAGACGCTGCTGCGTGACGCGCTCTCTGAGCAGCCGAGGAACCACCGAGCGCTCATGCGCTTGACGCCGTTGCCGTACTTGCCAAGCCATCTGCGTTGCTGCGCACCCGGTGCGCAGCCTGCGCCTCCAACAAGCCGCCCAGGTGACTGCGCGGCTTGTTTTGTTTCCAAAAACCCTCGCAGCTGAGTCGACAGACCAACTCCCATGCCCTTGCCCAAGCCCCCCACGACACGCGCCGCCCTGCTCTCCGCCACCGACTTCGAATCACAAGCCGCTCCCAAGCCGGTGAAACGTTCGCCGCCGTCGAGCGCCCGCGAGGAGCCTGATTCGGGCGGTTTGCAGTTGCGCGACGACGGTCGTTCTGCCGGTTCCGCGGTCGCCATGCCCATCGCCACACCCAAGTCGGCAGCCTCCAGCGCGCCGGTGCTGGCTCGCCACACGCCTGTTTTGCGTGCCGAGAAACCCGCCGCGCAACCGGCTCCCGTCAAGGCAACTGCGCCGCGCAAGCGCAAACCCAGGTCTGACGGCCCGCCACGGCTGTTCGTGCTCGATACCAATGTGCTGATGCACGATCCCACCTGCCTGTTTCGCTTTGAAGAACACGACGTGTTCCTGCCGATGATCACGCTCGAAGAGCTCGACGATCACAAGAAGGGCATGAGCGAAGTGGCGCGCAATGCGCGCCAGGTGAGCCGGGAGCTCGACGCCCTCGCCCGCGATGGCAACCTCGATGGCCAGGGTGGCATCGAGCTGGCCAAGACCGGCCACCGCGAAGCCAGCGGCAAGCTCTTCTTCCAGACGCGCAACCTCGACATCAAACTGCCGGCCGGCCTGCCGCAAGGCAAGGCCGACAACCAGATCCTCGGCGTGGTGCAAAGCCTGCGCGAACAGCAAACCGGCCGCGATGTGGTGCTGGTGTCGAAAGACATCAACATGCGCATCAAGGCGCGCGCGCTCGGCCTGGCCGCCGAAGACTATTCCAACGACAAGACGCTCGAAGACGGCGATCTGCTCTACAACGGCGTGCTCGCGTTGCCCGGCGATTTCTGGGAACGCCATGGCAAGACGATGGAAAGCTGGAGCCAGGGCGGGCTCACCCACTACCGCATCAGCGGGCCCCTTGTGCCCTCGCTGCTGATCAATCAGTTCGTCTACCTCGAAACGCCCGGCGCGGCGCCGCTGTATGCCCGCGTCACCGAGATCACCGGCAAATCGGCTGTGCTGCGCACGCTGAAGGACTACAGCCACGCCAAGAATTCGGTGTGGGGCGTGATGGCGCGCAATCGCGAGCAGAACTTCGCGATGAACCTGCTGATGGATCCCGAGTGCGACTTCGTCACCCTGGCCGGCACCGCCGGCACCGGCAAAACGCTGCTCACGCTGGCCGCGGGGCTGTCGCAAGTGCTCGACGAGCGTCGCTACAGCGAAATCATCGTCACCCGTGTCACCGTGCCGGTGGGCGAAGACATCGGTTTCCTGCCCGGCACCGAAGAAGAAAAGATGAGCCCGTGGATGGGCGCGCTGGACGACAACCTCGAAGTGCTGGCGCGCGGCGATTCGAGCGCCGGCGATTGGGGCCGCGCCGCCACGCAGGATCTGGTGCGCAGCAAGATCCGCATCAAGAGCCTGAACTTCATGCGCGGCCGCACCTTCCTGAACAAGTTCGTGCTCATCGACGAAGCACAGAACCTCACGCCCAAGCAGATGAAGACGCTCATCACCCGCGCCGGCCCCGGCACCAAGATCGTCTGCCTGGGCAACCTGGCGCAGATCGACACACCCTACCTCACCGAAGGCAGTTCGGGCCTGACCTATGCGGTGGATCGGTTCAAGGGCTGGCCGCATGGCGGCCATGTGATGCTGGCGCGCGGCGAGCGTTCGCGGCTCGCCGACTTCGCCTCGGACGTGCTCTGAGCGTGCGCCACTACTTCTTCAGGTCGTCGAAAAACGCCTTGGCATTGGTTTCGCGGCCCAGAAAATCCCGCACCAGCTCGGCCGCCGGCTTCTGGCTGCCGCTGGCCAGCACGGTGTTGCGGTAGCGCATGCCCACCACCGGATCGAGCTTGTCGGCGGCAAAGGCGGTGCGCAGATCCATCGCCACCACCAGGCTGTACAGGTAGCCGTAGTAGCCCGCCGAGTAGCCGCTGGTGATGTGGCCAAAGCCGGCCGGAAACAACGAGCCCGGCACGGTGCCCAACGGGGTGGCGCCTTCCATGCGCGCCCAGGTGGCCATGGCCGGTGGTGCGTCGGGGCCGTAGAGTTCGAGGTCGTAGGCGGCGTACAGGTGCTGGCGGGCCATTTGAAGGCCCTTGCCGAACTCCTTCACCGCGATCGCCTTGGCCAGCATGTCGTCCGGCACGGGTATGCACGCGGCGCAAACCTCCTGAAAGACCTTCAGCACGCGTTTGTCGTAAACCCAGTCTTCGAGCATCTGCGAAGGCGCTTCGACGAAGTCGCGCACGACGCTCGTGCCGCCTTGCAGCGAGTAGCGCGTGGCCGACAAGTCCGCATGCACCGAATGGCCCAGCTCATGCAGCAGCGTTCTCAGCTCGCTCAGCGTGAGGCCTTTGCGATCGAAATTGACGACCAGAGCGGCCTGCGGGGCCCGCGCGAATCGGGTGGACGCGCTGCGAATCGGCCACACCGCAGCATGGTTGTACTTGCCCTCGCGCGGATAGAGATCCACGTACAAGGTGCTGAGCGCCTTGCCGCTCTTCGCATCGCTCACCGCATAAGCCTGCACTTCGGGATGCCAGGTCTTGGCGCCCGGCACCCGCGTGTAGGTCACACCCATCAGCTTCTCGATCACGCGCAACGTGAACTGCAGGCTTTCCTGCGGCGGGAAAAAGGGGCGGAAGGCCTCCTGGTCGACCGCATAGCGCTCGCGCAGCAAGCGCTCGGTGTAGAAGGCCACGTCCCAGCGCTGCAGCGTCGTCTGCGCCAGCGGCGTGTCGAGGTGCCGAGCCTTGGCATCACGCAGTTCGGCCACATCCTTCTTCTCGCGCTCGGTCACCGCCGCCTTCACCTCGTCGAGGAAGGCCATGGCCTTGGCGCGGGTGCCCACCATGCGCCGCTGCAACGCGAAGTCGTCGTAGCTGGCCAGACCGAACAGGCCGGCGTATTCCTTGCGCAGTTGCACGAGTTCGTCGAGCAGCTTGAGGTTGCCTTCACCGCCTTCGGTGAACTTGGCGCGCCACATGCGCTCTCGCGCAGCGGCACTTTCGGCGCTCTGCATGAAAGGCACGTAGATCGGCGAGGCAAGGCCGAGCAGGCGGCGGCCCTCGGCATCCTGTTTGACGCCTTTCCAGACACCATCGGGCACGCCCTTGAGTTCGTCCTCGGAAAAAGGCACCAGCACGTTGGCATCGCGGATGTTGCGGGCGAACTGCTGCGACAACTCGGTGAGCCTGTCGCTGATCACCTTGGCCCGAGCCTTCTCCTTGGGCGCCAGGGAGACACCCGCATCTTCGAAGCTTTCGAGCGTCGTCTTGAGCAGCTGGCCTTCGATCGCGTCGCGCGGATGGGTGGCCTTGGCGGCGCGGTAGAGCGTGGCGTTCTGCCCCATCGCCGATGAAAAATCCTGCCACTGGATATCGCAGGCTTCCGCCGCCTGGCGCATGGCCTTGTCGGGGTGCACGTTGGCTAACAGGGAGGTGGGCGCCGACATGTCTTCGATGTGCGCATTCAGCCGGTCATAGGCGTCGATCCAGCCAGCGCCGGCGGCCTGGCCTTCCAGCCGCTTCTCTTCGCGTCGCGCAATCGCCACGTTGGTGTTGCAGGCCTTTGTCAAGGCCAGCGGGCTTTGGAAGACCGGAAATGCCGGTCCGGGCAGCCTTTGCAATGGTGTCGCGGCGAGCGCGCCGCCGAACGCGAAGTGGGCGGCGATTGCCCCGGCAATGAGTCGAAACATGAGATCTCCTGATGGGCCATCGTCAGCTGTCGCAGGCCTCGTGGGCCCGCGACAGCGGGAAGCGCGAATTGTCTCGCGGCACTTCCGGTTCCAAATGTAAGTACATGTTTACAAGGTACTTTCTGTTCGAGCCCGTCGGCCTCGGTGATATCCTCCGCCTCCGTGAGCCGTCAAACCAACCGTTTGCTGCTGGCTGCTGCCCTGGGCATCGCCGTGATGTGCCCTGCGTATGCCGAGCCCGATGCAGCGCCCGCCACAGCCGCCGTGTCGACATCCGACGCGATCACCGCCTTGCTGGCCGAACGGGGCTTGCTGCCACCCTCACCCGACACGATTGTGCAATCCGTGCGCGACGGCGCGTCGGACATGGTGCTCTCGGCCATGAACTTCCTGGGCGTGCCGTACCGCCGCGGCGGCCAATCGGCCGACACCGGCTTCGATTGCTCGGGCTTCACGCGCCATGTGTTCGAGATGAGCATCGGCCTGGTTCTGCCCCGCCGCGCCGCCGAGCAGGCCAGGCTCACCGCGCTCGAACAAGTGAAGCGCGAAGATCTGAAACCGGGCGACCTGGTGTTTTTCAACACCATGCGCCGCGCGTTTTCGCATGTGGGCATCTACATCGGTGATGGCAAGTTCATCCATTCACCGCGCAGCGGCGCCAAGGTCCGCATCGAGAGCCTGCGCGAAGCCTACTGGGCCGCACGCTTCAATGGCGGACGCCGCGCCGCACTGCCCGAAGCCCAGGCGGCCGATGCCAGCAGCGCGGGGCCTTCCACGCCCTGACGCGCGGTTCGCGCCGATCAGGCAACCTCCGTGCTTCGCACTGCGGTGTATGAGCCTTTCGGGCGGCCGGGCAGGCTCATCAGGCAACCTCCGTGCTTCGCACTGCGGTGTATGAGCCTTTCGGGCGGCCGGGCAGGCTCATGGCGCGGCACAATGCGGGCATGGGCGAACGTGTGATTCCACTGGCTGACATGCGCTATGCGGCTTCGGTGCCGCAGGTGTCGGCCATCGTCACCCAGCCCACCGGCCTGCTCGCCGACCAGCTCGGCAGGCCGCTGCGCGATCTGCGCATCTCGGTCACCGATCGATGCAACTTTCGCTGCGGCTACTGCATGCCGCGCGAGGTGTTCGACAGCCACTACGCTTTCCTGCCGCAAACCTCCTTGCTGAGCTTCGAGGAGATCACGCGGCTGGCACGGTTGTTTGTTGCCCACGGCGTGACCAAGCTGCGCCTCACCGGCGGTGAGCCGCTGCTGCGCAAGCACATCGAGATCCTCATCAAGATGCTGGCCGACCTGCGCACACCCGGCGGCCAGCCGCT